>JAFKJW010000185.1:0-27537 GCA_017305925.1 Hyphomicrobiales bacterium | reverse complement strand
CGTGGGCATCGCCATGGGCGCGGCGGGCTCGGAGGTGGCGCTTCAGGCCGCCGATGTGGCGCTCCTGTCGGAAGATATGGGGCGGCTCGGCGAAGCGCATCGCATGGCGAAGCGGACCGTGGCGATCATCCGGCAGAACCTGGCCTTCGCGATCGGCGCGATGCTGCTGCTCGTCGCCGGCGCGGTGCTCTTCGACCTGCCGCTACCGCTCGCCGTCCTGGGGCACGAGGGCGGAACGGTGCTGGTCGTGCTCAACGGCCTGCGGCTGCTGAACGACCCGATCCGCAACGTGCCGCGCGGGCAGCGTCAGGATCCCGGCAGCCAGCCTGCGCTGCCTCCCGTGGAGCCGCCGGAGCAATTGGCAGCGGCATAGGCCGCGGTCCGGACGCGAGGTGGAGACCGGCGCCTCTCAGGCGTCCTTTTGCGGACTGCTGCGCTGCGGCAGGCCCGCTTGGTATCGCCGCTCCAGCGCGATGGCCGCCCAGATCAGGCCGAGCAGCAGGTAGAAGTGGCGCCAGTGGTCCATGTCGATCACGGTGCCGAGCGCGATATGGCCGATCAGCACGACATAGGCGCACTGGAGATAGGGCTGCCAGGGACGGTTCCGCAGCAGGATGCGCCCGCCGGCGGCGAGCGTCCAGACGAGCAGGCCGAGATAGGAGACGAAGCCGAGCCAGCCATAGTCCATCAGCGCCTTCAGCCAGATGTCGTGGGTGTCCTCCCCGAAGATCGTGCCGAACACCAGCGGGCCGATGCCGAGCGGATGCTCGAGTGCCATCTGGAAGCCGATCGTGTAGCGCGCGAAGCGGCCGAGCCGGGCGGTGTCGTAGCTCTGTTCGAGATGGGCCCGCGCGCTGAAGAGGTCCGCGATCTTGGGAATTTGCAGCGCCACGATCACCGCCACGGCCAGCAGCGCCACGGCAAGCACGGTCATGACGACGATGCGCAGCCTGAGCTTGCCGCTCGTCGTCTGCAGGAACACCAGGAAGACGGTGAGCACGGCGGCGAAGGCGAACAGCCCCCACGCCCCGCGCGAGAAGGAGAGGAAGATGCCGCCGGCGATGATCAGCAGCGGCGCGGCGTAGAGCGGCATCTTGGCCGGGCTCTCGGTCAGCATGCGGTGCAGCAGGTAGACGCCGGGCAGCGCCAGGAAGGGGCCGAACACGTTCGGATCCTGGAAGGCGCCCGCCGCGCGGTCGTAGCGCGTAAATATCTCGGCGCCGGGAAAGGCGTGGAAATAGCCGAGGATGCCGAGGCTCGCGGTGGGGATGGCCGCCGCCAGCCAGGCGAGGAAGATCGGCCGGAAGAGGCCGGGGTTCGACCGGATGATCGCCGCGATGAAGATCGCCGTGAAGGCGAGGAACATCGACACGGCCAGATAGAGTGGCGTGTTCCCGATCGTCTCCATCTGCGTCATGGCGAACATGCCGCCGATGTTGAAGGTGACGAGCAGGAGCGCCAGCGGCAGGATCGAGCGCGATATGCGCAGGCCGAACAGCGCCCACACGCCGATCAGCCCCGTCATGTAGAGCTCGTAGGGGGCCGGCTCCCGGATCACGAAACCCGACAGGAAGACGCCGAAGGAGACCGCTCCGGTCGAGATCAGGGCGATCGACTTGGCGTTGATGGCCTGCCGGCTGAGGGGCTCGGCGATCGCGGTCAATAGGCGTTTTCCGTGTTGAGCAGGCGGATGGGGGTCAGGAGGAGGATCTGCGGGTCGAACCAGAGCGACCAGTTCTCGATATAGTAGAGGTCGAACTCCGTGCGCTTGCGGATCTTGTCGTCATTGTCGATCTCGCCGCGCCAGCCGTTGATCTGCGCCCAGCCGGTGACGCCGGGTTTTACGCGGTGGCGCGCGAAATACCCGTCGACGACCTCGTGGTAGAGCTTGTTGTGCGACTGCGCCGCCACCGCATGCGGGCGGGGGCCGACCAGCGACAGACTGCCGAACAGCGAATTGAAGAACTGCGGCAGCTCGTCGATGGAGGTCTTGCGGATGAAGCGGCCGACGCGCGTGACGCGCGGGTCGTTCTTGGTCACGGCGAGCCGGGCGCCTTGATGATCTCGTTGTTGAAGCCGTGGCGCTCCTGCTTGAAGAGCACCGGCCCCTTGCTGTCGAGCTTGATGGCGATCGCCGTGGCGAGCATCACCGGGGAGAAGACGACGATGCCGAGCAGGCTGAACACCACGTCGAAGGCGCGCTTGGCGACCGAGTCCCAGTCGTTGATGGGCCGGTCGAAAATGTCGAGCAGCGGCACCGATCCGATGAAGGAGTAGGAGCGGGGGCGGAAGCGCAACTGGTTCGAGTGAGCCGAGAGGCGGATGTCGACGGGCAGGATCCACAGCTTCTTGAGCAGCGACAGCACGCGCTTCTCGGCCGTCAGCGGCAGCGAGACGATGAGCATGTCGATCTGTGCGATGCGCGCGAATTCGATCAGCTCCGCCACCGTGCCGAGCTTGGGATAGCCCGCCACGATCGGTGGCGAACGCTTGTCGTCGCGGTCGTCGAAGATGCCGCAGATGCGGATGTCGTTGTATTGCTGCTGCTCGATGGAGCGGATCAGCGCCTCGGCCGCCTTGCCGCCGCCGACGATGACGGCCCGCCGCTCCATGCGCCCGTTGCGCGCCCAGCGCCGGAACAGCCGCGCCGAGATCAGCCGCAATGTCATGAGCAGCACGATACCGGTGACATACCAGGCGCCGAACCAGAAGCGCGAATAGGCGGCGGAGGTCTTCATGAAGAAGCCGATGACGGCCAGCAGCGCGAAGACCGCCGACCAGACCACGAGCATCTTGCCGAAATAGCGCATCGGCCGCATCAGCGTGGAAATTTCGTAGGCGTTCGCCAGGTCGAGCGCGATGACGGTCGCGCCCGAGCCGAGCGCGACGATCGCCAGATAGTGCCAGAGGAGATCCAGATGTGCACTGCCGACATAGGCGCCCCAGAGCACGAGCCCCGAGACGGTGAGCAGGCCGAATTCGATCAGGCGGATCGTTCCCGTGGCCATCACCGGCGACATGCTGTCGCGCCGGTACTGCATGGCGATCTGCTGCGCGGCCGGATTGAGCACGCCGGCCGCCGCTTCCTCTTCGTCATCCTGAAAGGTGCGCACCGCAGCTGCCGTGAAGCGCCCTGCGGGATCCATGTCGTTCATCGGCGGTCTCATGCTCCGGTACCTGCCGGATAGCAGAAACGGGCTAAGAAACCCTTGATGTCCGTCAATCGTCCGATGGGCTCAGCGCCCCAACGCTCCCCGATAGGCGTCCTCGATCTGCCTCGCCATGGCCGCGGCCGAAAAGCGGGTCTTGAGGAGGTCCGTGGTGGGCATGAGCTGCCCGTATGCCGCAAGGTCGGAAAGCGCCTCCGCCAGCTTGCCGGCGAGCTGCGCGACGTCCGGCGCGATGAGGGCGGGGGAGTTTTGCGGGAAAATCTCCGGAATGCCGCCGACCGCCGTGGCGATCATCGGCTTGCCGGCACCGAGCGTCTCCAGCACGATATAGGGCATCGCTTCCGCCCGCGACGGGACGACGACCAGTCTTGCCAGCGCGAATGCCTCGCGGGCCCGCATCGGGGGCTTGAAGACGACTCTCCCCTCCAGCCCGAGACGCTTGGCCTGCGCCTGATAAGTCGGCAGGTCGTCGCCGGCGCCGACCATCACGACGCGCAACTGGCGCCCGAGCCGCTGCTCGGCCAGCGGAACGGCGTCTATCAGGATATCCGGTCCCTTCAGATCCCGCATCATGCCGATATAGAGGACGTCGGCCGCGTCCGGCGCCTCGCCGACCGGCTCGAATTCCTCTTCCCTCAGGCCGTTGTAGACGAGGCTGTTGGGGACGGGAGGTTCGCCGACCTTCTTTCTGTAGGCGCGCCGTTCATAGTCGGAGACGAAAAGGAGGTGGTCGGTGAAGCGCGCCATCATCCCTTCCACCCTGAAGAAGAGCTTTCCCGTGAGGGTGTGCTCGTCATAGTGCAGGCTTCCGCCATGCGGGGCATAGAGGCGGGCTACGCGAGACCTGGAAACCCGCAGGAGCGAGCCGAAGACCCGTGCGTAGACGCCGCCCTTGGCGCCGTGCCCGTGCAGGATATCCGGCTGCAATCTCTTGATTATTCCAAACGTTCGCCATGCCGAGGCGACGTCGCCCGGGCCGATGTGGCGCTGCATCGGCGTCCTGTGGACGCCGAGCGCCAGCGCCGGGCGCAGCTCCTCGAACAGCTTCTCTTCATAAGCCCCGCCCGTCGTGGAATCGCAGACGATGCCGACGGCGTGGCCGGCCGCGAGCTGGGCCTCCGTCAGATCCCGCACATGGCGGAAGATGCCGCCCACCGGAGATCGGAAGCAATGAACGATACGGAGAGATTTCTGCGCCACGCCGTTCTGGATTTCAGAAGAGGCGTTCGCG
This sequence comes from Hyphomicrobiales bacterium, assembly GCA_017305925.1. GTDB lineage: Bacteria > Pseudomonadota > Alphaproteobacteria > Rhizobiales > Rhizobiaceae > Arvimicrobium. The sequence goes on along the minus strand of JAFKJW010000185.1, from coordinate 23,136 downwards.
GACATAGATCGTGTCGCCCGGAAGGATCGGGTCGGACGTCGCGACACGTCCGGTCATCACCTTGCCGTTGATGTCGCGCGTGATGTCGATGTTCGCCTGGTTGGCACGCGGCGTGAAGCCTCCGGCGATGGCGATCGCCTTCTGCGCCGTCAGGCCGGGAACGAAGGAGTACTGGCCGGCGGCGCCGACCTCGCCCATGACGAAGATGGGCCTGTATTTGTCGACCTCGACCGAAACGTCCGGGTCGCGCAGATAGCCCTGCCGCAGCCGCCCGGCTATGGCGCCTTCGAGCTGCTGGGCCGTGCTGCCCCGGGCCGGAATCGACCCGATCAGCGGAAAGGCGAGATAGCCCGACTGGTCGATGCTGTAGCTGTTGGTCAGGTTCTCCTGGTCGAACACGGTGATGCGCACGCGATCGCCCGCGCCGAGGCGATAGGGTTGCGTGATCGCGGCATGGAAGGCCGCCGGCGCCGGCCGGTATCCAGAGCAGCCCAGCAGGGGAGCGCTCGCGAGAAGGGCGGCGGCAACGGCGAGAATGCGTTTCATGCGACGACAGGCTCCGGGATGCACCGGCTCGGGCATCCGACAACGATCTCGTCCTTTATCGATTGTTAGGGTTAATGGCCGGTAAAAGGGACGACCGCCGGCGCGCTTTGCTGCCTGGCAGGGGCGGTTCGGACGCCGCTCCGTTCTTAACCACTGAGTTACCATACGCCTTTACGATTGCCGCGTTCCAGGAGAGTGCGGTTCCATGTCCCGCGTCGAAGCTGCAGCAAATGACGTCGATGTCGATCTCGGTCGACTGTTCCATAGTCTTGTCCGCGACTGGGCGCGAATTCTCGTGGTGGCCTGCGCTCTGACGGCGCTTGCCTTCCTGGCCGCCTGGCTCGCGACGCCCCTCTATAAGGCCGAGACGCGCGTGCTGATCGAGGCGCGCGAGTCCGTCTATACACGGCCGCAGGAACAGACGCGCGATTCCAACGATCCCGATCTCAACCAGGAGGGAGTCACCAGCCAGGTCGAGGTGATGTCGTCGGCGGACATCCTCAGGCAGGTGGCCAAAGATCTCAATCTTGCCGGACTGCGCGAGTTCGACGAGGCCGCGCATCCGTCCTTCATGGACTGGCTGCTCGTGACTGCCCGGCTGAAGGCGGATCCGTCCGAAATTCCGCCGGAAGACCGCGTCCTGAAGACGTTCCGCGAAAAGCTCTCCATCTACCGCGTCGAGAATTCGCGCGTCATCGTCATCGAGTTCTCCTCCGAGGACCCGAAGCTCGCGGCGGCCGTCCCGAACGCCATCGCCGACGTCTACCTGAAGGCGCAGCGCGACGCCAAGCTCGCCTCCAACTCGGATGCCACCGCGTGGCTGGAGCCCGAGATCGCGGATCTTTCGAAGCGCGTGAAGGAAGCAGAGGCGCGTGTGGCCGACTTCCGGGCGAAGTCCGACCTGTTGGTCGGCCAGAACAATTCGGTCCTGGCCACGCAGCAGCTCTCTGAGATCTCCACCGAGCTGTCGCGGGTGCGTGCCGGCCGCGCCGCGGCCGAGGCCAAGGCCGAAAGCGTCCGCGGCGCGCTGAAAAGCGGCGCTTCTCTCGATGCCCTGCCGGATGTCCTGTCCTCCGGCCTCATCCAGCGCCTGCGCGAGCGCGAGGTGCAGTTGAAGGCCGACATCGCCGATCTTTCGACGACGCTGCTCGACAACCATCCGCGCCTGCGCGCCATGCGCTCCCAGCTCGCCGATCTCGACACGCAGATTCGCCGCGAGGCGCAGAACGTGCTGGCCAGCCTCACCGCGGAAGCCAGCACGGCCCGGCTGCGCGAGGAGCAGCTTCTCGGCGACCTCAACCGCATGAAGGCGGAGTCCGCGCGGGCCGGCGAGGAGGAGGTCGAACTGCGTTCGCTGGAGCGGGAGGCCACAGCACAGCGCGAGCTGCTGGAATCCTACCTGACGCGCTATCGCGAGGCGGCGTCCCGCAAGGACCGCAACTATCTGCCGGTCGATGCGCGGGTGTTTTCGGCCGCGACGGCGCCGGTCGAGCCATATTTCCCGAAGATCCTCCCGATCACCGGCGCGGCTTTCGTCGCTTCGCTGCTGGTCATGGCGATCGTCACGCTGCTGCGCGAACTGTTCAGCGGCCGCGCCATGCGCCCTGCGCCGCGGCCGCGGATCGAGCCCATTTCGCAGGTCGAGATGCCGGCCGTGGCAAAGGCGGACATTCCCGCGGCGGCACCGGCGCCGCCCGCATCGCTGCCGGAACGGGGAATGCCGCTGACGCGTTTCGCGCAAGCGCCCCGGGAGGCTGGGGAAACGGCCGGTCCGGCTGCCTATGCTGACGAGGAGGACGAGGACGAACTTGCGGTGCCGCAGCCGTTCAGGCCCTCGCCGCTCGGCGAGATCAGCGTCGAGACGGCCGCCGAAAGGCTGATATCGGGCGGCGCCTCGCGTGCGATCTTCGTCTCGCCCGAAGGCGACGAGGCTGCGGCCTCCGCCGTCCTGGTCGCCCGCGAGGTGGCCGATGCCGGTCTGCGCGTCCTGCTCCTCGATCTGACTTCGGCCGGCGCTGCCTCGCGCCCGATGCTGGATACCGTCTCGCTGCCCGGCATCACGAACCTGCTCGCCTCGGAGGCACAGTTCATGGACGTGATCCACACCGACCACTATTCCGACTGCCATGTGATTCCGGTGGGGACCGCCAACCCGGTCAAGGCGATGCGCGCCGCCGACCGCCTGCCGATCATCATGGATTCGCTGACCACGGCCTATGACGTGGTGGTCGTGGAATGCGGTCCGACCGACGCGGAGGGCATCCAGCGCCTGGTGAGCGAGAGCGCCGAGGTTCTGGTGAGCGTGCTTGAGCCGACGGACGAGGCGATCGGGGAGACCGCGGCCGCCTTGCGCGAGCGCGGCTATGCGAACCTGACGCTGGTTACGCCGGTCGGCTATCGCCCGCCGCACGCCCCCATGCCGGGGCGCAGGGCCGCCTGACGGCGGTCAATCTTCCGAGACGAGCGCCTCGCCGCCCGCAACCTGCCGCCGCAGCCGCTTGACGAGCGACCACAGCCGCGGGTTCGACTTGACGCGCGCCTTTGCGGCGCCGAGCGTCCGCAAGCCGGCCGCAAGGAGCCTGCCTTTCGCCGAAAGCGGCAGCAACACGTCGAATTGCGTGGATTCGAGCGTGCACCACAGGCGCTTGTAGGGCTCGTCGCCGACGCTGAAGTCGTAGATCTCGAAGCCCCGCTCCGCGGCCAGCCGGATGTTGTCGAAGAAGAGAAAGTCCCCCGGGCTTGCGTGGGCGAGGTCGTCCTCGGCGATCGCGCCGAATTCGCAGATCATGCGCCGGCCGCAGATGCTGGAGCCGGTGACGGCACGAAGCATGCCGGCGACCTCCAGCCCCTCCAGGAAAAACTGCCGCTCCGTCCGCCTCAGGTCCGAGACGAAGAGGTCATGGAAGAAGCCGCGTACGGCCGGCGACCCGAAGGCGTCGGCGATCCCCATCTTGCGGAAGCGTTTTGCCTTCATCGCGAAGAAGGCGTCGAGGAGCCGCGCCGCCTCCTCGGGCGTCTGCGCCTCGATACGGCGGAAGCCGCCGGCCGCCTCGAATTTGCGCGTCTGCGAACGGTGCTTCTTGCGCTTGCGCTTGCCGCTCATACGCTCCAGGACGCCTTCGAAGCCACCCGCCAAGTCTACCGCCAGCGCTATGTTCGGGCTCGGCATGTGAGCGTGGCGGAGCAGTGGATTGCGGACCGGGCCGTTCCCAGCATCCAGCCGCTCCAGATGAATGAGGTCGATGTCGGGCCGCGTCCGGCCGATCTCCCGCGCCAGCTCCAGGATGTCGGACGCCGTGACCGCCGGCATGGCCGCCAGATCTCCGGCCGGAAAATTGCCGTTGCAATGCCGCCCGCCCATGAAGCGCAGCGTCCGCAGCGGCCCTTTGGGAACCACCTCCAGCGCGAGCGCCAGAACCGGCTGCTTTTCCTGGAAAAGCGTCGCGACGATCCCCTCCGGCCTGACGTTCTCCACCCATGCCCGCACCCAGGCGGCCGATTGCGGCGGGGCCGCGCTATGGCCTGCGAGGCTCTCGTAGAAATCGAGAGCCTCGGCATCGAGGGCGCTGACTGCGGCGTGAGAACGTGCAGCGGCTGTAGCCTGCCGCTTCGCGCCGCGTCGGGAAAATGACGATGCCGCGTCAACCATCCTTCAATCCTTGCGGCGTAATCGAAAGAGGCTGGTCATCGCCGCGACTTGACGACCGGCCGTCAGGGTAGGCCGAAAAAGTGAACCAATGATCGACGCGACCGAAGCGGTCAGGAAGTTTGCGCTGAACGTGGCGCGGCTGTCGGGCCTCGCCCCGCTGGCCCGGCCGCTGCTCGGCGGCTCCGGCGCCATCCTGATGCTGCACCGCGTCACCGCCGCGCCGGGCAATCCCCACAGCGTGAACCGGCATCTGCGCGTGACGCCGCGTTTTCTCGACGGCCTCATCCAGGACATGAAGTCGAGCGGCTACGATTTCGTCTCGATGGACGAAGCCTGCGAGCGCCTGAAAGGCGGAAGGCGGGGCAATCGCTTCGCCGCGATCACGGCGGACGACGGATACCGCGACAACCAACTCGAGGCGCTGCCGGTGCTGGAGAAGCATCGCGCGCCGATCACGGTCTACATCGCGCCGGGGCTCATCGACGGCCACGTGGATCTGTGGTGGGAGGTGATCGAGAGGGCCGTTGCCGCGCGTCCTCTCCTGGAATTCACGACGGGCGGCGAAACCATGGCGCTCGACTGCTCGACGCCGGCAAGGCAGGCCGCGGCCGCGTTCAGGCTGCAAGAGTTCCTGACGATCGAGGTTCCCGAGGAGACGCAGCGCGACGCGGTACGCGCCATTGCCGCGGCAGCGGGAGTGGATCCGGCCGCGACGTCGCGCGAACTGCTGATGGACTGGGGAGATCTGCGGCGCTTCTCGCAGCATCCGCTGGTGACGATGGGCGCCCACACGCTCGATCATCATCTGCTCCGCCGCCTCACCGAGGAGCGGGCGCGCGAGGAGATCGCGGCCTGCGCCGGCGTCCTGGAGGCGAGGCTCGGCCTTCGTCCCCGCCATATGGCGTTTCCCTACGGCGATCCCCGCGCGGTGGGATGCCGGGAAGTGCGGCTGGCCCGCGAGGCGGGGTACGCGTCGGCCGTCACCACACGCCACGGCGTGCTCCAGCCCAGCCATGCCGGCCACATGCACGCCTTGCCGAGGCTCTCCGTGAACGGCCGCTATCAGCGCATCGGACACATGCGCACGATGCTGTCGGGGCTCACCACCCCGCTCGCCAATGGCGGAAAGACGCTCGTGACGGTCTGACGTCAGCGCCGCGTCGGGCGCGGGCCGGCCATCCATTTGATGATCAGCATCGCCGGCAGCACCCACAGAAGGCCCGAGATCAGGAAGAATCCGAACTGGACCAACGGTCCGGACTCGGAAAACTGCGCCACGGCGACGGTCGTCGCGACGATCGCGTAGACGATCACCAGCGCGACCAGCAGGACGGTTCCGATGAGCTTTTTCAGGCGGACGGGCATGGCCGTCTGTAGCCAGCCGCCGTGCCGTGCGCAACAGTGCAGGCCGCCTCGGAGCGCGACGGCGTGTCGCTGGGCTCGCTCTTGCGCCGCGCCCGCCGCTGGTCCACCACTTCCGCAGGATCATGACAGCCGCCGCCCTCGATCATCCGCCCAGCCTCCAGAGCCGCGACCGCGTGCTGCGCGACCGGATGTTCGTCCGCGGCTGGCTCTACGTGGTCGTGGCGGTGCTCTTCGCGCTGATCGTGGTGGGCGGGGCCACGCGCCTCACCAATTCCGGCCTGTCGATCACCGAATGGAAGCCGATCCACGGCGTCGTTCCACCGCTCAACGAGGCCGAGTGGCAGGAGGAATTCGCCAAATACCGGCAGATTCCCGAATACACGCAGATCAACAAGGGCATGAGCCTCGACGAGTTCAAGGGCATCTTCTGGTGGGAGTGGGCGCATCGTCTGCTGGCGCGCGGCGTCGGCGTGCTGTTCGCGCTTCCGCTGCTCTTCCTGGCGTTCACCCGCCGCATCGAGCGCGGCCTGATGCCGAAACTTATCGGACTGCTGGCGCTGGGCGCCCTGCAGGGTGCCGTCGGCTGGTGGATGGTCGCCTCCGGCCTTGTCGAGCGCACCGACGTCAGCCAGTACCGGCTCGCCGCGCACCTGACGCTGGCCTCGCTGATCTTCATGATGATGATCTATGTGGCGCGCGGACTGGCGCCGCATTCGGCGCCCGCCGCCGACCGCCGGACGCAGCGCTTCGCCGGGCTCCTCGTCCTGCTGGTCCTTGGCCAGCTCTATCTCGGGGCGCTTGTCGCCGGCCTCGACGCCGGCCTGAGCTACAACACCTGGCCGCTGATGGACGGGCGCGTGATCCCCGGCGACCTCTTCGTCATCGAGCCGGCGTGGCGCAACCTCTTCGAGAATCCCAAGACCGTGCAGTTCATCCACAGAATGGGCGCCTATGTCGTGCTGCTGGCGGCGCTGCTGCATGCCGTGTCGGCATGGCGCTGGGAGCCGGGGACGACGCACGCGCGGCGCGCGGCGCTGCTCTTCGTTCTCGTCTGCGTCCAGGCGGGGCTCGGCGTCGCCACGCTGCTGACGCATGTCGACCTGCATATCGCGCTGACGCATCAGGCCGCCGCGCTGGTGGTGCTGGGCTTCGCGACCGCGCATTGGCGGGGCACGAAAGGCGCCTGGCCGCTGCCCGACGGCAGCGCGGCTACGGCGCGGCCCTGACGGACCGCACCGCGGCCGCGATTCCGAGCTCGCGATCCTCTTCGCCCTCGTTGCCGTCCTCGGCATGCCAGGAGGCCGAGAGACAGCCCCAGGCGAAGGCAAAGTCCAGAATATGCGGCAGGCCGATCGCAAGCTCGGCCGAGAAGATGCCGGCCATGCTTCGGACGCGCTTCGGATCGGCGCAAAGCGCGGATGCATCGATGGGATTGTAGAAGAAATTGGCGAGGTCGAAGGCCGGATCGCCCAGCAGTCCTTTCGGATCGATCGCCAGCCAGCCACGCGGCGACAGCATGATGTTGTCATGATGCAGATCGCCGTGCAGCGGCCGGACGTCCCGCTCGCGTGCAAGGAGGCGCTCGGCAAGCAACGCGGCATCGCGATAAAGCGCGTCGTGCCGGCGACGCCCGGCGCCGTCGAGTGCGGCGCGCTTGAACAGGCTCGAAAAGCGCGCGCGCAGCGGTTGCAGCTCAGGCGGAGGCGGAACCGCCGATTCTCCGAAGAGATCGGCCGCAAGCCGGGCCGCCTCGAAAGTCGCGGCGTCGTCTCCCCGCTGCCGGAGGAAGTCGTGCAGCGTCCTGTCGCCGGCATCCTCCAGCAGCATGGCCGTGCCATCGAGATCGAGCAGTCGCACCGCGCCGTGACCGTTGCGCCATCGCAGATAATGCGCGCCGCGCAATTCGTCCTCGACATCGGGAAAGTCGTTCAGCGCCTTGACGACGACGCTCGTGCCATCCGTCCGGCCGGCGCGCCATATCCTGCTCGAAAAGGTCTCCGCGATAAGAACCGGCGAACGAAGGCTCCAGCGTGCCGGAAAAGCCGGCGTCACGCCCCGAGGCCGAGCATCAGGTTCATGTTCTGGACGGCCGCCCCGGAGGCGCCCTTGCCCAGATTGTCGTAGACGGCGAGCAGCAGCGCCTGCGCGCGCGCATCGTTGGCGAGCACGTATATCTTCATGCGGTTCGTGCCGTTCAGGTGCTCAGGCTCGATCTCCGGGGACCGCTCGATATCGCCGAACGGCGCGACCTCCACGAAGCCGCCCTCGATCCCGGCATAGTGATCGGCGAGCGCCGCATGGAGTTCGGCGCCGCTCGGCACCTTTTCGAGCTGGCCGAGCTGAAGGGGAACGACGGTGACCATCCCTTGCGCGAAATTGCCGACCGCCGGCTGCATCAGCGGATCGCGGGAAAGCTTCGCGTAGGCGCGCAGTTCCGGAATGTGCTTGTGCTTCAAGGTCAGCCCGTAGGGCAGGAATTCCGGCGCGTCCTCGCCCTTGACCGCGTAGTCCTCGATCATCTGGCGCCCGCCGCCGCTGTAGCCGCTGATGCCGTTGACCGTGACCGGAAAGTCCGCCGGCAGCAATCCGGCGCCGACCAGCGGACGAAGCGTCGCGATCGGCCCCTGCGGCCAGCAGCCGGGATTGGCGACGCGCTTCGAGCCGGCGATTGCCGCTGACTGCGCGGCGTCGATCTCCGGGAAGCCGTAGGTCCATCCGTCGGCGACGCGATGCGCCGTCGAGGCGTCGACCACGCGCGTCGTGTCGTTCTCGATCAGCGCCACGCTCTCGCGGGCCGCATCGTCCGGCAGGCAGAGCACCGCCAGATCCGCGCGGTTGAGAAAATCCTTGCGCGCCGACTGGTCCTTGCGGTGCTCGGCCGGAATGGAGATGATCTCCAGGTCGCCGCGGCCCGCCAGCATGGCGCGGATTTGCAGGCCGGTCGTGCCGTGCTCGCCGTCGATGAAGATTTTCGGTTTCATGCTGCTTCGTCCTGCTACGCGCGCGCCTTCTTCTCGACCAGCAGGCCGAGATAGGCCTGCGCCACGGCCGCGGCGGCGATTGCCGTTATGTCGGCATGGTCGTAGGCCGGCGCAACCTCGACCACGTCCGCGCCTACGATGTCGACCCGGTTGAGCTGCCGCAGCACCGACAGCATCCGGGCCGAACTCGGGCCGCCCGCGACCGGCGTGCCGGTCCCCGGCGCGAAGGCCGGGTCGAGGCAGTCGATGTCGAAGGTCACATAGGTCTTCTTGCCGCCGGTGCGCTCGGTGATCGCATAGGCGATGTCGGAGGCGCGCATCTCCTCGACCTCGTAGCCGTAGAGGATTTTTATGCCGTAGTCGTCCGGCGCATGCGTCCTGATGCCGATCTGGATGGAGCGGTCAGGATCGATGATGCCCTGCTCCACGGCGTGCGCCACGAAGGATCCGTGGCTGATGCCGGTGCTCGGCCAGGTGTCCTGATGGGCGTCGAACTGCACCAGCGCCAACGGTCCGTGCACGGCCGCATGGGCCTTCAGCAGGGGCCAGGTGACGAAATGGTCGCCGCCCAGCGACAGCAGGAACGCCCCCGATTTCAGAAGCTTCGCCGCTTCGCGCTCGATGGTGCGCGGCGTCTTCTGATGATGGTGCGAGTCGAGCAGGCAGTCGCCGTAGTCGACCACCGCAAGCGTGTCGAAGAATTCGTGGTGGAACGGGTATTGCGGGTCGTTGTCCATGATCGCCGAGGCACGGCGGATGGCTTGCGGCCCGAAGCGCGCGCCCGGCCTGTTGGTGACGGCGGCGTCGAAGGGAATGCCCCAGACGACGGCGTCCGCGCCGGCGACCTTCTTGGAGAATTTTCGCCGCATGAAGGACAGCGCGCCCGAATAGGTCGGCTCATGCGCGTTGCCGCGCGCAGTGCTGGCGACGAAGGCGTTGTCGATCTGTCCTGATGCCATGCGAGGCTCCTTTTATCGAGTGGCCTCTCTTAGACAAGCAGGGAGAAACTTGCCAGCATCGATGTTCCCGATGACGGGCGGCCTGCCGCGCGAGGGCACGCCTCCTCGTCCTGAATTATCCGAATATTAACCATCTTTACCGCAAGGTTTCCGCTCTGTTCACACCCAGGCGTCGCCAGATCCCGCATCGGTGATTCTGGAGAAAAGGGTTCGATGCGCGTCCTCTTCTATCTTCCGGTGGTGACGCCTTGGTGGTTCGACAACATCGTCGTCCACCTGATCCGCACGCTGGCATCGGTAGCGGAGGTGCATGTCGTCGTCGCGCCCCTCTGGCGCAATACCGGCATCACCCCTGAAAATTTTATGGCCCTCCAGGACCTGCCGGGGATTTCCTGGCATATCTGCGACGGCGATGATCATCCGCTGATCCGCACCGATGCCGCCCGTCATGCGGAACTGATGGATCTCGTCGTCGCGATCGATGCCGATGTCACGCTGTGCCGCAGCGCGGACATGGCCGCCACGGGCCAATTCCCGGGCCAGGTCCGCTACATCATGGAAGGCGGCATGCCGCCGCTGGAGTGTCCGTCCGATTGCGTGGTAATTCAGCCCGCCATGTTCGACTACGGCGTGCTGCCGACGCTCGCGTCCCAGCATCGCGCCTGGCTGCGGGACGCAATTGCGCCGATCTGGAACGATCTGCACGCACGCCATCGCATCGACAGAACCGCCGACTGGCGCGGAAGGCTCGGCCTTCCAAACAGCGGCCGCGTGATCGCGCTGCCGCTCGAATACGCGCATGAAGAAAATTTCTACACGCGCTACAGTCGCTGCGGCAGCAATCCCGATCTGGTGCGCGACATCGCCGAGCGTCTGCCCGATGGCTGGTCGCTGGCAATCACCAATCATCCGCTCAACGAGCTCTATGTCGACAACAGCGCGCTTTACGCTGCCGTCGATGAGCTGCCGGGCCGCGCCGTTCTGGTTCCCGCGCCCTTCGTCAGCGGCATCGGCACGCTCGATCTGGCGGGACTCTGTGACGGCATCCTGCTCGAAAACTCCAAGAGCTTCGCTGCCGCCGCCTTCCACGGCACCCCGCTTCATCGGCATAGCGCCTTCCCGACCGGCACGTGGCTGCGCTCCTACGGCACGCCGGAGGCCCTGTTCGACGCAATTGCCGACGGCAGTGCCAGGGGCCCGGACAGCGACGATGCAAAATCGTGGTTCGCCTATCATCTCGCCAACAGCGTGATCGACCCCGACCACGCCGATACCGACGCGGCCGCTCTGCTGGGGCATATCCTGAACCCTTGCGACCCCACGCGCTGGGAGGCCGGGATCGATCGCTATCTGCGGCAGCGGACCGAAGGGCGTGTGCAAAGCCCGGATGAATCCGATGCGGCGGCGAAGATGCGGGGCGGCGAGGACAGTTCCGGTCCATCCCACGCGCAGCGGGAGCCGGTGCTGTGCTGACGGCCGCATGTGCGCAGTCTTCTTCGACGAATGACGAGGGCGGTACCGTCCAGCGGTTCCGGGCAGCCCTGTCCGTGCAGCAGGCCGCCCTGGATGCCTTCCTGGCCCGCCCCGCCGCCGGCATCGAAGCCATCGTGGCGCTGATCGCGGCCGAATGTCGGCCGATCGTGTGCACCGGCATCGGCAAGTCGGGCCTGGTGGCCGCGAAGATGGCCGCCACGTTTTCGAGCCTCGGCACGCCCGCCTTTTCTCTCAACGCAGCCGACGCCGCGCACGGCGATCTGGGCGCGGTGCAGAACGACAACATCGTGATCCTGCTGTCGAACAGCGGCACCACCGCCGAGCTGTTGCGCATCCTGCCGCTGCTCCAGGCCCGCAACTGCCGTCTGGTCGGCCTCATCGGCAGCCCGAACTCGTCGCTGGCCCGGGCCGTCGATTATTGCATCGATGTCGCCGTCGATCGGGAAGCCGATCCTTCGGGCATGGCACCGACCGCCAGCACGACGTTGCAGATGGCGGTCGGCGATGCGCTGGCCGTCGCCGTCAGCCAAGCGAAAGGCTTCACGCAGGCGGATTTCCTGCGCCATCACCCCGCCGGCCTCCTCGGGCGCCAGATGATCCCGATCCGCGAACTCATGCGGCGGGGGGAGGAAATGCCCACCGTGCTCCCGCAGGCCAGTGCCGCCGAGCTTCTGGCGGTGATCGGGGCCGGCAGGCTGGGCGCGGCCTGCGTCGTCGATTGGCGGGGGAAGCTGCTCGGGATGATCACGGATGGCGATATTCGCCGGCTCATCCAGGCACGCCGCGATCTCTACGCAGTCCGCGCCGGTGAGATCATGCAGACCGATATCCGTTCGATCGGGGTCGATGCCACCGTCGGCGAAACGATCGCCTACCTTCGTGAACAGGACCGCCCGATTTTCGTGCTGCCCGTAGTCGCCGGCGATGGTGCGCTCGCGGGTCTCATCCACAGCTACGATCTGATGCAGGGACAATCATGACCGCCCCACTTCGCATTGTCGCCTTCGTACCTGCCAAGGGCCGGAGCGAACGCATCGCCAACAAGAACATGCGGATACTGGATGGCGATTATCTTTTCCGGCGCAAGCTGTGCCAGTTGGCGCACAGCCGCCATATCAGCCAGGTTTACCTGGACACCGAGTGCGACCTGATCGCCGCCGAGGCGAGGGACTTGCCCGTCTCCTGCGGACATTTACATCCAGACTCTGTGCACGGCCCCGTTCGTCACCGCCGCCACGGTCGACCGCGCCATCGAGGCGCTGTTGGCCGACCCCGAAGCCGACAGCCTTGTCGCGGTAAGCAGCGCCAAGCAGTACCGCTGGGAATCCGGCGCGCCCGCCTATGGCTGCGGTCGCATTCCCAACAGCATCGACCTCCCCGCGACGATCGTCGAGGCGATGAGCCTTTACATGGTTCGCCGCCGGCCGGGTGAGGGCGCGCCGACGCGCCGCTTCGGAAGCAGGCCGGTCCTTTTCGAGCTCGATCCGATCGAGCAGGTCGACGTGAACAACCCCGTCGATCTGGAACTGGCGGAAGCCATCTGCGCCGGGCAGCGCGCCGCGGAAAACGGCCGCCTGCGCTCGATGTGCTCCCTGCTGTCCTCGCCGATCCTGGCCGATATCTCGAAGGAGATGGGCCTGACCACCGTGCTGCCCCGGGCCATCCGCGCGACGAGCCCCGGCAAGTTGCTCGGCCGGGCGAAAACCTTGGCCTTGCGGGCCCTGGACGAAGGGCAGCGGCGGACGGACGCATGGAAAGGCATTTATGGCGCCCTCGACTCCTATCGTTTCCTGCGCCCGAACGACGTGATCATGGTGTCGAACAGCTCTCCGGAGCATGCCTATTTCGGCGATCTCAATGCGAATCTGGCGATCCGCTCCGGCGCCGCCGGCGCGATCATCGATGGTGTGACCCGCGATACCGGCGATGTCCGGGCGCTCGGCCTGCCGGTCTATGCGCGCGGCTCCTACTGCGACGACATCAAATACGAGGGCACGATGGCGGCGATGAACGGCCCCATCGAGATCGGCGATGTCCCGATCTCCAACAACGACATGGTGTTTGCCGACGAGGACGGAGTGGTCGTCATCCCGCAGCGCCATTGGGCGGATGTGGAGCGGACGGCGTGGGACGTGCTCAGCAACGAGCACCGGATCCGGCTCTCGGCGGCAATGGGCCGCGACGTGAACGAAATACTGGCCGAGTGCGGGACGTTCTGAATAGAGCCGGGACCGGCAGTGCTTTCTAGCGGCCAAATCTCACTCCTTCAAAAGGACCTCTGCGCGGAGCACACCGTCTTCCAGGACGTAGGACACATCATGAACCTCGCGGGCCTCCTCGCCCTTGGGATTGAGCAGCACTCGTTCGCCGATGCGCGGTATAGAGGTCGCCATCGCTCGACCGATCTCAGGGAAACTCCCCGACTGACGCAGAAAAAAGCGGACTTCCATCATATGTTCACTCCTTCGAAATGAGATAATTCCTCATTTCTAAGAAAGTATTTTAGGCTTTTCGGTTCCGCGACATCGAGACCGTCGGCATCCATTCCGGATGTACTCGCCCCTTCCTTCCCTGCGCTTCCTGGAGGGCAAGGCGGTCAGAACGGCGGACCATCAGCGCTTTTAGCCTGCCTGGTGGATGGTCCCGCGCGCAACGTCCGTCAGTGAAAATTCACCCTGCAATCCACCTTCGATCGGTCTACGATTGGACGATCCATAGACAGCCGGCGCCGAGCGTTATCGTGCGTCGCTTGGTGCGGGTGGAACAAGCGCGGCGGCAGGTGGCGGGATGAAAACGCGTGATTCGAGATCGTGACAGGTCAAATTGCGTGCCGGAATTTCGATGCGAGATGAACGTCTGGAGAACGGGCTATGCCATCCCTGAGCCGAATCTGCGCGCGCAACCATGCTTTGTTCTGCGCGCCTGCGCACGGCTTACCGCCTGAAATCCGCAGGGGGTCACAGGGAAATGGTGCTGCCAGAGAGGATTGAACTCTCGACCTCTCCCTTACCAAGGGAGTGCTCTACCACTGAGCTACGGCAGCCCGGGAACGCGGCGCTTCTGCCACATCGGTCGCGCCAGCGCAAGGCGCCAGTACGGCCGGGATGGCCGCCTTCGACTGCAGGCCGCTGGGGGTGATGGCGGCCGGGCGGCAGGCGCGCCGGAGGCCGTTGTCACGCCGGGCGTCTTCGTGCAGGAGATGGGGGAGGTTTCCTGTCCGGTCCGGCAAGAAGACCTCAACCGTGGGGATGCATGCGATCCGGGGTCACATAGTCATGGTGCAGAGGCTCACTTCAATCCGGATGGTCTGGCGCGCGGCGCAGGACGTCGGAGACGGTATCTGCCGGATGCATCCCCCGACCGCCGTAGCGTTGCGCGTTCCCACCGCCATTATCGACCTCGACATTCCGGAGCCCGGCCAATGACCGACGTCTTCATCTGCGACTACATCCGCACGCCCATCGGCCGCTTCGGCGGATCGCTGTCGACCGTGCGCACCGACGATCTCGGCGCGATCCCGCTGAAGGCGCTGATGGCGCGCAACGCCGGGGTGGACTGGGAAGCGGTCGACGACGTGATCTATGGCTGCGCCAACCAGGCGGGCGAGGACAACCGCAACGTCGCGCGCATGGTGTCGCTGCTGGCCGGGCTTCCGGCAAGCGTTCCGGGAATGACCGTCAACCGCCTGTGCGGTTCCGGCATGGACGCCGTGCTCGCCGCCGCGCGCGCCATCAAGGCGGGCGAAGCCGAGCTGATGATCGCCGGCGGCGTCGAGAGCATGTCGCGCGCGCCGTTCGTGATGCCCAAGGCCGAGACGGCCTTCTCGCGTCATGCCGAAATTCACGACACGACCATCGGCTGGCGTTTCGTCAACCCGCTGATGAAGGCGCAGTACGGCATCGACTCCATGCCGGAGACGGGGGAGAACGTCGCCGAGAACTTCAAGGTGAGCCGCGAGGACCAGGACAGGTTCGCCCTGCGCTCGCAGGCCAGGGCCGCTGCCGCGCAGAAGAACGGACGGCTGGCGCAGGAGATCGCCCCGGTGACGATCCCGCAGCGCAAGGGCGAGCCGGTGATCGTCGAGCGCGACGAGCATCCGCGCGAGACCACGCTGGAGGCGCTGGCCAGGCTGCCGACGCCGTTCCGCAAGGGCGGCACCGTTACCGCCGGCAATGCGAGCGGCGTCAATGACGGCGCCGCTGCGCTTGTTCTGGCAACCGAGGCCGCGGCCAAAAAACATGGCTTGACCCCGCTCGCCCGCGTCCTCGGCGGGGCCGCCGTCGGCGTCGAGCCGCGCATCATGGGCATCGGCCCGGTTCCGGCATCGCGCAAGCTGATGGCCCGGATCGGCCTGCAACAGACGAATTTCGACGTGATCGAGCTGAATGAGGCCTTTGCCAGCCAGGGCCTCGCCACCCTTCGCCAGTTCGGCATCGCCGATGACGACGAGCGCGTCAACCGCAATGGCGGCGCGATCGCGCTGGGCCATCCGCTCGGCATGTCGGGCGCGCGCATCACCGGTACGGCGGCGCTGGAACTGGTGCTGACCGGCGGCAGGCGCGCGCTGTCCACCATGTGCGTCGGCGTCGGCCAGGGCATAGCTATCGCATTGGAACGTGCATAAGCGAGCGGGCAACACCGAGCGCGTCGCAAGATATGGAAATGGTGCCCAGGGGCGGAATCGAACCACCGACACGCGGATTTTCAGTCCGCTGCTCTACCAACTGAGCTACCTGGGCATCCGGCGATCGCGCGAGGCTTCACCGGGTCGCGAGGGCGTCTTGCGCCTGCGAAAGCGGGCTGGGTTATAGCATGCAAAATCCGCCTGTCCAGCGGTAGGTTTGCAGTTCGGAAAATGCTGTCGGACGACCACGGCTGACAGGCAAATCCGCGCGATCGCGGCGTTCAGTTCCGCTCCGCGTCCGTTTTGCCGTCCGGTGCCGTCTCGTCGTCCTCGTCGGTGGAGGCCGGAATGACATAGGCCCCGGAAAGCCAGCGGTTGAGGTCGACGTCCTTGCAGCGCGCCGAGCAGAATGGATAGTGCTCGCGCGACGACGGCTTGCCGCATTCGGGGCAGGGGCGCCGGGCGCGAATCGGCTTCACCTTGTCGGCGTCGGTCGTCATGCGGACTGCCCCGTCAGCCATCCGTGGTGGACGCGGAAGCCTTCGCCCGCCAGCATCGCCATGGTTTCGTAGAGCGGCAGGCCGACCACGCCCGTGTAGGATCCGACGAGTTTTACGACGAACGTGCCGGCCAGGCCCTGGATCGCGTAGCCGCCCGCCTTGCCCCGCCATTCGCCCGAGCCCACATAGCTTTCCATGTCCTCCCGGGAAAGGCGCTTGAAGCGCACCCGCGCCTCGACCAGCCGCTGGCGGAATCTTCCGGCAGGCGTCACCACGCAGACGGCCGTGTAGACGCGGTGCGAGCGCCCGGAAAGCAGGCCGAGGCAGTTCATCGCGTCTTCTATGGCTTCCGCCTTGGGCAGGATGCGGCGTCCCACCGCGACCACCGTGTCGGCCGAAACGATGAAGGCGTTGCCGAACTCCGCGTCGCCCGCCAGCGCCTTGTGGGCCTTTTCCGCCTTGGCGAGCGCGAGGCGCTTGGCCAGCGAGCGCGGGTGCTCCGCGCGCTGCGGCGTTTCGTCGACGTCGGCGGGGAAGAGGTGCGCGGGCTCGATGCCGGCCTGCTGGAGCAGTTCGATCCGGCGCGGCGATCCGGATGCGAGCACGAGTTTCTGGGACGGGCTCATCTGGATGGGGCCGGCCCGGTCACTTGAAACGATAGGTGATCCGGCCTTTCGTCAGGTCGTAGGGGGTCATCTCGACCAGCACCTTGTCTCCCGTCAGCACGCGGATGCGATTCTTGCGCATGCGCCCGGCTGTGTGGGCGATGATCTCGTGGTCGTTTTCAAGCTTGACGCGGAACATGGCGTTGGGCAGCAATTCGGTCACCAGACCGGGAAATTCCAGGACTTCTTCCTTCGGCATTCGTTACCTTCGGCTGTAATGAGATCCGGCCCTGCCGGAAAAATCTGCCGGAACCTATATGAAGACGCCGGGTTTGGAAACACGCTTCTTCATGGCGCTCGCACGGGCGCGAAGCGATCCCTGATCCGCGTTTCCAGCCTGTCGCGCATGTCGCGGTAGCCGTGCAGGATCTGCTCGCGGGTGCCGGTGGCGACGGTGGGATCGAGGGTCGGCCAGTATTCCACGTCCACCGCCATCGCCCGCGACAGGTCGAGCGCGGCATGGTGCGCCTCCGGGGCGAGCGTGACGATGAGGTCGAAATAGTCGTCCTCCAGCTCGTCCAGCGTGCGCGGCGACCGGTTGCCGAGGCTGAGTCCCTTTTCCGCCAGCACCGCCTCCACGAAGGGATCGGGCACGCCGGCGCGCACGCCCGCCGACGCGACGAAGACCGTCGGCGGCAGGATGCTGCGCGCCAGCACCTCGGCGATGGGCGAACGCACCGCGTTCATCCTGCACATGAACAGGATCGATTTCGGAATGCCCGCCGGCGCGTCCAGCGTCAGCCCCGCCAGTGCAGCACGCAGACCAGCGTGAACAGCCGCCGCGCGGTCGCGAAATCGACGTCGATCTTGCCGTGCAGCCGGTCCATCAGCGTCTGCGAGCCTTCGTTGTGAACGCCGCGCCGTCCCATGTCGATCGCCTCGATCTTGCTCGACGCCGCCGAGCGGATCGCCTCGTAATAGCTCTCGCAGATCATGTGGTAGTCGCGGACGATGCGCCGGAAGGGCGTCAGCGACAGGATGTGCGTCGCCACCTGCTCGCCGTTCTCCCGCGTGATGGCGAAGACCAGCCGCGCATCGACGAGCGAGAGCCTCAGCCTGTAGGGGCCGGCACCCGGATCGTTGACGGGCATGAAGCTGTTGTCCTCGATGAGGTCGAAGATCGCCACGGCCCGCTCGTGCTCGACGTCCGGCGTGGAGCGTCCGATCGACTCGTCGAGCTCCACATCGACCAGCCTGTTCGTCTCGCGGCCGCCGGCGGACATGGCGGCGTCACCGGCTAAGGCGGATCGAGACGGAGCGGGCGTGCGCGTCGAGCCCCTCCGCACGCGCCAATGCGACGGCCGAAGGCGCCAGCGCGGCGAGCTGCTCGGTGCCCAGCCGCAGAAGCGAGGTCCGCTTCATGAAGTCCAGCACCGAGAGACCGGAGGAGAAGCGGGCAGAGCGCGCCGTCGGCAATACGTGGTTCGACCCGCCCACATAGTCGCCGATGACTTCCGGCGTGGTGCGGCCGATGAAGATCGCACCGGCATTGCGGATCTGCTGCGCCAGCAGCTCGGCGTCCTCGCAGGCGAGCTCCAGGTGCTCGGGCGCCACGCGGTCCACCAGGGCCGGCGCGTGCCCCAAATCCTCCATCAGGATGATGGCGCCGAAATCGCGCCAGCTCGCGCGCGCCGTCTCGCCGCGCGGCAGCGTGGCGAGCTGCCGCTCGACCGCCGCTTCCGTCCTCTCCGCGAAGCCGGCATCGTCGGTGATCAGGATCGACTGCGCCGCCGTGTCGTGTTCGGCCTGGGCGAGCAGGTCGGCCGCGATCCAGTCGGGCTCGTTGGCGCCGTCGGCGACGATCAGCACCTCGGACGGCCCGGCGATCATGTCGATGCCGACCGTGCCGAACACCTGCCGCTTGGCCGCCGCCACATAGGCGTTGCCCGGGCCGACGATCTTCGCCACCGGGCGGATCGTCTCCGTGCCGTAGGCAAGTGCTGCGACCGCCTGCGCGCCGCCGATCCGGTAGATTTCCGAGACGCCCGCGAGGTCGGCCGCCACCAGCACGAGCGGATTGATCCTGTCGTCGGGCGCGGGCACCACCATGACGATGCGTTCCACGCCGGCAACCCCGGCCGGCACCGCATTCATCAGCACCGAGCTCGGATAGCTCGCCGTGCCGCCGGGCACGTAGAGTCCCACCGCCTCTATGGCGGTCCAGCGGGAACCCAGCTCGACGCCGATCGGGTCGGTGTAGCGGTCGTCCTGCGGCCTCTGGCGGGCGTGATGGGCATGGATGCGGTCGCGCGCGAAGGTCAGCGCGTTGATCGTTTCCGGATCGGCCGCCGCATAGGCCGCCTCGATGTCGGCGCGGGTGACGGCGAGGCGGTCGCGGGTCAGCGTGCTGCGGTCGAAGCGGCGCGTCAGCTCGACCAGCGCGGCATCGCCTTCATGGCGCACGCGGCCGATGATGTCACGCACCGCGGCGTCCACGTCGGGCGACGCCTCCCGCTTGGTGGTCAGGAAGGCGGCGAAGCGCGCCTCGAAATTCGCGTCCCTCGTGTCAAGCCGGATCGCCATCGTTCAAGCCCCATGCGCCGGCCGCGCGCCGGCGCGCCAGGCTGCCCCCAGATCGGTGAGGCGCGCCTCTATGCATTCGACGTCGAGCCGCACCGTGCCGCCGCCCGAGAACAGCAGGTCGACAGTGCCGGCCGGCGCATCGCTCGCCTGGAAGCGGATCGCCAGCAGCGACAGCACGTCCTCCGGCCTGGAGCGGTCGATGCCGGACAGCTTCGCTCCCAGCACCCGGTCGAACTGCAAGAGGCTCCTGCGGCGCTCGTCCTTGCCGCCGAAGAAGCCGCGCGGCACCTCCCAGGCGAAACGGTTCATCGCGGCCGCGAACTGCCGGGCGTCCGGGTGATAGGCAAGCTCCCCCACCTTCAGGACGGCATCCTGCACATGGGCCGAGACGACCTCCAGATCCTTTTCGTCGAGAGCTGCGAGCTTGAGCAAGGCGAGGACGTGTCCGCGTGACGTTACCGCGGACTGTTAGGCGGTCTTTGCGGGCGGCGCAACCCGAGCCGCAGGCTCGGCAGGGCGATCGCTTGAAAGGCATGTCGCCCTATGTCGCCCCCCCTCTGTCCTGCCGGACATCTCCCCCACACGGGGGGAGATCGGTGGTTATTTCTGTTTTCGCCAATCTCCAACGATGCAGCATTGGTGAAAATATCAAAGCTGCCGATCTCCCCCCGTGTGGGGGAGATGTCCGGCAGGACAGAGGGGGGCGCGAAGAGGCTCGCCCTCAGCCGTACTTCTCAAGCGATCGCCTTGGCAGGCTCAGGCGGACAGCCGCTCGATCGTCGCGCCGCAGCCGGACAGCTTCTCCTCCAGCCGCTCGAAGCCGCGGTCGAGGTGGTAGACGCGGCTCACCGTCGTCTCGCCCTCCGCCGCGAGGCCGGCGATGACCAGCGACACGGAGGCCCGCAGGTCGGTCGCCATGACGGGCGCGCCCTTCAGCACCGGCACGCCCTGGACATGCGCCGTCTGGCCGGACAGCGTGATGTGGGCTCCCAGCCGCGCCAGTTCCTGCACATGCATGAAGCGGTTCTCGAAGATCGTCTCGGTGATCTCGGAGCGACCCTTGGCCTTGGTCATCAAGCCCATGAACTGCGCCTGCAAATCGGTCGGGAAACCGGGAAAGGGTTCCGTCGTGATGTTCACCGGCGCGATGCCGGCGCCGTTGCGCCGGACCCGGATGCCGGAATTGACTGGGATGATCTCGGCGCCGGTCTGGACCAGCACGTTCAGCGCGGATTGCAGCAGGTCGGGCCGTGCGTTCTCGAGGACCACGTCGCCGCCGGTCATCGCCACGGCCATGGCGTAGGTTCCGGTCTCGATGCGGTCCGGGATCACGGCATGGCGCGCGCCGGAAAGCGAATCGACGCCGTCGATGACGATGCGCGACGTGCCGGCGCCGGAAATCTTAGCGCCCATCGCGTTGAGGCAGTCGGCGAGATTGACGATTTCCGGCTCGCGCGCGGCGTTTTCCAGAACCGTCTCGCCCTTGGCGAGCGAGGCGGCCATCAGGAGCACATGCGTGGCGCCGACCGAGACCTTCGGGAAGACGTAGCGGTTTCCGACCAGGCGGCCCTTGGGGGCCTTTGCCACGACATAGCCCTTCTCGATCTCGATCTGCGTGCCGAGCTTCTCCAGTCCCTCGATGAAGAGGTCGACCGGCCGCGTGCCGATGGCGCAGCCGCCGGGCAGCGACACGCGAGCCACGCCCATGCGGGCGAGCAGCGGCCCGATCACCCAGAAGCTGGCGCGCATCTTCGAGACGAGCTCGTAGGGTGCGGTGGTGTCGACGATGTGGCGGGCGGTGAAATGGATGGTGCGCGAATAGCTCTCGCTCTGGCGCTCGCGGCGGCCGTTGACGGAATAGTCCACGCCGTGATTGCCGAGGATTCGGATGAGCTGCTCGACGTCGGCCAGATGCGGCACGTTCTCCAGCGTCAGCGTGTCGTCGGTCAGGAGCGACGCGATCATCAGCGGCAGTGCGGCGTTCTTGGCGCCGGAAATCGGAATCCGGCCGTTGAGCTCGTTGCCCCCGACAATCCTGATGCGGTCCATGGAGCGGTTCCCGTTCGAGAGGAGAAAGGCGGCGTCTAGTTCATTTGCACTGCGGGTTCAAGGAAACGCGAAAGCCGGACTCGAAACAGACAGCATGTCGCTACCCCAAAACCGGTTCCCGCTTTCGGGCGACATGCTTCAGCGCGGCCGGTCGGTGGCCGGCCGATCGGGCGCGAGTCCCGGTGGCCGCTGGTCGGCTTCGCCCGCGCGCCTCGCCCGCGACTGCGCCTTGCGCTTCTGCAAATTCGCGCGCAACGCCTCGCCGAGGCGGTCCTTCCTTGCGGATTTTGCCTGCGGTTTCGAAGGCGGAGAAGAATCGGATGGCATGGCGTGGCCGAAATTGTAGGAAGTCCGTCGAGATTCCGCAACGGATATGGCGGCGCAAAGGCCGGATTTCGAGGAACGGACGAGCGCCACGACAAACTTGTCGAACCGGACTTTGTCTGACACCCTTGCGGCGGATTTCATAAGGAGGCCTCGGGATGGCGCTATCGGCAGAAAAGCGGGTCGGCTCGACAAGCCTCACGCTTCCGGCGTTCGGCTTCGGCTCGGCGCATCTGGGCGAGCTCTACGCCAAGGTGGACGAAGCCGATTCGCGCGCGACGCTCGATGCCGCCTGGGACGCCGGGGTCCGGTTCTACGACACCGCTCCCTGGTATGGCCGCGGTCTCTCCGAGCACCGGATCGGCGGCTTTCTCCGCACCAGGCCGCGCGACGACTTCAAGATCACCACCAAGGTCGGCCGGCAGCTCGTGCGCCCCCAAAATCCCGCGACCTTCGATCGCTCGCCCTGGACCGGCGGGCTCAATTTCGAGGTTCTGTGGGATTATTCCTATGACGGCATCATGCGCTCCTATGCGCAGGCCTTGCAGCGCCTTGCCCTCGACACGGTCGACGCGCTGGTGATCCACGACCTCGACGAAGCCTTTCACGGCGAGCATTTCGCGGCACGTCAGAAGGATCTGCGCGACAGCGGCATCAAGGCACTGCAGGAGCTCAAGAAGGCCGGCGACATCCGGGCCTACGGCATGGGCATCAACACCGACGCCGCGCTGGAGGAGGTGGCGAGCCGGGTCGAGCTCGATTTCTGTCTCGTCGCCATGCCCTATACGCTGCTCGACCAGCGCAGCCTGCATCGCGGCATGGCGGCTCTCGAAAGGCGCGGAGTCTCCGTCATCATCGGCGCGCCCTTCGCCTCCGGCATCCTCGTCACCGGCTCGGCCGGTCCGGCGCATTACGGCTACGCCAAGGCGCCGGCCGAGATCCAGACCAAGGTCCGCGGCATCGAGGCGGTGTGCGCGGCGCATGGCGTGTCGCTGCCCGCCGCCGCCCTGCAATTCGTGCTGGCGCATCCTCTCGTCGTCTCGGTCATCCCCGGTGCCACGCGGCCGAAGGAGGTGGTCGAGAACGTGGCGGCGGTCTCAGCGCCGATCCCCGCCGCCTTCTGGGCGGACCTGAAGGCGCAGAAGCTGATCGATCCCGACTGCCCCGTGCCGGAGGGCCGGTAAGCGGCCTTCAGCTCGACATGAAGCGGTTGAGGCCGGCTTCCTCGAGGAGGAAGCGCGTCACCCCGCCGAAGGCCCATTCCCGAAGTCGGCTGTGCCCGTAGGCGCCCGAAACCACAAGGTCGGGCCGCGCGCTGGCCATGAAATCGACCAGCGCTGCGTTCTCGTCCGCGCGCTCGATCAGTTCGGGCCTGGCCTTGATGCCGTGCGCGGCAAGGTAGGCGACGACATCTCCGAGGCTCCTGCGGAGCTCGTCGTCGACCCGGCGCGCGACCG
>JAFKJW010000184.1 GCA_017305925.1 Hyphomicrobiales bacterium | reverse complement strand
TGGAGGCCGTCCATGATGGGCATGTTGATGTCGCTGAGGATCAGGGACAGTGGATGGGGCTTGCCGCCATCGTCGCGCAGGGCCTGGAGTGCTTCCTCGCCGTTTGAGGCCTGCAGGACCTCAGTCAGTTCGAGCCCGGCCTGGCGCAGCGCCCGTTCGATCACCTTCCTCATCACTGCCGAGTCATCAATAATTAAAGCTCGCAACCCACCCTCCGGTCTTCTGTGTCGATCTCTAGCCTGTATCGGCGGTCTGTCGGCAATCTTGAGCAGCGTGATTAACGTCTTCTAACCGATTGCCTTCCTGCTTCGGCCACCGACCTGCATCAGCACTGGCATGGACAGCGGCTTATATGCGGCATATACGGGGTTGCTGGCGCGCACACAGGCGCTCGATACCGCAGCCAACAACCTGGCAAACGCGGGAACGAACGGCTTTCGGGCACAGCGCGACTACTTCAGCGGCGTGCTGGCCGGGGGCATGGACCAGGATGCCTCGGCTGGCGTGTCGCAGGTAGGCCAGTCAGTCAATGGCTTCGGCATTCTGGGCGGCGACCTGCTCGACATTGGTGCCGGATTCCTCGTCGGCCACGACGGTCACGTTGGGGCACTCGGCGACGAGCGCGTCGCGCAGGCCCTGGCGGGCGCTGATGAAGTTTCCGGCCGCGAGAAACGAAATCGTGCCGATCTTGCCGGATTGCAGGTTCGCTTCCTTGTGGTAGCGACACTGATAGCGCCCGTGCTCGTAGCCGAGCTTGTACCAGTCGGTGCCGATATAGGTGAGGCGCTTCGAGGTGGGCAGGTCGCCGTCGGTCACCACCGTGGGCACCTTCTTGTCGATGCACTTGTCGACCTCCGCGGCGAGCGCGTCGTCCCAGCCGCCCACCACGATCACCCCGGCCGGGTTGGCGGTGCATTCGGCATCCACGGTCGCGATGAACGCGCCCAGATCCACGGAAGACGGTCCCGCGATCCGAACCTTGACGTTGAGCGCCTTGCGCGCGGCCTCCAGCCCCGGATAGACGCGCTCGACGAACAGCGGCAGGTTGGACGCGTTGCTGATCCAGACATATTCCTGATCGGAACGGCTGGCGTCGCCAATGGGCTTGTCAAGCCCGGTCGGGGTCTCCTGCGCGAGGGCGGGCAGGCAGCCGGCGGCGAGACATGCGGCGGCGAAAATATAGCGTATTGGATTGTGGCTCATGCTGTTCTCCTCTGGTTCGCGAATGATGACCGGCGGCGCCCTGCCGCTTCTCTTTATTTGTCCCGGTAGCCCGACCCGCCTCAGCTCCGCGAGCGGCCGCGCGCGGCCTGGTCGAACCCGACGCTCATCAGCAGCACAAGGCCGACCACGACGAGTTGCCAGAAGGGGCTCACGCCGGCGATGATCATCGCGTTCTGAAGAACCGCCATGAAGAGCACGCCCAGGAACGCGCCAAGGATCGTGCCGGTGCCGCCGGACAGGCTGGCGCCGCCCAGAACGACCGCGGTGATGACCTTGAGCTCGACGCCCTGGCCCGCAAGCACGACGGCGGTGTTGAGGCGTGAGGCGAGCAGCGCGCCCGCCAGCCCGGCCAGCACGCCCATGATGACGAAGAAGACGAAGACCGTGCGGTCGACGTTGATGCCCGAGAGCTTGGCGGCGCGGGAGTTGCCGCCGATATAGTAGGCTTGGCGGAAAAAGCGCGTCCGCCCGACCAGCACCATGAAGACAACGACGACGACCGCCGAGAACCAGAAGGGCGAGTAGATGCCGAGGATCTTGGTCTGCCCGAAGACCGTAAAGCCGCCGCCGATGTTGCTGACCCCTGATCCCGACAGCAACTGGAGCAGGCCGCGGTAGATCGACAGGGTGGCCAGCGTCGCGATCAGCGCATTTATCTTGAAGCGGGTGACGAGCACGCCGTTGACGACGCCGAGCAGGCCGCCCCATACGCAGCCGGCGGCGAAAGCGACGACCGCCGGCAGGCCGAGGTCCTTGGACGCCATGCCGGCGATGATGCCGGAGAACGCCAGGATCCCGCCGATCGACAGGTCGAACATGCCCGAAATCATCAGCACCATCATGCCGCATGCCAGGATGGCGGTCTGCGCCGTATCGAGCAGCACGACCGCCGCATTGGCCGGGCGCGGATAGGTGTCTGGCCGCAGGATCGTCATGACGACCATGAGGGCAAGGATCAGCACGATCAGAAGGATCGGCCGGTTCGTCGCCACCGTCTCGAGCAGCGACCTCAGCCGGGCCTTCCCGGGCTCCCGCAGGGGGCCGGGGCCGGCGCCCTGCGCGGCTATGTCGGACATGGCGGACTCGCTGGTCATGCAGCCTCCTGGTCGGCGTTGTCGCTGCGCTTCGCCTTCGGCGAGGCAAGCTCGAGAATGGCGATCTCGGTCGCGCCCGCCGCGTCGATCTCTCCGACGACCGCGCCTTCCGCCATCACGACGATGCGGTGGGCGAGCGCCAGCACTTCGGGCAGATCGGAGGACACGACCAGTATCGCCATGCCTTTCGCGGCCAGGTCGCGCAGGATACGGTAGATATCCGCCTTCGAGCCGACATCGACGCCCCTGGTCGGTTCGTCCACGATGAGGATGCGCGGCTCGCGGACCAGCCACTTCGCCAAGAGCACCTTCTGCTGGTTGCCGCCCGAAAGCGTCCCGACGATGCGGTCGATCGACGGCGTCGCGACGCGCAGCGTCTGCGTATAGCGTCCGCTCACCTCCCGCATGGCCGGACGAGACAGGAAGCCCGATCGCGAATAGGCGTCGAGGTTTGCGGCCACGATGTTGTCCGTAATGTCGAAATCCAGGAAGAGGCCGCTTTCCTTGCGGTCTTCCGGCAGCATCGAGATGCCGGATTCCATTGCCTCGGCGGGGCTTCGGGGGCGCAGCTCCCGACCCATCACGACCATGGAGCCGCGCTGGATCGGCCGCAGCCCGAAGATCGCCTGGCAGATCTCGGTGCGGCCCGCGCCGAGCAGCCCGGCGAGACAAAGGATTTCGCCGAAGCGGAGGGAAAAGGATGCCGAGCTCACGGGCGCGGCGGCGACGTCCCGCAATTCCAGCGCAACGGCGGCTTCCGGCGCAGCGCGGCGCGGATCGGCTTCGAAGACGAGCTCGCGTCCGACCATCAGGGAGATCAGCTCGTCATGCGACGTCGCCTGCGTATCGCGCACGCCCGTCACCCGCCCGTCCTTCATGACGGTGACGCGGTCCGAAATCTCGAAGATCTCGGCCATGCGGTGCGAGACGTAGATGATCGAGACGCCCTGCGCGGCAAGGCGGCGGATGACGCGGAAGAGGTGCCGGCTCTCATTGATGGTGAGCGAGGCGGTGGGCTCGTCGAGGATCAGGACCTTGAGGTCGTGGGAAAGGCCCTTGGCGATCTCCACCATCTGCTGCTGCCCGGGCGAGAGATCCGCGACGGCCGTGTCGGGATCCAGCGACAGATCGAGTTCGGACAGCAGGCGGGCGGTCTGACGCCGCATCTCGCTTGCGCGTATGAGGCCGAACCTGCCGACCGGCTGGCGGCCGGCGAAGACGTTCTCCGCTATGCTCAGGGCGCCGACCAGGCTGCGCTCCTGGTAGACCATGGCAATCCCCGCATCGGCGGTGCGTTGCTCGCCGAGCCCCGCGGTCGATGCGCCGTCGAGCTCTATGACGCCTTCGTCCGGAACGTAGACCCCGGCGACCATGTGCATCAGCGTCGACTTGCCGGCACCGTTCTCGCCGATGAGCGCATGAACCTCGCCCCGGCGCAGCTCCAGTGAGACGTCGTCGACCGCCCTCACGCCGGGGAAGACCTTGACGACATTGCGCACCAGAAGGCGCATCGGCTGTGCGAGGGGAGCGCCGGCTTCAGGCATCGGTGCCTCCGGGGCTCACAGGTGCCGCTTTCCGCACGGCCCCGATACCGGACGACGCATGGTGAGGAGTGCGCTGCATCGGTTACGTCCGTCCTGTCACGTCGCCGGCCGGGAGCGGCCGGTCGTGGTGAGCCACGGCAGCCGGGCTGCCACAGACTGCACCGCGCGGTGAGAATATGTCAAATAGCAAGCAAGCATTGGACATGTTCCTCATTGTCGGATCCGCTTCCTGCATGGCCCTCAGGCTCCCGCACCGGCGGTCCGAAGCGCCGTGCGCTCCGGCGCGGCGCCGGGGAAATGAAGATCCCCGCGCAAGGTTACGACGGCCTCGCCGGCGATCGACACGGTGTCGCCCGCCGCCGTGCACCACAGGTCGCCGCCGCGCGGGGACAGATGCCTGCTGTGGATGGTCGTCTTGCCCAGGCGTTCCGACCACAAGGGAGAAAGGATGCGATGCGCCGTGCCGCACACCGGATCCTCCGGCAGGCCGACATTCGGCGCGAAGACGCGCACGACGATATCGCTCGCCGTGCCGGGGGCGACGGCGATGACCGCCGGCCGGCCGAGGGCCGAGACCCTGTCGAGGTCGGGCGTGAGGGCGGCTATGGCCGCTTCGCTTTCGAGCAGCGCAATATGGCCGAACGGGGCGGCGAACGTCTCCGCCGGCGCGCTTCCCAGCGCCGCGGCGAGGCTGTCGCGCAGATCGATGGTCTCGAACGGCATGGCGGGCCAATCGACGGCGACGCGCCCGGCTGCATCCCGCCGCGCGGCGCGAACGCCGCCGCCGGGCAGTTGGAATTCGATCGCATCGCGACGGACGTCCGGACGCTGGAAGGCGAGAGAGGCGGCCGCATGCGTGCCGTGCCCCGCTCCCGGATGAGCGCCTTGCGGCGTGAAGGACGCCATCGACGGCCGGTCCGAGCCGTCGTCGACGAGGGCGACGAGAAAGTCGGCGCCGAGCAGCCGGCAGATGCCCGTGGCGGTCTCGGGCTCCGGCAACGCTTCGGTCCGCAGGACGAAGACCGGATTGCCGTGCCTCGGATCCGTCGCGAAGGTGACGACCTGGCTCAGTTCGAACGGCAAGGCGTCACGCTTTCGCGGGCTTGTAGGCCAAGACCTTCATCTCGACCTTGCAGTTGAACATGAACCGCATCGGGAAGACGGAGCGGACCGGCGGATCCTTGACGAAATAAGTCTTGTAGATGGCGTTGAACGCCACGAAGTCCCGGGCGTCGGAAAGCCAGCATTCGCAGCTGACGACGTCCTCCAGGCCGCAGCCGCCGCTCTCCAGCGCGGCTTTGACGAAGCCGAAAGTCTTGTGAACCTGCTCCTCGAACGGCATGTCGCGATGCGGCGTTCCGTCGCCGAGGATGTTGCCGTCGGCGTCGAAGGTCACGTCCAGCGGATCGAACGTCCAGGGTCCGTAGGCCGAGGTAAACACGAAATCCCCGGCGCGCACCGCCTTCGAGATCGGCACTCGGTGATCTGCGGGAACGGCTGTCTTCACGGTCATCTCCCCTCAGGCTGAATTTCCGTAGCGCGCGGCGATCGGCCAGCGGTCGACGACGTCCGGACCGCGCACCACGTGGAACGCGGGATAAAGGTTCACTGTCGGGTCGCAGTGGGATGTCAGGAACTCGATGGTCGCGCCCGGCAGGCCGCTGTCGGTCGCGAAAGCCTTGAACCCCGCATTCACGATGACGCGGCCCCGGCGCGCCGCGGAAACCACGGTCGCGGCGACGAAGAGGGACGGCTCGAACCGCGTGCCGGCGCCGAGATCGACGGTTCCGTAGCAGGAATCCATGAACAGGAAGGAGCCGGGCTGGATTTCCGTGAAGAGACCGGACGCGGCGTCGATGCCGAATGTTCCGGTGCCCGCGCCGGTGACGATGGCGGGCGCCAGCCCGGCTTCGCGCAACGCCGCGAGCACGCCGCGCACCCTCTCCATCTGCACCCCGACAAGCCGGGCGCGCTCCGCGAGCGGCATGATCTGCTGAAGGTTGCCCCAGTAGGCCTGGATGCCGTCATAGCGCAGATCGGGACTTGCCGCCGCCTGCCGGGCGAGCGCCACGATATCGTCCACCTCGAGGCACCCCGTGCGCCCGACGCCCACATCCATCTCCACCACGACGCCGACCTTGCGGCCGGCGCCTCGGGCGGCGGCGGCAAGCCCGAGCAAGTGGGCCTCGCAGTCGACGACGCTCATGACGTCCGCGCCGCGCAGGAGGAGCCGACGCAGACGCTCCAACTGCCAGGGGGCGGCGAGCGGCGAGGTGATCAGGATGCCGCCAAGGCCGCCCCGCGCCATGGTCTCGGCCTCCTCCATCGTGGTGCAGGAGACGCCGATCGCTCCGGCGCGACGCAGCCTTTGAGCGACCTCGACGCATTTGTGCGCCTTGGCGTGCGGCCTGAACTTCACGCCAAGCGCGGCGGCCCGCTCGGCCATGACGGCAATGTTGCGGTCCAGCGCCTCGATGTCGACCAGCAGCGCAGGAGTGGCGACCCCGGACCGGACCGGCTCACTTCCCGCCCCTGCGAAATCCCCCGACTGGAGCATCCCCTCTCCTCGTCCTCCCGCGACAGGCTGCGAACGACGTCTCAACCTCTCATGTTCACACGAACATATGCACAACAGTACGATAGCACAATATGCTATTTACAATTTGCCACCTTTGGTCTCCGATATCGATGGCGCGGGCGGCGGGCCTGCCGGACGCAGGCGAAAGAGGGCGGACAATACGTGGACCGCGTTTTGACCTTCGGATAAAAGCGTGGCCATTGCCATCCGAACACTGCCGCGGGGACGGTCGAGTCCCGGGCGTGCGGCATCCGATCTTGCTCACAGGAATATCGCGCAATGAACATGCCCCAGATCCAGGCCGGCCGCCGCAAGCGGTCCCACGAAGTCGCCGAACTCATCGAAGCCGCAATCAGCTCGGGCGAGTTCGCCGTGGGCGACAAGCTCCCCTCGGAGAAGGAGCTCGCCGAGCGCTACGGCGTCGGACGTCCGTCCGTCCGCGAAGCGCTGTTCCTGCTGCAGCAGCAGGGCCGCGTCGACATCATGAGCGGCACGCGCGCGCAGGTGACAGCCCCCAGCCCATCCTTCTTCGCCGCCCAGTTGGCGGCCCTGGTCAAGCAGACGGCCGCCCGCGGCAAGGGGCAGGCGCACCTGGAAGAGGTGCGCCTGCTGTTCGAGTCCGGCGTGGCCTGGCAGGCGGCCGAGCGCGCCACGGCGGAAGACATCGAGAGGCTGAAGGCAAAGCTGGACGCAAACGTCGCGGCGTTCAACAACACGCCGGAATTCATCCGCACCGACGTCGCCTTTCACTACGAGCTGACGGTAATCACCCGCAACCCGATCTTCGCCGCCGTGCACGACATCCTGAGCCAATGGTTGGTCGACCAGCGCACGACGACGATCCACATGCCGGATGCCGACAGATTCTCGGTCCGCGACCACACCGCGATTTTCGAGGCCGTTGCGGCGCACGACCCCATGCGAGCCTTTCACGAGATGACGAGCCACCTGCGGCTGATCAGTCAGCTCTACACCGAGTCGAAACGGCTGCACGACGAGATCATGCGCACGGATATGGGCCGGCTTGCGCGGACCGCAGGACGGCCAGGCGAAGAAGCCCACGCGGGGACGCAAGCCCGCCGCGTAACGACGCCCACTCCGGCTGCGGCCGCGCGGCCGGTCGGGCGAAGACAGCGCCGTCCACGCCATGATGTCGAATTCCCGGCGGCGGACCGGGATGCCTGAAAGTCGCCCCCCCTGCATCCGGGCAAGCGTACATGCCCGGCGGGTCTGCGAACCGCCCGTGCCGACCGAAGGTACTATAGGACAATAGCCTTGACGATTGTCTGCATCCTATTGACAGTTGCTTAGCTGTTCTCATACGCTTCTTCCGAGGCTGATCGTGCTCTGCGAGGGTCGGTACGATGGGGATGTTCAGCGATCTGCGGCCGACCGGTGCAGTCACCCGCCTCGAGGCGGGCGATCTCGAACTGGTGGTCATGCCGTCCTGCGGCGCGCGCGTGGTGTCGCTGCGGTCGTCCGGGCGCGACGTGTTGCGACCGGCCCTGTCGAGCGCCCTCAAAGAAGCCTATGTCTACGGCTTCGCAGCCTTTCCGCTGATGCCCTACTCGGGCCCGATCTTCGGCGGCGGTTTTTCCTTCGCCGGCCGCTTTCATCCCCTCGCCCGGAACGTCCCGACGGAGCCTTCAGCCACGCATGGCGAGGCTTGGATCAGCGCATGGCGGATCGAATCCAGCCAACCGGACCGCCTTTCACTGGTCTTCGACTACGAACCGGGACCCGATCGTTTTCCGTTCCCCTGGCACGGGCGCATCGAATATTCGCTCGACGGCGGCACATTCCTCGCGCAGTTGACCCTTGCGAACAGGGGCCGGACGCCGATGCCGGCAGGGATGGGCCTGCATCCCTATTTCCCGACCGTGCCGGGAGCCACGCTCGCCTTCGGCCACGGCAAGGTCTGGCCCCCGGATTCGCCCGAGACCGTGGACCTCGGGCCGGCCGAGCCGCCTCCGGGTCTCGATTTCAGGCAGGGGCAGGAAGTCCTGGGCCGCGGACTCGACCGATGCTTCGACGACTGGGACGGCCGAGCGGTGCTGACGAGGCCGGACGGCTCCGCCACGACCGTCGAGGCCGATCCCGTGTTCGGCAAGCTCCAGATCTACGATGCCTGGGACTACCCGTATATCTGCATCGAGCCCGTGACCAACGCCAATGACGGCTACAACCGCATGGCCAGGGGCGTTGCCGGGCATGCGGTGAGAACGCTTGACCCCGAAGAGGAAATGCACGGCCGGATCCGTATTACCGCGTCCTTCCCGGCCATCGAAAAAGAACCGAAAGAGGAGACTTGAACATGACCACACGGCGCACGACGCTGGCCATTCTCGGCGCGACGATCTTGGCTTCCCTTCAGCCGCTGCCGCTTTTCGCGGAGGAGGACGCCGCCGCGAAGGCCGTCGAGGCTGCGAAGGCGTTCGCGGGCACGACCATCAACGTGGCGGAGGAGGCCGGCCTCATGGCCATGCTCGGCATCAACGTAACCGGGCCGGAATGGGAAAGGCTCACCGGCATCAAGGTCAAGGTTTCGGAACTGCCCTACGAGGAGCTCTTCACCAAGCAGTTGCTGGAGCACAAAGCGGGAAGCGGCGCCTATGACGTGCTGACCATCGGCCATTCCTGGGTCGCCGACCTCGTTCTGGCCGGCGCCCTCGAACCACTGGATCCGCTGATCGAAAAATACGGCGTGAAGGAGGAGTTCGACGACATCGTGCCGGCCTTCCGCGAAGGCACGATGTACCAGGGCGCGACCTATGCGCTCGCCGTCGACGGAGACGTTCACGTTCTCTACTACCGAAAGGACATCTTCGAAGACCCCGCGATGCAGGAGGCGTTCAAGGCCAAGTACGGATACGACCTGGCGCCGCCTACCGACTACGGGAAGTTCAACGAGGTCTGCCAATTCATCACCGACCAGACCGGTGGCAAGGTTTACGGGGCCGGCCTCATCAACACCGGATACCAGCACTTCTTCTTCGGCGAGCGCTTCCGCCTTTACGGCGGCAAATATTTCGACGAAGCCAGCATGAAGGCGCAGATCAACAGCGAGGCCGGCGTCCGGGCCGTGCAGGAAATGGTCGACGCCTTGAAATGCCAGCCGCCGGGGGCCGCCACCTGGGGTTTCGGCGAGTCGCTCTCGGCCCTCAATTCCGGCGAGATCGCCATGACCATCACCTGGCCGCCGGTGGCGCGCTGGGCGCAGGGCATCAACGCGGACGAGCAGGCCCTGTCATGGGTGCCGGAGTCCACCGTGGTGGACAAGATCGGCTACGCGCTGACGCCTGGCGGGCATCCGTCCCTGGTGCCCGGCATCCAGCTTGCGCTGTCGTCCGACAGCAAGAACAAGGATGCGGCCTATCTCTACATGCAGTGGCTGACGTCGAAGACGGAGAGCCTGAAGAACGTCATGCGGCCGATCGGCTTGCGCGACCCCTTCCGGTACTCGCATTTCGACAGCCCGGAGTTCCAGGCGCTGTGGCCGACGGCCCCGAACTATCTTTCCGTGCTGCGCGAAGGCGACGAGAAGGGCTATGCCGACTTCGCCGTGCTCGAGACCTACAAGTACACGGATACGCTGGCGCGCGCGGTGATCGCCGCGATCGGCGGCAAGGATCCGAAGGCGGCGCTGGATGAGGCCGCGGCGCAGTGGGACGCCATCACGAAGCAGGTGGGCGTCGACCGGCAGCGCGAGGCCTACAAGGCCTGGGCCTCCAGGCCCAGCGCCTATCGCATGTGAGCCGCGGGCCGGACATGGCACAGGCATCGGGAAACAAGGGCGGCCGGCAGGATCGCGGCTTTGCCGTGGCGCTGGCGGCGCCGGCCGTCCTCATCATGGCGCTATTCGGCCTTTTCCCGCTGCTGTATTCGATCGTGGTGAGCTTCCAGCGGCTTACCCTCACGGCGTCGGACACCGGCTTTGCCGGCTTGGCCAACTACGTCCGGCTGTTCGAGGACGGGCGCTTCGGGCTCGCGCTGGCGCATACGTTCGCCATCGCGGCAGTGGCCCTGCCGCTGCAACTCGGGCTCGGCATGGCGCTGGCGCTGCACTTCCTGGAGGACCGCCCGCTGAAGCGCCTCTTCGTGGCGCTTCTCATCATCCCGACCGTCGTCTCGCCGATGGTGGCCGGGTCGATGTGGCGGCTGATGTTCGACGACCGCTTCGGCCCGATCAACCAGATGATCGGCTGGCTGGCGGGCGAGCGCGTTTCCATCCTCTGGGCCATCGACCCGCGCTTCGCCTACCCGGCCATCATCATATGCGACGTCTGGCAGTGGACGCCCTTCATGTTCCTGATCCTGCTGGCCGCCCTCTCCAACGTCGATCACGAGCAGCAGGAGGCTGCCGCGCTCGACGGCGCCTCGAAGTGGCAGATCTTCTGCTTCGTGACGCTGCCTGCCATCATGCCCATCGTGTCCATCGCGCTGCTGATCCGCAGCCTAGATCTCCTGCGGATCTTCGACATCGTGTGGCAGCTCACGCGGGGCGGCCCCGGCACCTCGACGGAGACGATCTCGATCTATGCCTATGTCAGGGGTTTCCAGGAGTTCGACACGAGTTTCGTGGGAGCCCTGGTGGTCGTGCTGGTGATAGCGCTCTCGGCGCTGCTTATGGCGGCCCTGCGGCGGCTGGAGGTCGCCCGATGAGGCTGCGCGCAAGCATCGGCGCCGCGGGATGGTATGCGGCGACCCTGTGCATCACGGTCGTCTTCCTGTTCCCGGTCTACTGGATGTTCGCCGTCTCCCTGAAGACGCCGCGCGAGATCTTCCGCTCGCCGCCGGCCTGGTATCCGGCGACGCCGCAGTTCGGCAACTTCTGGGTGCTCTTCCGCGACGGCGACGTCTGGACGATCTGGAACAGCTTCGTGATCGCGGGGACAAGCACGGTCATCGCGATGGCCCTGGGTACGCTTTGCGCCTATTCGCTCGTGCGCTTCGAAACCGGCGGCAAGAATCTGGCCTTGTGGATCCTCTCGCAGCGCCTGCTGCCGCCGATCGCGGTCGTCTTTCCGATCTTCCTCGTCTACGCCCGCATCGGGCTGACGGACACCTATACCGGCCTCATCCTGCTCTATACCGCCTTCGCGCTGCCCTACGTGATCTGGATGATGCGAGGCTACATCCAGGAGATTCCCATCGAGCTGGAGGAGGCCGCCTTCATCGACGGCGCCAGCCGCTGGCAGGTGCTCTGGATCGTCGTCATCCCCCTTGCGGGCAGCGGGCTTTTCGCCACGGCGGTATTCGCCTTCATCTTCTCGTGGAACGAGTTCCTCTTCGCCCTGGTGCTGACGCGCACCCAGGTGCTGACCTATCCCGTTCAGGTCAGCCAGTATTTCGGCGCGCAATCGACGTTCTGGGCAAAAATCTCGGCTTTGTCCGTGCTCGGCACAGTGCCGGTGTTCCTGGCGGTGGCCTGCTTCCAGCGGTTCCTCGTGCGCGGCATCTCGCTCGGTGCCGTCAAGGGCTGACGATCGGGCCGGAGCGCGGTCCCGATCGGGCGCTCAATGAAAACGGGAGTACTCCAGGCCGGCCATCGAGATTTCCGGCCGCTCGCCCGTCACCGCCGCCGCGACGAGCCTTGCTCCGCCGCACGAGGTCGACCACCCCTCCGGCCCGTGTCCCACATTGAGGAACAGATTGCCGACGGGTGTCCGGCCGAGGATCGGAACGCCGTCGGGCGAGTTGCCCCGCAGCCCGGCCCAGTAGAGGGGCGGGCCGGCCTTCATGCAGGCTGCGAACTGGGGAAAGATCTCGAGCACGCTGTCCACGAGCGCCTTGCAGCGGGCGGGCGAGGGCACCGTGTTGTGGCCGGTCACCTCCGCCGATCCGGAGACGCGGAGCCGGTCGCCAATGCGGATCAGCCCGAAAAGGCGCGAATAATCGATGACGGCCGACTGCAGGGCGCCTTCCCACGGCGTTGCCGGCACGGTGATGCTGACGCCCTTGACGGGGATGACCGGCACCCGGATGCCGATGTCCTTCAGGAGTCCCGGCGTCCAACTCGCGGCGGCCACGACGAAAGCGTCGGCGTCCAGCGGCCCCTTGTGGGTATCCACCGCCCGCACGCGGCCCGACTCGACGCGGAACCTGCTGACGCCGGTTCCGTAGAGGAACCTGACGCCGGCGCGTTGCAGCCGGTCCGCCATCCATCGCGTGAACTTCCTGCAGTCGCCGATCTCCTCCTTCGGGAAGGCGAGGACCCCGGAGAGGTGGTCGCCGATCGGGCCGAGCGCCGGCTCCCGCTCGGCCGCCGCCCGGGAATCCAGCGCTTCGACGGGCGCCCCCAGCCCGGCGAGTTCCTTGCCGAACTCGCGCGCGTGCGCGAACGCCTCCGGCGTGAAGAAAAGCTTGTAGGCCCCGTTGAGGCCGAGATCGTATTCCTCGCCTGTCATCTTCTCGCGCTCGCGCAATGCCGCGAACTGCTCAAGGCAGTAAAGCGTCAGCCTGACGTTCACCGCAAGCGCATCCCGCGCATCGGCGGCGTTGCATCGCGCCAGGAAACGGCGTCCCCACCCCATGACATGGGGTATCTGGCCAACACGCACCAGGACCGGTGCATCCTCGCGGCCGATCCATTTGAGCAGCTTGAGCGGCAGTCCCGGCTGTGCCCACGGCTCGACCTGGGTGCAGCCTATAACGCCGCCATTCCCGAAACTGGTGGCGTCCGCGGCACCGGACTCACGCTCGACGACCGTGACCTCGCAGCCCGCCCGATGGAGGAAATAGGCCGTCATCGTCCCCGAAATGCCGGCCCCCACAACGACTACACGCATCGTCACCCTCCAGTCCGACCCATGGCGGATTCATATCATGACGATGTCCATAGGTCCATTATTGCATGATAGGTAAAACGCTATCGACATACTTCTCGACGTATCACCGTTTCGACGGCCCGACACGGAGGCAAGGACAGCCGCGGTTCTGTCGAGCACGGAGACGCCAGCGGGGTGCTATGAATTGCCGCCGGCGTCATTGTCACATTGCCGCCCGGCGATATCGGTCTCCATCGGTGCACCGGCACCAACCTGACATTGGGCGAATGACCCACGTCTTCGGCGATACCAAAATGGCAGCCCAATCGCCCACGGATCGCAATGTCGAGCCAGGCAGGTTCCGCCAATCTCTCCACCATGCCGATGGTGGCCGATTCCATTGCTGGACGAATGGCGACGATCCCGCTTTTGCAGTTCGCCCAATCAGAAATCCGAAACTACAGGCTGCGCCTTTGTCTGTCCTGAGGACCATGTAAAGTCGCAAACGGCTGGCGGGTCGCCCCTCACGATCGGCAGGCCGATGCCATGTGGCGCGGCGGCCTCCACTGCATCGTCCGGATTGGCCGAGAACCGCGTCAGTCGTCCCACTCGATGTCGAAATGTGCGACCAGGTCGCGCACCTCGGCCGTCGTCAGGATTTTGGGCCGCAGCCCATGCGTGAGCAGCGTCAGCTTTGCCGTCTCCTCCAACTCCTCCATCGCGTAGGCGGCTGCTTCCAGGTCCTTGCCCGCGACGACCGGCCCGTGGTGGGCGAGCAGCACCGCCGAACGCTTGCCCGCAAGACCGCGCACGGCGTCGCCCATCGCTGGGTCCCCCGGCCGGATGTAGGGCAGCAGCTTCACCTTGCCGAGCCGCATGATCGAATACGCCGTCAGCGGCTTGAAGACGCTGTCGGGGTCGATGTCGGGCAGCAGCGACACCGCCACGGAATGCGTCGAATGGAGATGCACGACGGCACCGGTCCGCGCCCCGCGCGTCTCGTAGAACGCCGAGTGCAGCGGCATCTCCTTGGTCGGCTTGTCGCCGCTGACGAAGCGCCCCTCCGCGTCGAACAGCGAAAGCCGCGCCGGATCGAGCGCCCCGAAGGACGAGCCGGTCGGCGTCACCAGAAGCCGGCCGTCGCCGAGCCGCGCGGAGATATTGCCGGAGCTGCCGGCGGTCAGCCCGCGCGCGAACAGGGATGCGGCGACCGTGACGATCTGTTCGCGCAGGCGTGTTTCCTCGTTCATGGCGCGGTACCTCCCGCAAGGATTCCGGCCGCCTTTTCGAAGAAGCCGACCGAGCCGAAATTGCCGGACTTCAGAGCGAGGACCATGTCCGGGTCGCCGGACTTCAGGGCGGGAACGCCCGGATCTATCTCCGGCCCGATCTCGAAGGACGAGATGCCCAGCGCCGACACCACGGCGCCCGATGTCTCGCCGCCTGCCGTCACCAGCCGGCAGAGGCCGCGCGATGAAAGCTGGCGGGCCAGATCCTCGAAAAAGCCTTCGACGGCTGCGGCGAGGCGCTCCTTCCCGTGGCGCTTCTGCGCGGCTTCAACGACCTCGGGTTCGGCCGAGGAATATATCAGCGGTATCCCGTCCGGCTGCCGGTCGATGGCCCAGCCGGCATACTCAGCCGGGTCGGCCGCGCCTGCGACGATATCGTCGACCTCGACGGCCCGCGCCGGATGATTTTTCGCGTGCTCGGCGATCTGGCGCCGGCTCATGATCGAGCACGAGCCGCAGAGCGCAGCCACCGGCCCCTGCCTCCCCGTCCAGTGCGTGGCCGCCGCGCCGATCAATCCGGCACGCCGGAAATTGGCCGGAAGCCCGAGCGCTATCCCCGAGCCGCCGCTCAGGAGAACGTCGTCTTCGGCCGCTTCGCCGATGGCGGCGAGGTCCCTGTCGAGGATCGCGTCGACCACGACGTAACGGTCGCCGCGCCGGGACGCAGCTTCTAGCGCGTTCCTGATCGCGCCGCTTCCCTCGGCCACGACGGTATAGGGGACAAGACCGATCGCGCGGCTCGTCTGCCGGCCGAGCCAGCGTCTCAGATCGGGATCCGTCATCGGAGTGAGCGGATGTTTTTCCATGCCGGATTCGCTGAGCAGCCTGTCGTTGACGAAGAGGTGCCCCTGGTAGATCGACCTGCCGGTCGCCGGAAAAGCCGGGCACACGACCGAGCGCGGCGCGCCCAGCGCATCGCCGAGAGCATCGAGCACCGGCCCGATATTCCCCTCTGGCGTCGAATCGAAGGTCGAGCAGTATTTGAAGAGGTATTGGCGGCAGCCCTGCCGCCGCAGCCACGCCAGTGCCGCCAGCGACTGCGCGACGGCCTCGGCCGCCGGAACGGTTCGCGTCTTCAGCGCGACGACGCCCGCCTCGACCGAACGGTCCGCATCCGCCACCGGAACGCCGTTATACTGGACGGTCCGCATGCCGCCCTTGGCGAGCGTGTTGGCCAGGTCGGAGGACCCGGTAAAATCGTCGCCGATACAGCCGAGCAACATCAGTGTTTCTCCAATACCGGACTAGGAAGCCGCATTCGGGGCATCGTCCGCCAGATAGACCTCGATCAGTTCGTCGACGGTGGTCTCGGCGGAGAAGCCGAGGCCCGCCGCGCGCTCCGGCGCAAAGGATTTCGGCCACCCGGCGATGATCCTTTCGATCGTCTCGTCGGGCTTGCGGTCGATCAGCGCTTCGGCGTCGGGTCCCGCGGCACGCCTCAGCGCGGCGATCTGGTCGGCGACGGTCGCCGCGACACCCGGCATGTTCAGCGTGCGGCGCGCGCCCAGGCCGGACGTTTCCAGCGTCGCGGCATGGATCAGGAAGGCCACCGCCGAACGCGGGCTGGCAAGCCAGTGCTTGACCGTCTCCTTGACCGGCAGGACCGAACGCTCACCCGCGAGCGGCTCGCGCAATATGCCGGAGAAGAAGCCGGAGGCCGCCGCGTTCGGAGCGCCGGGCCTGATGACGACGGTCGGCAGCCTTATGCCCACGCCGTCGAAGAATCCGCGGCGCGAATAATCCGCGAGCAGCAGTTCGGAGATGGCTTTCTGCGTGCCGTAGCTGGTCAGCGGCGCGAGGATGTAATCGTCGGGAATCGGGTCCGGCAACGGCGCGCCGTAGACCGCGACGGAGGACGTGAACACCAGGCGCGGGAGATAGGCCTGTCTCTCCCCTTCCAGCCGGATCGCCTCGAACAGCAGGCGCGTGCCGTCCAGATTGATACGGTAGCCCTTCTCGAAATCGCGCTCCGCCTCGCCGGACACGATGGCGGCCAGATGGAAGATCACGTCGGCCCGCAGCGAGGCGAGCCTCTCGGCCGCACCCGGAGCGGAAATGTCCACGGCAAGCGCGTCGATGGCTTCTACCTCGCCAGCCGGCACGGGCGGCGGCGTCACGTCGGCGAGGGTCATCCGCTTAATCTCCGCGCCGCCGAGCGATCCTGTCCGCGCAAGTTCGGTCGCGAGCTTGCGCCCGATCATTCCGCCTGCGCCGATGACGAGTACATGCATGGGCTTTCCGTCCCTTCCCGTGGCTTCCCGAATGCTGTGCGGCGACATCAGGAACGGCCGGTCGCGCGCACGACGGCGTAGGCGTCCAGCGACAGGTTTCGCGTCGCCAGCGGTGCCGGCCCGTCGAGGAGATCCGCGTTGCGGGACGCCGCGACGAAGGATGCCGCATCGAGCATCGCGGCCTGCGTGAAGCCCTCCGGAAGGCGCAGCTCGAGCGGGTCGGGCGATGGGTTTGCGAGCCACAGCTCGATGCCGTTTTCCGTCTCCGCCGCGATGCCGCGCACCGCTCCCGGAACGGAGGAAACGACCGGCCGGAGCGCAGAGCCCCTGAGCCTCGCCAGGCCCCGCACGACGTGCCATATCGGGTAGAATTCGCCCCTGCCTTCGAACCAGGGCTGGGAAAACGGCATCGGCACCGACAGCACGCCGAACGGCCCCACGGCGCCGCCCAGCGCGACCGCCGCCGCGCCGCCTTCGGCGAAAGCCGCGAAATAGCCGAGGTTCCAGGCCGCTCCCATGACGCCGCGCTGGCGCGGATCGTTGAAGTTCACCGCTTGGCGGATGTTGCCCGGATTGGCGACCGGCGCCTCGCCATAGGGATTGTCGCGCAGGCCGATCGCCGATGGCCCTACCGAATAGGGAAGACCCTTGGCGATGGCAGGCACCGTCCGCGCGATATGCGGCAGGCACTCAAGCGTCTCCATCATGGAGCGGTCGTCCCCGGCGTGGAAGATCGCGGCCGTCGTGAAGGTCACGAGGTCGATGGCCTCCGTCGGCGGCCGCTTGCGGTTCAGCTCCGTGAAGAAGGAGAACATGCCGCCGCCGACGCGCGACTTCGGGAAGGCGGCGCGCGTGGCGGCGTAAAGCTTCCCTGCGTCCGGGGCGGGCGGCCAGACGCTGCCGGGCAACGTGCATTTGAGGTCGGGCGCCGGCGAGACCAGCACGGTGCCGAACGGATGGCCGAGCGTGGCGGCGACTCCGCCGAGCGCGCCGATTTCGGCCGCCGCGCCGGCATCGTCGACATGCTCCACCACGGCTTCGAGCCACGGCTCGGCACCGATCGCCCGCGCGGCCTCGACCTGTTTTGCCAGCGTCGCCGCATCGTGGCCGCGGCGCGGATCGTGATGGCAGATCACGTGCCACAGGCCGAGCTTCCGAAGCGTGCCGGCATGGGCAAGGGTCGCGGCGGCGTCTTCCGGCTGGAGCCCGACGCCGAGCGGCGGGATCGCGCCCCGCGCGCCGCCGAGCGTCAGCGCGACCACGTCTCCGCCCCTTTGCGGCGGAGCCCCGCCGGGCGCGCCGGTGATTGTCACGGTAATCTTCTGATCGAGCACTTCGCCCGGCTCGATCCGATAAGGCCAGGGGAGGGCCAGAGGCCGGACATAGGTCTTGTAGGACGCGTCTGTCCAGTTCCGCTGATCCTCCATCTCGAACCCGTCGCCTTCCATCAGGCAGCGGACATTCTGCCCGCGCGGCGTGCGATGCGAGATTTCGCGAAGGTCCATCATCGGCTGGATCGGGTCGATGAGGTCGGGAAAGCGCGTCTCGACCTTCTCTCCGCCGGTATGGGTGATGGTGGCCGGCGCGCCGCTGACTCCCTCGATCGGATGCAGCACGACGAAACCGGTGCGGTTGGTGAGAAGCCCGGTCGAGCTATGCCCGCGCCCCGCATAGGTCAGGACGCCCGCCGCCGTGCCCTCGATCTCGACCGTATAGTCGAAGGCCTCGCCCTTGCCTGCGACGCCAGCGCGATAGCTCACACGGAAACGGTCCGCGCTCTCCTCCACGACCAGATCGGCAATGGCGGGAATGAGCGTTGCCCAGTCCTTGTCGCGCACCACGAAGGAAATGGCGCGGATCACTTCCTCGCCATGCATCCGGATGTCGCGCAGGTTGGCGCCGTCGAACAGCACGCTGAGCGGTCCGGCCTTCAACGGCCGCTCCTCGGCCGGCAGTTCCTCGGTGCCGTAGAGGCGTACGGCGCGGGACGGTTCGGCAAGCGTCATCTGATCCTCTCCTATACCCGGCGCGATTTCCAGGTGATCAGCCGCTCGGCCAGCAAAGCGAGGATGATGATCGCTCCTATGGCGGTGCCTTGCCAGAAGGGCGAGACGCCGAGCAGGTTCAGCCCGTTGCGGATCATCACCATGATGAGCACGCCCATCAGCGTGCCGAAGATCGAGCCGCGGCCGCCATAGAGGCTGGCGCCGCCGATCACCACCGCGGCGATGGCGTCGAGTTCGAGCTGGTTGCCGCCGATCGGATCGGCCGACATGATCTGCGCCAGCGAGAACGTCATTGCCGTGGCGGAAAGCGCTCCCGCCGCGACGTAGGGAAAGATGGAATAGAAGAGCGTGTTGAGGCCGGCCGCCCGGGCGGCGTCGATGTTCGAGCCCACCGCATAGATGGTGCGGCCGCCCTTCGAATAGGTCAGCCATGCCCATGTGACCACGTAGAGCCCGAGCAGGAAGATCACGTTGGTCGGGATGCCGAGGACTGTGGTGTAGACGATGTCCTGCAATCCCATCGGCAGGCCCGAAATCGAGCGCTGCCCCGAGACGATATAGGCGAGGCTGCGCCCCATCGCCATCACGCCGAGCGTCACCACGAAGGGCGCAAGCCCGAATACGGCGATCAGCACACCGGAAAACAACCCGATGAGGCCGCCGCAGCCGATCGCCAGAACGATCGCCACGGGAATTGGAAACTCCTTCAGGAAGAGCGCCAGGACGATGCCGGTGAGGCCTGCGACCGAACCGACCGAAAGGTCGATGCCCCCGGTCAGGATGACCAGCGTCATGCCCACAGCCACGATGCCGAGCACGACCGACTGGTCGAGGATGTTGAACATGTTGCGCTCGGTGAAGAAGTGCGGCGAGATGAAGGACAGGATGATCGCGAGCACGACGGCGAGGCCGAGCATGCGGGCCTCGAGCGTGTTGGCGATCTTCGGCAGCGCAAGGGTCCGGCTGGGCGCGTTCATGCGTCGATCTCTTCAGGTTTCGGTATTTCGAACAGCGTGGCCATGCGTGCCGAGAGCGCTTGCGCATCGGGGATCGACGCGCCCGGCGGCAGGCTGAGGCCGATCCAGCCGAGATCGTGTCCCCGGCGGTTGGAAAGGCGCGTGAGAAGCGTGGAGCGTCCGTCCTCCTCGACGACGATGCCGGGCGCCCGCGCCTGGAGAGCGGCGGGCATCGATGTCTCCCGCACGGGATAGACATGCCCGGCGGCAAGATGCATCGGTGCGGTCCGGCTGTCCTCGGCGACGGCGAGGCACACGAACTGGTCGCCGTCGATCAGCCCCCAGAATGCCGTGCCGCCATAGCTGGAAACGAGATCGCGGAGGAAAGCCGCGTTGCGCTCGGCCGAGCTTCGCGGGGCGGCGAACAGCGTGAGGCTCTCCTCGTTGAGCTGGGAAGCCGGCAGGTCGGCGATCGTGTAGCCGTCGCTCATCACCACGATCCGCTCGCACAGCCCGAGCAGTTCCTCGAAATCCGAGGAGATGACCACCACGGCCACGCCGCGCTCCGCCACCTCGCGCAGAAGTTCGTAGATGGTCTGGCGCGTGCCGATATCGACGCCCTTGGTCGGCTCGTCCAGGACGAGAACTTCCGGCTCGGTGAGCAGCCAGCGGGCGATGATGACCTTCTGCTGCATGCCGCCGGAAAAATGCAGGAGATTGGCGTCCATGCGGTCGGCCGGGAGGCCCAGCCGGGCCATGAGGTCGCCGGCCTGCCTGCGCCTGGCGGCGTGGCCGCGTCCGAAACCCCGGTGCTTGCCCATCTGGGCGAGGAACAGGTTTTCGCCGACAGTCATGTCGGGCACGATGTTCTGGGCGCGGCGGTCCTCGGCGACCATGCCCATGCCGGCGCGGATCGCCGCGATCGGGCTCCGCGGCGAAATCTCCTTGCCGCCCACCACGACGCGGCCGCCGGTGCGATGGCGCAGTCCGAAGATCGCTTCGGCACTTTCCGAACGGCCTGCGCCGACAAGCCCGCCGAGCCCCAGTATCTCGCCCTTGCGCACCGAGAAGGAAACGTCGCGCACGACGGGCGGCGCGGCGAGCCTGGTCACCTCCAGCGCGACCGGCCGCTCGCCCATGTCCCGATCGGCAGCGGTCTTGCGGAAGACGCTGCCTATGTCGCGGCCCACCATATGGCGGATGATGTCGTTCTGCGTCAGTCCGGCGGTCGGCAATCCGTCCGCCACGGTCTTGCCCTCGCGCAAAATGGTCACGCGGTCGGTGATGGCGAAGACCTCTTCCAGCCGATGCGAGACGAAGGCAAGGGCTTTGCCGTTGTCACGCAGCTTCGTCATGATGTCGAAGAGGCGGTCGACCTCGGTCGGCGACAGCGAGGCCGTGGGCTCGTCGAAGATGACGAGATCGGCGTTGAGCGCCAGCGCCTTGGCGATCTCCACGAGCTGCCGCTGCGCGGCGGAGAGCCGGCGTACCTCCATGTCCAGCGGCAGCGCGTGGTCGTGGCCGAGCTCGGCGAGGATCTCGCGCGCCTTCCGGCGCAGCCGCGCGTAGGAAAGCCTGCCCGGCATGGCGTAGCTCGGCAGGAAGATGTTCTCGAGCACGCTCATGTCGGGCGTCAGGCTCGTTTCCTGCGCCACCAGCGCGATGCCGGAGCGCAGCGCGTCCCGGGCAGAGCCGATCGCCAGCGGCGCGCCGCGAAACAGGATTTCCCCGCCGGTCGGCGCAAGATGGCCGCAGATGATGCGCGAGAGCGTGGACTTTCCCGCGCCGTTGGCGCCGAGCAGCCCGCATATCTCATGCCTGTAGAGCGCGATCGTCGCGTCGCTGAGCGCATAGGCGCTTCCGAACATCCGCGTCACGCCGCGAGCCACGAGCAGCGGCTCGGGGGTCTTGCTGCCGTCAACCATCAACGGATGCGCTCCAGACTCATAAGGCATCATGTCAGATATCGTGTCCGGGGGCGAACGCCTCCGGACACGATCCGTCGACAGGCCGCCTGCTACATCTCGTTGGCGAAGACGGTTTCCTTGATGACCGGAAGCTCCTGCTCGATGTTCTTGCTGGTCACGATCTTGATCGGC
Organism: Hyphomicrobiales bacterium; assembly: GCA_017305925.1. GTDB lineage: Bacteria > Pseudomonadota > Alphaproteobacteria > Rhizobiales > Rhizobiaceae > Arvimicrobium. The sequence continues at coordinate 84,941 of JAFKJW010000184.1, read as the reverse complement.
ACGAGGATCTCCTTCTCGGGGGTCTTGCCGTCGAGATGCGCCAGCATGGCGCGCGCCGATTCCTGGCCCATCAGATAGGGCTGCTGCATGCCCGAGACGATCAGCTCGCCGGATTGCAGCAACGGCACGAATTCCGGCACGCCGTCGAAGCCGGCGACCAGCACCTCGCCCGTCAGGCGGGCCGACTTGATCGCCTGCAGGGCGCCCAGCGTCGGTCCGTCCGTCTGGACGAACAGGCCCTTCATGTCCGGATTCGCGGTCGTCATGTCCTGGGTGAACTTGAAGGTTTCGTCGGCGGTATAGGTCTGCATCTGCTGCAAGCCGGCTTCCTTGGTGATGCCGGCCTCGTTCATGGCGTCCTTGAAGCCCTTGGTCCGGGCCTGCCCGTTGAGGCGGGCCTGGCTGATCCCGATGATGCCGACGCTGCCGTCTTCCTTGCCGGCAGCCTTCATCGCCTCGGCCAGCGCCTTGCCCACGCCGTTGGCGCCCTGATAATTGTCGGAGATGATGAAGGACACATAGTCGCCGCCGTCGGTGCCGATGTCGGCGATGACCACCGGGATGTTGGCCTGCTTGGCGAGGTCGAGCACGGCCGGCGCGGTCGAGCTGTCGGTCGGCGAGATGATGATGCCGGCAACACCGCGCGCGATCGAGTCCTTGGCATTCTTGAGCTGGGTCTGCGCGTTGTTGCCGGAATCGAGCGCCTGGTAGCTGTAGCCGCCTTCCTTGGCGACGTTCTCGATGCCCTTCGAAAGGTAGCGCCAGAAGGCAAGGTCGAGGCCCGGCGTCAGATAGACCAGCTCCTTCGACTGGGCGAGAGCCGTGGTGGCGGTTCCGGCGATGCCGGTCATCGCGGCAAGGCCCGCGATCGCGGCGGTGGTGAAAAGACGTCTTGTCAGCATTGGAACTCCTCCTGTTGTGCCGATGGTCTCATGGAAGATTCACTCTCGCTCCTTCGGCGCGGACTGCGAGAAAAGCTGCTTGGTCGTGGTGTAGATTCGCGTTTCATGCACCGCGAAGGCGCTGGCCGTGGCGTCGGGATCGCGGGCTTGCAGCCCCGCGAGGATGGCCCGGTGGTCGGCGATGCTCGTCGCGATGCTTGCCGGCTGCGCCACCGCCCGCCGGCGGTGGTCGAGGAGATAGGAGTAGAGATCGGCGGCCATGTCGGCGAGAGCGGCGTTGCCGCCCGCGCGATAGATCGTGGTGTGGAACTCGCGGTCGCAGATCAGGAAGCGGACGGGATCGTCGCCTGCCGCCTCCTGCGCCTCGATCGACTTGCGAAGCGCCTCGATCATGCCCGGCTCGATCCTCGACGCCGCCGCGCGCGCCACTTTCTCCTCGATCAGCAGGCGCGCCTCGTGCACGTCGTCCAGGCTGTAGGTCGAGATGTCACGGTAGCGCGCCGCCTGCACGGCCAGCTCGCCGAGCTCGGTGGAGGCAACGACGGTTCGCGTCCCTTGCGTGACGGACAGGATGCCGCGCGTCGCCAGGATGAGGATCGCGCCGCGCACGGTCTCGCGGCTGACCGACAGCGCGGCCGAAAGCTCGCGCTCGCTCGGCAGGGCGTCCCCCCGGTCGAGGATGCCGGTGGCGATGAGGGTCGCGATCTTCTGGACGACGAAGTCCTTCATGGACTGCTTCGGCACGCCGCTCAGGGCGGCGCCGTCGTCCGTCAGAATCGCGCGCAGGTTCAAAGCACCCGCCAATGACGTCGCCTCCCTACAGGTCTGGTGGTCCGGTAAACGAACCAGTAGACCTGTAGCGCATGCGCTGTCAACTTCGAGAACGGGCAAGCCTTCCGTCGGCCTGCCGCGACCCGCTCGACGATATCGTTCTTTATCCGCAGCCGGATACTTTGAATGTGCTCACTCATGGCCGAGGCCGCCTCGCGCCACGAGCGCCTCGATCATGCCCACCCGGCTCTCTGGAGCCGGATCATCCGGTTCTTCGGTTTCCTACCGCACCCAGCGAAAGGCGGTCGGCGCCAATTCGTCGATGCTCCGTCCGGCCCAATCATTTCGGGGCACGGACTCGACGGCACGCGCCTGCGCTTCCTCGAGCGCGGCCGCGGCGGCAGCGTAGTCGACGGTGATCGCCCGGCCGTCCTCGACCACCTGAACGCCGTCGACGAAGACATGCCGCACCCCGCGGTCGCCCGCGGCATAAACAAGCGACCGGAGCGGATCGCGGCAGGGCCGCATTGCCGGATGGGCGCAATCGACCAGCACGATGTCGGCCTTCGCTCCGGGCGCCAGCCGTCCGATGTCGTCCCGCATCAACGCATGGGCGCCGCCGATCGTCGCCGCGTTGAAGATCTCCGCCATCGTCGTATCGCGGGCATTGCCGGCGACGACACGGCCGAGATAGGCGGCAAGCCGCATCTCGTCGAGCATATCGTGGGGATAGACATCCGTGCCGATCCCCATGTTGACGCCGGCTTTCCCGTAACGCCCGAAATGATTGAGGGCGATGCCGCGCCTGGCAAACACGGTCGGACAGTGCGCGACGGTGGCTCCGGCCTCGGCGAGGCGCGCGAGGTCGTCGGTGTCCGGCCAGTGAGTCCAAGGGTGATGATCGAGGAAGATGCCGTGGCCGACGATGGTACGCCGCCCGAGAATGCCGATATCCTGCATCCATTCGACGGGGGTCATGCCGTGGCGGCGCGTCATCTCGTGAAATTCCGACAGGGACTGCGACGCATGGGTCTGGAAGGGAATGTCGCGCCGCTCGGCTTCCGCATAGGCGTCGCGCAGAAGCTCCGGCGTGCAGGTGTCGATCTGGGCAGGGACCAGCATGGCAGAGAGACGGTCGCTCGGATGCGCCAGCGCGGCGTCGATGTCGGCAAGCGCGCGGTCGAAGGCGCGGCGTCCGGCAGCTTCGTCGAACTCGTACTCGACGAGATGGCCGTTGCGGGTGAACCAGCGGCCTGAGCGGAACATCGGAGCGGCCACGACGCGCAGGCCTGAGGAGGCGAGCACATCGAGCCAGCCTTCCGTAGGAACGGAAAGGTCGCAAAGCGTGGTGACGCCGGATTGCAGCAGTTCCGCGAACGCAACGCCGTAGGCGGCGCGGGCGCCCTCCAGATCGCGGTCGAGCACCGGCAGATATTCATAGAGCGACGTGTTGTAGAGCTTCGGGCTGCCCACCTCGTCCCACAGGCCCTTGTTCAGGGGCTCCTCGGAAGGATGGCTGTGGATGTCGATCAGTCCCGGCATGACGAGCATGTCGCTGCCGTCGATCTCCCTGTTCGCCGGACCGCCATAGTCCGGTCCGACGAAGAGGATCCGGTCGCCGGCGAACGCCACGTCGGCATCGCGGTCATAGACGTGGCTTTCCGTTTCAGCGTCCCAGGCGATGACAAAGCGCGCCTTGCGGACGAGCGTCACGGCGCCGTTTTCCTCCCGACTCTGCCGGTCCAGATCGTTTGCCAATTTGGTCTCCCTGAAGCTTCGTGCCGAAACCCATCAAGGGCAGAGGCCACGAAATCATAGCAAACTATATTTTTGGAGTTCACTCCATTTTTTTTCTTTTTCCAGTTGCCGTTGTCGCGTACCAATACCGGAGCAGAGGAGGCATCATGGACGACTGGCGTCTGAATGCAGGGAGCCGCAGGGACGATCGCCAGGACCGGGCGCGCGGAGAGGCCGGCCGGCCAGCGAGGCGGTGAGAAGAACGTTGCCGGGCCCGTCGACCGATGCCATTCCGCCTCAGCGATCAGCGGACGGGGCTGTTCGTTCCGGTGGGGCTGGTGCTGGCCGCCAACGTCCTGCTGCCCTTTCAGGACGCGTTGACGAAACAGATCATCGAGACTGTGCCGGTCTGGGAGGTGCTGTTCGTCCGCAGCGCATGGGTGTTCGCTGCGACACTCGTTCTCGGTCGCCGGCGGCTGGCAGTACGGCTGATCCGCTCGCCGCTGAAACGCTTCATGACCGTGCGCGGCCTGCTCATGCTCGCCGCCTGGATCGCCTTCTATCTCGCCGTCCGCCACCTGCCGCTGGCCCAGGCGATCACCCTCTATTTCGTCTCCCCGATCCTGGTGTCGCTCGCGGCCGGGCCGTTTCTCGGAGAGCGGACGCCTGCGCTGCAATGGGTCGCCATCGGGCTCGGCCTGACGGGAGTCGCGCTGGCGGGCAGGCTAGCGGATTTCGCGATTTCAGGGGCGGTGGCACTCGCGCTCCTCGCCGCCTGTCTCTGGGCGGCGTCCCTCCTCATGCTGCGCAGCATGTCGCAGGAGGAATCGACGCTGGTGCAGGTCTCCTTCGTCAACGGGCTGTTTGCCGTCGCGACCGCCGTTCCGCTTTTCGTCTACGGGTCATCCGCCTCTACCGGGCAGATCCTCGCGATGATGGGCATCGGCTGCGTCGGCGGGTTGGGACAGTTCTGCCTCTACGAAGCCGCGGGGCGGCTTCCGGTGTCGGCTCTGTCGACGCTGGAATACACCTCCATCCTCAGCGCGTTCGCGCTCGGCTACCTCATGTTCGCCGAGATTCCCACGCTCCAGATCTGGCTCGGCGCCGCGCTGATCCTGGTTTCGGGCATACTCGTCGTCGGGGTCGAGCACGGCCGCTTGCAACAGGCAGCGCCGCTCGCCCGCGACCTGCCGGTCCCGTATTTCTCTGCCGCGCCTTCAAAGGAGTATGACATGGGCGATTCCACGCATGATCTCGTCGTCGGCTACATAGCCAGGACGCGCTTTCCCTTTCCTGGCCAGACCACCTGGGCGCCGGACTACAGGACGCTGACCAACGTGCCCGAGCGCCGGCGCGCGATCAGTACGCCCGCCGGGGATCATTATCCCGACATCGTCATCGTCGACGGGACGGGCCGCGTGCGCGAACTCGGCGAGGTCGAGATGACGGTCGACGAGGCGTCCGTGCCCTACTGGAAGGCGGGTTCGGAGGCGGCCGACGACGATACGCCGACGAAGGTGCGTCACTTCTTCGTCTACGTTCCGGCGGGCCAGGAGGCCGCGGCCCAGGCGCTGCTCGAGCGCAACGACATCAGCTATGCAGGCGTCCGCAGCTTCACCGTCAATGCGGACGGAGGCATCCGGATCGTGCCTTTCGTCACCAAGGACCCCTACGACGACAAGATCACCGAGCCGTCGACGGGAGCCTGAGGACAACGGAAGCGGGCAGCCGCTCCACCGGGCGGCGCCCTCTTCTTGTCGTCCGGCCCCCTTACCCTGTGCGGGGCGGACAGCCGCCGGCGACCGCCGGCCGGGGTAGCTCGATCGCCGGAAAGACGCCGCGGCCTCCCTTCATGACGAAGCGCACGTCGAGCAGGGCTTCGATCCGTTGCAAGGGATCGCCCTCCACAGCGAAAAGGTCGGCGTAGCTTCCCGGTTTGAGCACGCCGATCTCATCGGGTTTTCCGCAGAGCCTTCCGCCGTGGGAGGTGACACCGGCTATCGCTTCCTCATTGGACATCCCGCCCATCGCCGCATAGACCGCCTCATATGCCACACCGCCGTGATTGGCGTCGGTCGAGAGCGCGAAGTCCATTCCCGAAGCCTTGAGGAGCCCGATGCTTTCCCAGGTCGCCTCGCGGGCCCTTTGCAGACGTTCGCGTATCGCCGCCGTCCAGTGCGGCAGCTCCGGAATGCCGGGTTCCGTCAGGAAGACGCCGAGCGTGGGCACCACCCACCGCCCGAGCTCGGCGCCGCGCGCATACTGGGCGGCGCTCATGAAGAAGCCGTGCTCGATGCAGTCGACGCCCGCGTCGAAGCATTCGTCGACGCTCAGCCCGCCATAGGCGTGCGCGGTGACGGCCAGGCCGAAGCGATGGCTTTCATCAACGCAGGCCTGCAACTCGGCGCGGGTCATGATGGGCAGCGTCGAATCCCGGTGTGTGCCGACGAAGCCGCTGTGGAAGATCTTTATGAGGTCGGCACCGCGCAGGATGTTCTCGCGGATCGCCGCGCGCATTCCTTCGATGGAGTCGATCGTCAGCATGTTCGGATGCCTGCCGCCGAGGCTCGACTGGATCGACCGCGTCGCGGTGATGACGCGCGGGCCGGGGAAGCGGCCGGACTCGACGTCGCGCCTGTAGGTCAGATCCATGAAGTTGCGGCTGCCGACGAGCCGCACGGCGGTGACGCCCATCTGCAGGTTCACGATGCCCCGGTTGACCATGCGCATGGCAAGCTCGGCGTCGTCGACCTGCGCCTGTTGCAGCTCCAGTCCCGGCAGCACGTCGAAGTCGAGATGCGTGTGCGCGTCCACCATGCCCGGCAGCACGGTCAGCCCGGAAAGATCGCGCACGCCGTCCGCGCCGCGCGCGCTCGCATCGGCGGGCTTGATGGAGGCGATACGGTCGCCTTCGATCTCGATGACCTGCGGGCCGGAAGGCCTGCTTCCCGCCATCGTCAACACGCGGTCGCAATAGAGCCTGGTTCGATCAGCCATGTTCGTATTCCTCCAGACTATGCCGGCTCCAGCAGATCCCAGGGATCCGGCATCTTCGGTACGGGCACCTCGATCAGGACCGGGCCGGATTGGCCGAGCGCCCAGCGCAGCGCATCCGCAAGCTCCGCCGGGCTGTCGGCGCGCCGCGCGGCGGCGCCGAAGCTTTCCGCGAATGCGACGAAATCCGGGTTGGTGAGGTTCGAGGCGATGACCCTTCCGCCGTAGAGATCTTCCTGCATGCGGCGGACATTGCCGTAGGCGCCGTCCACGAAGACGACGGCGATGGCGCGGATGTCGTGCTGGACGGCGGTCGCCAGTTCGTTGCCGGTGAAAAGAAAACCGCCGTCGCCGCACAGCGCGACGACCGGCTGGTCCGGGCATCCGACCTTGGCGCCGAGAGCGGTCGCGTAGGCGAAGCCGAGCGTGCCCTGATAGCCGGGCGTGAGCATCAGCCGCGGCCTGGAAACGGGAAGCGCGGCGGTCGCGACATAGCCGATCTGCGTGTAGTCCGCCACGAAGATGCTGTCTTCGGGGAGAACGCTGCGCAGCGCCTCGATGTAGCGCATCTGGGGCCCGAGCACGCGCTCGAACTCATCGGCGGTCGCCTGCTTGAGACGCGCGATCTCGTTTGCCCTCGAGGTCCGGCGGACATCTCGGCGGTCGAGCGCATCGGCGAGCGCGGAAAGCGCGGCGCGCGCATCCGCGTGGATCGCGATTTCAGGCGCCTCCCCGCGCGCGAACTGGCTCGCATCGAGATCGATGCGGATGACGCGCTGGTGCGGCTTCAGGCCCCAGTGGCGGCGCGGCGTGTGAAAGCGCGTGCCGACGGCCAGGATCACGTCCGTCTCGGGCCACAGGCGGAAGGCCTCGGCCCTGCGGACCGACAGGGGGTGCTGCGTGTCGAGGATGCCGCGCCCCTGCAGATGGCCAAGGACCGGGGCCTGCAGGCGCTCGGCGATCCGCTTCAGCGCCACGCCCGCCTCGACCGCGCCGATGCCGACAACGATGAGCGGTGCCGTCGCGCCGGCGAGGCACGCCGCCGCCGCCTCGATCGCCTCGGCGGCCGGCGCGGGAAGCGGAACCGGATCCGCATTCGAAGGCCCGGAGCGCTCCATCGTCTGCCGTAGTACGTCCGCCGGCAGTTCCACCGCGGCCGGCGCCTGACCTGCCTCGATACGCGCGAACGCTTCGGCCATCAGCCCCGGCACGTCCGCCGGCGCGCGCGCTATCCCAGACCAGCGGGTCAAGCCTTTTACGATCGCGGTCTGGTCGGGGAGCTCGTGAAGCTCGCCGCCGCCCTTTCCAATGCGGTCCGAGGCGATCTGCCCGATCAGCGCAAGCACCGGCGCATGCACTGCGTAGGCTGTCGAGAGCGCAGCGGAGGTATTGAGGAAGCCTGGCCCCGGCACGCAGGCATAGACCCCGATGCGGCCCGTCGCCTGCGCGTAGCCGAGCGCCATATAGGCGACGCCCTGCTCGTGCCGGGCATTGATGATACGCAGCTCGTTGCGTGCCGGATGGAGCGCGTTGAACAGGTGATCGAGCTGGACACCGGGCAGGCCGAAGAGCGTGTCGATGCCATGGTGGCGCAGCGCCGCCACCACCGCCTCTCCGCCGGTCATCGCATCGGCTGGTCTCTGCCGGCTCATGATCCGCAGCAATCCGGTTGCGGCAAGCCTGGCGCCGCCGCGGGATCGACAATGGCAAGGGGCGTGTTCATCCGTCGTTTCCGGACCATTTGCGTAAGCGCTCCGATCATTCAGGCAGACATGTCGTAGGAGGCGAACGGATCGTCGCGTTCCGTATGGATGAGATTTTCCGCCCGGGTCGGATCGGCGTGTCCGATCGCGATGCCGCAGACGAGCTGGAGGTCCGGCGGACTGCCGAGGAATGCGGCGACGGTCCGCTCGAACAACGCCCAGTCGGCCTGCGGGCAGCTCCCGTAGCCGGCCTCCGTCAGCAGCAGCAGCACGCTTTGCAGATAGATGCCGAGATCGAGCCATTGCGAGGGGCCGAAGCCGCGCTCGACGAAGCACAGCACGCCGAAGGGAGCGCCGAAGAACTGGAAGTTCTCGTGGATCCAGGCAAGCCGCGCCACCTTGTCGGAACGGTCGATGCCGAGCGCGCCGTAGAGGATTTCGCCGTTGCGCACGCGCCGCTTCACGTAATGCGGCTTGAGGTCGGCGGGATAGAACGCATAGTCCATGGGCTCGCCTTCCGGCGCCTCCGCGCAGCGCCTGCGCATGAGAGCCTTCAGCGCGGCAAGCTTCCCGCCGGAAAGCGCATGCACCGCCCATGGCTGGAGATTGCCGCCGGACGGAGCCCGGGCGGCGCGGCGCAGGATGTCGCGGATCTCGTCCTCGTCAACCGGCTGGTCGAGAAAAGCGCGGATGCTCCGGCGTGCGGCAAGCGCCTCAGAGACGCTGACGGCACGCCTCATGGCACCGTCCATTCCCTGCCGCGCGGCGTCTCGACATATTCGGGCCAGCGGTAGCCGATGGGGGCCTGGAAGTCGGACGGCAGCAGCGGCGCGACCCATTTCGTCCCGCCGACGCCGCCGCCGGTCCGCTCGCGAAACTCGGCTTGCGCCCGTTCCAGTTGCGCGCGGTCGGTGAGAAGCTCGATCAGCGTCGTCGCGATCACCGCCGAGGCCTTGCTCCACATCGGGTCGATGCAGGCCGGCACCCCGCCCATCGCGTAGCGCACCCATTCGGGATAGCGGTAGCCCGGCTCCGGGGCCTGCAGGGTGGGGCGCGCCACGTAAAGCCGCACGGTCGGCGCATGCCAGGTATAGTCGACATAGTCGTCGGCAGCGTAGTTGAGCTGCCAGGCCGGGAGCTGCGCCCGGAATGCCTTCTCGGCCTCCCAGGGCGGCGTCAGCTTCATCAACCCCTCGAAGAAGGGCTCCCGCATCGGCTCGAGCCCGAGCGAGGATTGCAGCTCGCGGGCGAAGCCCTTCGCCTCCTCCGACCAGACCGGCGCGCCCAGCCGCTCGAAATTGCGGAAGGTGACTTCGGCCATCGCATGGTTCGGCAGGCCGGCGCGCGTGCGCGTTATCCAGGCCTTCTCGACCGTGCAATGGGTCATCGCGGCGATATGGTCCGCATTGCGGTCGAGCACCGCAAAGGCCGCCTCGCACATGGCAAGCGTCGGCGCCCGCATGGCGTACTGGATCTGCCCGATGCCGGGCGCGATGTTGTCGGCTGCGGCCTGGCCGGCGATCGGGATGAACTCGTTGATCGTCCAGCTTCCCGTATGCGGAAGCATGGACTCCTTCATCATCTTGGAGTTCGTGTACATCAGGCAGACCGCGTCGATGGCGCCCGGGGCGCGCGCGGTCGCATGCGCGTGCGTCACGGAGCCGCCCGAGGCTTCGTTCTGCCACGTCTCCGGGTTCTCGCAGGCAAAGGTATAGATGCGGCTCCAGTAGGGCGCGCTCGTCGTGTCCCAGAAGCAGCCATTGGTCAGCGCCGGAAACGAATGCGGATGGAAGCTGAACGCGGCGTCGAGGCCGTCATAATAGCCGTGCGCCGCATGGACCGGCTTGGCGCCGCACATCTTCTCGGCCGGTTCGCCGAAGAAGACCAGCGTGCCCGGAATGCCGTGCGTCTCCATCGCGTGCTTGGCCGCCAGGAAGCCGCCGAAGGAACCGATGCCGAGCGCCGAGTGCGGATCGGTGTGGCCGGCCGCGCGCGGGCTCATGCCCTCGCGCGGCTTGCGATACGGCACCGGCTCCTGGCTCTGGCCGGGCACGGCGTCGTATTCGGCGTAGCCGGCAAGCGTCGGACCGGCGCCGTTCGACCATCGCGCGCGAAACGCGGTCGGCATGCCGGCGGTCCCGCGCTCCACCGCGAAGCCTTCCCGCTCGAGCCTGTCCATGTACCAGGCCGAGGATTTGTATTCACGCCAGGACGGCTCGTGGAAGTTCCAGATGGTGAGGTGGTCGACCGACAGGGTCGCAAGGTTGCCGTCCAGCCAGCGAAGGGCGCTCTTCTGGGCGTCGGTCCACTCATGCCCGCTCGTCATCGTCTTCATGCCTCGTCACGGATGAGGGGAGCAGTCGAGCAATGCAGCCCGCCGCCGCCGGAGATCATCTTGTCGTAGGGGACGGTGATCACCTCCACGCCATGGAGGTCGAGCCGGTCGCGCGTATAGCCGGAAACGCCTTCCGGCATGATCAGCCGGTAGGGCGCCACCGCAAGCGCGTTGATGATCGAGATGTCGTCCTCGTGATGGGTCTCGATCAGGCGGATGCCGAGCTGGTCGAGCCTCTCCAGGAACCAGAACGGCAGGAGCGTGATGTTGGCGAGCGCGAGATCGGGCGCGATCATCACGAACAGCCCGTCGATGTGCAGGCGATAGCCGGTGAGCGTTACCTTGATCAGTTCGACGCCCTGCGAGCGGAGGACCTCCTCGACTTGCCTCGCGCCTTCCTCATTGACGCGCGAGGAGAGGCCGACGACCGCGGTTTTCCGGTTGAGCCAGGCAAAGCTGCCGCCTTCGAAGATGCCGCTGCCGGAAATGGTCCGCAGGATCGGGCAGCCGAGCCTGGCGAGCGTGCGCGTGACCGCGCGCTCCTCGCCGCGCCGCATGCGCGGACCGAGCCTGGTCACGATCGCGCCGCCGCCGACGGCGACACAGGAGTCGCGCGTGTAGCAGGACTTCATACGGCTGTCGCCGATCTCGTCCAGATAGACGACCTCGACGCCCTCGGCCCGCAGCACCGCGGTGTAGGCGTCGTGCTGCGCCTGCATCCGCTTCAAATCCGGCCCCTCGGTCCCGCGCCAGTACCAGCCGGTCTGCACGTCGCCGAAGGCGTTGTTGTCGAGCCGCTTGGAGATGTCGACGATGTTCACCTCCTCGCCGGGCCGGTGCATCAGGACGACGCGGAGCCGGCCGACATCGTTGGTGCAGCCCCAGTCGCGCCCCCACCATTTCTCAAGCTGCTCAGAATCCTCGAAAGGCGGCTCGGCCTCGGACGGGAACTGCTTGATGAGCTGATTGTATCGCCACTCGGCCTCAGTGATCGCGCCCAACGGTCTTCTCCAGATTGAAGGCGATTTCGAACGCGAAGCGTCCTGCCTCGAAGCCTAGGAGGCCTCAGCCGGTTGCGCAACAGAAATTTAGAGACGACTCTATTTTTGTCGCATAGCTCTACGCTTCGGGCGCGCAGAGCAGTCCGGCGAGGATGAGACGGATGTGGGGAACCCCCATGGCGAGGAGATCCTCCAGATCGCCGTTCGAGCCGGCAATGAATCGGGAGAAATTCATCGTGGTAATACCGACGATAAGTTCGGAGAGGGCAACGGGATCGCATGCGGGGTCGAGCCGCTCGCGCGCCTGATAGGTGCGGATCATGCGGATGTAGTGCTGCTTGATCAGGTTGTTCAGCCGTGCTCCCGTACGGCTTGCACGGCCCTGCGGCTCGAGGAACTGGGCCGACATGATGATGCGCCAGCACTCCCTGGAAAGAAACCGCAACGCCTGCTCGGCCAGCAGGCGCTCGAACGCCTCTATCCCCTTGAGCGGCTCATCGGGGAGGCTCTTGAGGAAGGCGCGCCGTTCCGGAAGCACGGCATGCACATGGCGCAGGGCCAATTCCATCAGCAGGTTCGGCTTGGTGGCGAAGTAATTGTAGATCGTCGCCGGCGCGACCGAGGCCGTCTCCGCAATTTCCTCGATCCGCGTGCCCTCGTATCCGTGCCGCGCGAACAGAGCCTCCGCGGCGTCGAGAACCTGTGCCGCCCTTTGCCGCCGATGCCGCTGCCTGAGATTGCCTGCGCCCATGCCCCTATTCCACCTACCATTCCTCGTCCCGATCAGTCCGGGAGCAATTTTGGATCTGACTCCAAAAATGGAGTTGACACCAATCCTCTGCATCACTGAAGATGCGATGACAAGCCTTGGACCGCCGATGCTGCGACTGATCGACAATCCTCCACCTTGGCCCAACGGCGCGCGGTGCGCCGTCTGCTTCGCCTTCGACTTCGATGCCGAAAGCCTGCTTCACCTCTATTATCCGGATGATTCGACGAGGCGCATAAGCCTTTCCTCGAGCCTGCGCTACGGCCCCCGCATCGCCATCCCCCGCCTTGTGCACATATGCAGGCATTTCGGGATCCGGCAGACGGTCTTCGTGCCCGGCTGGTGCATCGAAACCTATCCCGAGGCGATAGAGCTCCTGGTGCGGGACGGGCACGAACTCGCCCATCACGGCTGGCTGCACGAGCGCCCGAACCAGCTTTCGCGGGCCGACGAAGAGCGCGTTCTCAAGAAGGGGATGGAGGCCATCGAGAAGGCTACCGGCAAGCCGCCGCAGGGCTATCGCTGTCCTTCCGGCGCCTATTCGGAGCATACGCTCGACCTGCTGATCGAGAACGGCTTCATATACGATGCCTCGCTCGGCGGCGACGACGTTCCCTACCTCGTCGAGGGGAGGGCGGGCCGGCTGGTGGAACTGCCCTCCGATCACTCGCTCGACGACTGGCCGCAATACGTCAACATGAAAGAGTTCAACATGGCGATGACAATCCAGTCGCCGCAGCGCGCGATGGATGTGTTCCGCGCCGATTTCGATGCAGCCTGGGCGCATGGCGGCCTGTGGTCTTCGATCTGGCACCCCTTCGTCTCGGGCCGGCTCGCGCGTGCCGACGCGATGGTCGGGCTGATCGAGCACATGCAGGCCAAGGGCGACGTCTGGTTCGCCACGATGGCGGAGATCGGCGACCATATCCGGGATCTTGTCGATCGCGGAGAATGGGCGCCGCGGAGAGAACGGATACCGTTCTGGCCGGAGGCGGTTCCGCAACTGGCCCGGCCGTCGCGTTAGGACGCTCTCGATGACTCGCCACTCGCACAGACCGGCCGCTTCCCGGGATGCGACCGCAGCAGGAGGAGCGGAATTCAGGTAGTCCGACCGGCACGCATGCCGGGCGACAGCATGGCCAGAATGTTCAAACCATAGAACAAGGGGAACCTTCAATGCCTAGAAGACATCTCAGCGGATTTGTTTCCTTCCTTTGCCTGATCGGCTTGACCGCCGTCACCCAGGCGCAAGAGCTGCCGCCGGACATCGCCGCCAGCAAGACCATCCGCGTCGCGCTGAATTCCGGCTATCCTCCGATGGAGACGAAGGATCCGAATACCGGCGAGTTCGCCGGCTTCGACATCGACCTCATGGCGGAGATGGCGAAGGTCCTCGGGCTCAAGGTGGAGTATCAGGACGGCGCATTCGAGGCGATGACGCCAGCGCTGCAGTCTGGCCGCGTCGACGTCATCATGAGCGGCTTCTACGATACGCCCAAGCGGCGGCCGATGTTCACCTTCATCGACTATCTGAAGGCTGGGGCGCAGTTCTACACGCTCAAAACCTTGCCCGACATCCAGACGCTGATGGATCTCTGCGGCAAGACCATTACGACGAGCCGCGGAACCTCCTACCCGCAGACGGTCAAGGACTGGTCCGACAAGAATTGCACGCCCGCCGGCAAGGGAGAGATCACCGTCATCATCGACACCGATCTCGGACAACAGCTCACCAACCTCAAGACCGGCCGCGCCGTCGCCGCCGTGCAGGGGCTGGAAGCCGTCCCGACCATCGTCCAGATGGATCCGAACCTCTATCGTCCGCTTGGCGAGCCGTTCTCCACCGCTCTCATGGGCATGGCGTTCCAGCCGGAGGCGACGATGCTTCGCGACGCCTTCGCCTATGCGCTCAAGAAGACCATCGACGACGGCGCCTACGACGCGCTGATCAAGAAATGGAAGCTGGATCTCAGCGCCTACAAGGAAGTGACGTTCGACGCGGGACCGCAGCCTTGACGCCAATGGCGGACATGAACAATCCCCCGGTCGATGCAACAGCAGAGGAAGTCGATGTAGCCCGGCTTCCTCATATCCGGCCGCGCCATTACGGCCGGATAACGGCCGTCGTGGCGATCCTGGTCATCGGCCTGTTTCTGATCCGCGCCTTCGCTGTCGGCAGGATCGACTGGACCACGACCTGGCAATATCTCGTCTGGCCCAGCATCGTATGGGGCCTGATAAACACGATCTGGATGTCCGTGGCCTGCATGGTGATGGGCATCGTCATCGGCGTCTCCTGCGCCGTGGCGCGCGGATCCCCCAATCCGGTCCTGCGCTTCACGGCGATCGGTTATGCCTGGTTCTTCCGCGGCACGCCCGTCATCCTGCAGCTCCTGATCTGGTTCAATCTCGCCCTGGTTTTCCCGACCCTGGGGGTTCCCGGACTATGGAGCGTGAACACCGTCGATGTGATCACGCCCGCGGTCGCGACCCTGCTCGGGCTCGGGCTCAACGAAGGCGCGTATACGTCCGAGATCATGCGGGCCGGCATGCTCTCGGTCGATCGCGGGCAATACGAGGCGTCGAAGTCGATCGGCATGTCCTATACGCAGTCGCTGCGGCGCATCATCCTGCCGCAGGCCATGCGCGTGGTGGTGCCTCCGCTCGGAAACGAGTTCATCGCGCTCATAAAGACGACGTCGCTCGCCAGCATCATCGGATTCAGCGACGTCTTGCGCAACGCTCAGGACATCTATTACGACAACGCCAAAGTGATCGAGCTCCTGATGGTTGCCGCCTTTTGGTACCTGATCGTCGTCTCCGTGCTGTCGGTCGGACAAGCGGTCGTCGAGCGCCGGTTCGGCCGAGGCTTCAGCTCGAGCGACAAGCAATGACGGGCCATCTCGTCTCGGCGGTCAAGGTCGGCAAGCGCTACGGGACCCTCCAGGCGCTGACCGATGTCAGCATCGACGTATCGGCCGGCGAGGTGGTCTGCATCATCGGACCTTCGGGATCGGGAAAGACCACGTTCCTGCGCTGCATCAACCAGCTCGAGACCATAGATGCGGGCGCAATCTGGCTCGACGGCGAGCTCACCGGCTACCGGAGGGTCGGCAACGCCCTGCGGCCCTTGAGCGAAGTGGAGATCGCGCGGCAGCGGCGCATCACCGGCATGGTCTTCCAGCGTTTCAACCTGTTTCCCCACATGACGGCCCTGCAGAACGTGACCGAGGGGCCGGTTCAGGTGTTGAAAAAGAGGCCCGACCGGGCGCGCGAGGACGCAATGGCGCTGCTCGAGCGGGTCGGCCTGGCGCACAAGGCGGACGTCTATCCGGCCCAGCTCTCGGGCGGGCAGCAGCAGCGGATCGCGATCGCTCGTTCGCTCGCCATGCGCCCCAAGCTCATGCTGTTCGACGAGCCGACGTCGGCCCTCGATCCGGAACTCGTGGGCGAGGTGCTGAACGTCATGCGCGATCTTGCCGGTTCCGGCATGACCATGATCGTGGTCACCCACGAGCTCGCTTTTGCACGCGACGTCAGCAACCGCATCATCTTCATGGACGAGGGGCGTGTGGTGGAATCCGGTCCGCCGGAGGCGCTGATGACCAACCCGCGCGAGCAGCGCACGCGCGATTTCCTGCGCGCCGTGCTCGCTCCGGCTCCAACGAGCGGCGCGCCGGCCGGAGAGGCCGCCCGCTAGCAGCCTGATCCCGTGGTTTGATGGCGCATTGTTTTCCAGGCAATGGAAAGATGCGCTTCTCCCCCAATCCGCTTCTGTAAATGCCTGGACGAAACAGCCGGGCAGAGCTTCGAAGATCCGACAAGCCGGTCCGGTATGGAGCAGGGTCATGTGGTGACCGTGGTCACATGGCGGAGAGCCGACCCGTCCCT
This sequence comes from Hyphomicrobiales bacterium, assembly GCA_017305925.1. Classification (GTDB taxonomy): domain Bacteria; phylum Pseudomonadota; class Alphaproteobacteria; order Rhizobiales; family Rhizobiaceae; genus Arvimicrobium. The sequence continues at coordinate 68,838 of JAFKJW010000184.1, read as the reverse complement.
TAATCTCGCCGCGAGCAGGGAACGATGCTGGAGACGGAAATATGAGCGAGCCGGTACGGCTGGGTGTGATCGGCGCGGGCAGCGTCGCGGAAAAATACATCCCCATGGTGCAACGCCTCAATCTGCACGGACTGCCGGCGGAGATCGTGATCGCCTGCGACACCCGGCCGACGCGCGAGGAGTTCATCAAGGGCCGCTACGGCGTCAAGGATTTCACCACCGACTATCGCGACGTCATCAAGCGGGACGACGTCGATGCCGTGCTCGTGCTGACCTCGATGCGGGAGCACGGACCGTTGACGCGCCATGCGCTGGAAGCGGGCAAGCATGTGCTTGTCGAAAAGCCGATGTCGATGTCGCTGGGCGAGGCCGGCGAACTGGTCAAGCTGGCCGACGAGGTCGGCAGGAACCTCGTCTGCGCGCCGCATGTGACGCTGAGCCCGACCTATCAGGCCATCTGGCGGCACATCCATAAGGGCGACATCGGGCGCGTCCTCAACGCGCGCGGCATCTATGGCTGGGCGGGCCCGAACTGGGGGCCGTGGTTCTACGAGCCGGGCGGCGGCCCGATGTTCGATCTCGGCGTCTACAACGTGACCACGATGACCGGTCTGATCGGACCGGCGACGCGGGTCGTCGCCTTCGCCGGAACCGCGATCAAGCAGCGCGTGGTCGACAACCGCCAGATCACCGTCCAGACCGAAGACAACCTGCAGATCCTGCTCGACTTCGGCGGCGACTGCTTCGCCAACATCACTACCGGCTTCACGCTCCAGAAGTACCGCGCCAACGGCATCGAGATCTATGGCAGCGAAGGCACCGTCCAGATGCTCGGCGAGGATTGGGATCCGCGTGGCTACGAGCTGTGGAGAAACAGCAAGGGCTGCTGGGAGGTCTACGAGAACCGTGACCGCTGGCCATGGCCAGACGGCGTTCGCGATCTGATCGAGTCGATCCACGAAAAGCGCAAGCCGGTCAATTCCCCGCAGCACGCCTACCATGCGCTTGAAATCATGACGAAGGCGCTGGAATCGGCGGCCACCGGACAGGCCATTCCGATCGTCAGCACCTTCACGCCGGCGCGCTTCGACAAGGTCGTCGAAAGCACCGCGCCGCATCTCAAGCACGATCCGGAGTTCTGAGGCGGCCATGGCCTACAAGTCTTCTCCGCGCCCCGTCTTCAAGGAGCCCACCGTCATCCCCTACGCGTCCGTGACGCGCCATCTGTGGGGCGATGAGGAGGCGGGCCTGGTCAGCGACTGGATCTATGTTTCCAGCGACCAGATTCACCAGCTCGTCTTCGGCCTGCCGCCGGGCGGCGGCTTCACCCATTCCGACTCGTTCCGTACCGTCTTCGCGGCCGACGAGGTGCTGCATGTGCTGATGGGCACGATGGTCATCGCCAATCCCGAGACCGGCGAGACCAGGCTGGTGCGCACCGGCGAGGCCGTGTTCTTCCAGCGCGACACCTGGCACAACGCCTGGGCCTTCGGCACCGAGGAGCTGCGGGTGCTGGAATTCTTCGCGCCGCCGCCCTCGACGGGGACGTCGGGCAAATACGCACAGACCAAACCCTATGTCGACAAGCCGAAATACGAGCGGGCCGAATTGTGGGGGCATTGGCCCTCGCGCCAGCCGCTCAAGGAAAGCTTTTCCGTTCTGCGGGAAGCCGACCTCCTGTGGTCCGTGGACAAGGCCGACCCGCGCGTCCTCTTCGGCATCCATGCGTCGACCGACCAGTTGACGAGCGGACGCGCGCTCCTCTCGCCGGGCGCACGAAGCTCCGTCCAGCGTCACGGCGGATCGCTCGGCCTCTACGTGACGAGCGGACGCCTCAACGTCTTCGTCGAGCATCCCGACGTCGCCGCGCCCTGGTTCGAGCTGCATCCCGGCGACGGCTTCTTCGTCCCGCAGGGCGCGGCCTATAGGGTCTGCAACATGTCGGGGCAGGCTTGCGAATATCTGTTCGGGGTCGCTCCCCTGTTCGCCGAGACATCGGCGCCATGAGTTCCACCGGCCAGCACGCCGCGAGGAAAGTGCCATCCGGCTTTGCCATCGGCATCGACGTCGGCGGCACCAAGATCGCCGGCGGGCTGGTCGACCTGGCCAAGGGATCGGTCGCGCATCCGCGGCGCGTGCCGAGCCGGACGGAGCGGTCCGGAATGGCGGTTCTGGCTGACGTCAAGGCACTGCTGGCCGAACTCGTCGACGCGGCGCGCGATGAGGGCGTGCCGCTTGTCGGCGCGGGCGTCGGCGTGGCCGAGCTTGTCGATGCGCGGGGAGGAGTGTTCAGCGGCTATCGCATCGCCTGGAACGGGATCGACGTCCAGGGCCTCCTGTCGGAGGTGATCGAAACGCGGGTCGAGGCGGACGTGAGGGCGGCGGCGCTGGCCGAAGCCATCCACGGCGCCGGGCGGCCCTTCCGGCATTTCCTCTATCTTTCGGTCGGCACCGGCATCAGCACCACGCTGGTTCAGGACGGAAAGCCCTATCCCGGCTCGCGCGGCGCGGCACTGGTTCTCGCCAACGGCCCGACGACATTCCATTGCCCGGCATGCGGCACGGACAGCCGCTACATCCTTGAGGATTTTGCCTCGGGTCCGGCGCTTGCCGCCCGCTACGCCGAAGCGACCGGCGCGTCGGGGCTCGACGCGGAAGAAGTCCTGCGGCGCGCCGAAGCGGGCGACGCCATGGCGCGGTCCGTCGTGGAAAGCGCCGCCACGGCGCTGGGTAGCGCGGTGGGGTTGCTGGTCAACAGCCTGGATCCTGAGGCCATCGTCATCGGCGGCGGCCTAGGCAGCGCGCCCGGCCGCTATCGCGAGGTGCTGGCGGCTTCCGTGCGTGCGCATCTGTGGCAGGACGATGTGAGAACCATGCCCGTCCTGACGGCCGAACTCGGGACGAATGCAGGCATCGTCGGCGCGGCCGCGACGATGGCCTTGCGCAAGCGGGAGGAAAGCCGGTTTCGGCCGGCGCCGCCGCAGGCGCGGGGAGCCGCCGCATCGAATTGAGAGAAGGAACAAGGGAGGAGCTGGAATGAAACAATCGTTCGATATCGGGTCGGTCATGACCGACCGCCGTGGTTTCCTGAAGGGAGGCGCGGCAGCGCTGGCGGCGACCGGCGGCAGGGCGCAGGCCGCGGCGCAACTGTCGGTCTGGACGCCGGGCGGCTCGCCCTCCTACTGCGAGGTCCATACCAAGATCGTCAACGACTTCATCGCCAAGGCCGGCGGCGGAGACGGCACGCTGCAATGCGGCATAGGCGCCGCCACCGAATTCGCGCAGGCGCTGCTCGCCTCCATCGCCGGGGGCAATCCGCCGGATGTCGCGCTGCTCTGGGATTCCCCGATCGCGCTCGGCTCGCAGGGCGCCTTCGTTCCACTCGACGACTACATGGCCAAGAGCAGCGTCATCAACGCCGAGAACTGGCCGGGAGCGCTGCTCGCCAGTTGCCAGTTCAAGGGCCAGACGTTCGGCCTGCCGGTGGCCGCCGGCACGTTCGGCATGCTCTACAACCAGGAAATGTTCGAGGCCAAGGGTATCCCGAGCGACCGGGCGAGCTTTCCCAAGACCTGGGACGAACTGCGCAAGCTGTCGAAGGAATTCACCAAGTGGGAGGACGACCGCCTCGCGGTCGCCGGCTTCATGCCGCCGCGCGAGGCCGAATCCATGCCGATCTGGTCCGCGCTCAACGGCTCGCAGATCTATGACGGCAAGAACCTGCGCTACACGATCAACTCGCCGGAAAACATCGCCATGTTCGAGTATTTCCTCGACTGGCTGAACGAGGAATACAAGGGCGACATCAACGCCGTCGACCGCTCCGGCCAGTTCCGCCTCATCTATCCGTCGGCGGACGGCCTGCCGCCGGCTTTCCAGGAGGGCCGTCAGGCCGGTCTCGAAAGCGGCAGCTGGGCGCAGGGCGACTTCTATGCGACCGAGCCGGCGTTCCAGAAGTGGAATGTCGCCTCTTATCCGGTCGGCCCGTCGGGCAAGCAGCCGGTCAGCGGCGTCTGGCCGAACTGGTTCGCGGTTCCGAAAGGGTCGCGCGACCTCGCCGCGGCGATCGGCTATCTGGAGTATATCAGCCAGTACGGCGTCGTGGAGTGGTATCGGCGCAATCCCGACCTGCCGGCCAACCTCAAGGCGGCGGACGTCGTGCCGGATATCGTGGTCGAAAAGCGCGGCGAGGAATTCGCCAAGGACGCGACCGATTTCTTCAAGGCGCAGCGCGACATCGCCATCCCGATGTGGGACTCGCCCGTGCAGAGTTTCGGGCAGGATCAACTGACCAAGGCGATCGAGAAGATCTACCTCAAGTCGGCTTCGGTGAAGGACGCCCTGGACGAAGCGCAGAGCCTCAGCCAGGCGGAACTGGAGAAGACCGTCAAGTGAGGGCGCGCAATCCCATCGCCCGGAGCCGGCTTCCGGCTCCGGGCAACGGGAAACCGACATGATGGCCGAGCCGACCGCTGTTCCGTCGCCGGCCTATGCGCCGGCTCGCCGTTCCGCGCGGGCGGCCGAGGCCCGCGCCGGCTTTCTGTTCGTGACGCCGTGGATGGTGGCGCTGCTCGTCTTCACGATGCTGCCGCTGATCGCCACCTTCGTGCTCGGCTTCGCCCAGTATAGGCCCGGCAGCACCCCGACATTCGTCGGCCTGGACAATTACGAGGCGCTGTTCGCCGACCCGGCTTTCTGGAAGGCGACGAAGAACACGGCGCTGTTCGCGCTCTGCCTCGTTCCGCTGAAGCTTCTGCTGGCGCTCGGCCTTGCCCTGCTGCTCGACGCGGGAGGCCGTTCGGCGAACATCTACCGGACGATCTTCTACCTGCCGACGCTCGTTCCGGTGGTGGCGTCGTCGATCATCTTCATGCTGCTGTTGACCCCGAATGCGGGACCGGTGAACGTCATCCTCCAGGCTCTCGGCATATCGGCGCCGGACTGGCTCAAGGACCCGCGCGCGGCGTTCTGGACACTGATCATCATGAGCCTGTGGCCGCTCGGCATCGAGACGCTGATCTTCCTTTCCGGCCTCAAGGAGATACCCGACGAGATCCAGGACGCAGCCAAGCTCGACACCGACAGGCCATGGGAGCGCTTCTTCGGCATCACGCTGCCGCTCATCACCCCGATGATCCTGTTCAACCTCGTCATCGGCATCATCAGTTCCTTTCAGGTCTTCGTGCAGGCGCTGGTGATCGGCGACACAGTCGGGCGGCCGGGGGAGTCGACCCTGATGATCATGATCCTCATCTACCGGTCCGCCTTCCGCTACTTCAACATCGGCTATGCCGCCGCGATCGCCTCCCTGCTGTTCGTCGGCGTGCTCGTGCTGACGCTGCTGATCTTCCGGACCGCGCGATCCTGGGTCTATTACGAGGGAGAAAGCCGATGAGCGCTGCGGCGGACACCGCACCGCGAAAGCGGACCGGCAGGGCAGGGCCGGCGCGCATCCTCTACCACGCCGTCATGCTGCTGATCTCGGCTGTTTTCCTTCTGCCGTTCTACTGGATGATCAATTCGGCCCTGAAGACCAATTCGGCGATCTTCTCGACCAGGACCCAGTGGTGGCCGGCGGACCCGCAATGGTCGAACCTCTGGAAGACGATAAACTATCCGGACTTCCCGTTCTTCGCTCAGCTCGGAAACAGCGTCTTCTATGCCGGCGTCGCCGCGATCGCGACCTGCATGTCCTGCTCGCTTGCCGGCTACAGCTTCGGCTGCCTGCGCTGGCGCTACCGCGACGCGGCTTTCGCCGTCACCATCGCCGCGTTGCTCATTCCGCCGATCGTGACGCTGCTGCCGACCTATCTCTTCTGGGCGAAGCTCGGGCTGACCGGAACCTACGTTCCGCTGCTTGCGCCCTATTTTCTCGGCGACGCGTTCTTCATCTTCATGTTGAGGCAGTTCTTTCTCGGCGTGCCGCGCGAGTTGCTGGACGCCGCCCGCATGGACGGCGCGGGCGAGTTCCGCATCTTCTGGCAGATCGCGCTGCCGCTGATCCTGCCCGCGCTGACCGTCGTCGCCATTTTCCAGACCGTCTATATCTGGCAGGAGTTCATGCTGCCGATGATCTACCTGCGCGATCGCAGCAGCTTTCCGCTCAGCGTCGGCCTGTTCTCCTTCAGGGCGCAGCGGACGACCGAATGGTCGCTCGTCATGATGGGCTCCCTGCTCACGACGCTGCCGCTGATCGTGCTGTTCTTCTTCACGCAGCGAAAATTCCAGCAGGGCATAGCCGCCTCGGGCATCAAGTAGGGCCGCAAGAAGGGAGTTACGGGCAGCACCATGGGAAGTGTCATCCTCAGCGGCGTTCGCAAATCCTACGGCGATGTGGAGGTCATCAAGGGCATAGACCTCACGGTGGCCGACCGGGAGCTGTGTGTTTTCGTCGGCCCGTCCGGCTGCGGAAAGTCGACCCTGCTGCGCATGATCGCCGGGCTCGAGGACATCGATGCCGGCAGCGTGCTGATCGACGGGGTCGACGTCACGGAAGCGGCGCCCGCCAAGCGCGGTCTGGCGATGGTCTTCCAGAACTATGCGCTCTACCCGCATATGAATGCCTACGACAACATGGCCTACGGCCTGCGTCGCGCCGGCCTCGCCAAGGAAGACGTCGACCGGCGGGTCAGGGCGGCCGCCCGAAAACTCCAGATCGAGGCGATGACGCTGGCGGACAAGATCGTCGTGCTGCGCTCCGGGATCGTCGAGCAGGCGGGCGCGCCGCTGGAGCTTTACGAGCATCCCGACAACGTGTTCGTCGCCACCTTCATCGGAACGCCGGCGATGAACCTGATACCCGTCGAGGTCACCGCGGCGTCGCCGGAGGTTCTCAGCGTCAGGATGGCCGACGGCGGGCGGCTGGACGTCGCCGGCAACTGGCGCAAGCCAGAGCCCGGCGCGAAGGCGCAGCTCGGCATTCGCCCGGAGCGTGTCTCCTGGGGAGACGCGGACGGTTCCTCGCCGCTCGGCCGGGTCCGGCTGGTCGAGCGCTTCGGCGGCGAGACGCTTTGCTACATGGACATGCCGGACGGCTCGACCGTCACGGCCAAGGCCGCCGGCAACGCCGCGCTCGCGCCCGGGGAAACCGTGTCGCTGCAATTCGATCTTACCGGTGCGAACCTGTTCGATGCCGACGGCCGGTCGCTGCGCGTCAGGCGGACGCGTTGAGCCGGTTGATCTCCAGAAACAGCTCGCGCTCGGTGGTGATGTCGAGCTTGTCGTAGATGCGGTGGCGATAGTTCTTGACGGTGCCGCGGCCGAGACCGAGCTTGGCCGCGATGTCTATGACCGGATGGCCCTTGAGCATCAGGCCGACAATGTCGATCTCGCGGGGCGTGAGCTTTTCGGACAATGCCGGCGGCAGCCGCCAGGAGGGCGCCGAATAGTCGCGCGGGGCAACCACGACCTCGTCGAAATAGCCGTTGGGCGCGGGTCCGAAATCGCCGGGCAGCCGCGTGCGGCGCAAGGTGCGTCCCCGCGCGATCGCGACCGCACAGGGCCCCCGCGCGTCGATCGATCGGATGGCCTCCGCCATGTCGGCCTCTCCGGAGGCGACGATGTGCTCCCATGCGCGCGATGCCAGCACCGTCTGGTTGTGCTGATCGACGATGCGGGAGACACCGACGAAGCCGAGCGGCGACATGTCGGTGTCGTGGCTGGACAGGACGAGCATCGAGATGTGGCGCCGATGCAGCGAGGCGAGCAGCGGATAGGCCGCGCGGATGCGGGCGACCTCCTTTTCCGAGAAAGCCCCTCTGGCGCGATCGAGGATGAGCGTCGGCGAGGCGTCGCCGATCTTCGGCAGGAACACCGCGATCTCGTCATAGATCTCGGCCGGGCGCAGGAACTCGCGCGCGTAGCGCGTGCGGCTCAGGCTGGCGTCCATGGCGCGCAGGCGGAACACGCCTTCCTCCCCCGTGCCGCGCCAGTGGTGATAGAAGGGATCGAAGGCGTAAAAATGCTCGCGATATGTTTCGAACACCTCGGTCAGCTCGATGCGCGGCAGAACGAGATCCGGGCGGGCCCCCTTGGAATAGCGCACCAGCGCGGCGAGATCGTGCGGCACCTGTGCGCCGATCATGTCCAGCAGGCGGTCGTAGAAGTCGTGCTTGCCGAGCCTGTCCACGACGGCGCTGGCCGCCCTGTAGATCATTTCGCCCTCGTTCCCGCGGACCGGTTCCTCGATCATCGTCGCATCCACTGCCATGAGGCGCCGGGCTGAAAGGGAACGGTCATGCGCCGCTTCCGGCGTGCTGGCTGGTCTGGAAGAACGCCGGGGGAGGAAACGTCTTCCCGATCCTTTCGGCGAGACGGCCATCCCAGCGTCCCGTCTCCATTTTCAGCGCCAGATTGATCGCTCCTCTCAGCGGCTCGCGGCTGTCGGTCTGCACGAGGGCAGGGGCCTGGTCGCGAAGGCGGGCCAGCAATGCATCGCGCAGGATGGGCGAGGCGTTCCGGAAGACGCCGCCGGCCAGCATGAACTGGAACGGCCTGTCGAGAATATCGACCTTGCGCGCGGCGATGGCGGCGAAATCGGCAAGGCTCGTCCCGTGCGTTTCGAGAATACGCGTGGCCACCGCATCGCCTTGGTCCGCCGCGGCGAAAATCAGCGGAACGATGGTCGCCGCATCGATCTTTCCGGCGGTCGAGCGCCCCGTCTGTTGGTGCAGCAGGGCTTCGATGCCTCGCAGCCGAAATTTCTCCAGAAGCGCCGGCGTCAAAAGCGTGGCCGGACCGATGCCGAGCTCCGCCCGATAGACGGCGTCGAGCGCGCGTGCGCCCAGTTCTCCGGCTCCCTGGTTCAGTTGCCAGAACGACGAATGCCACAACGCGCCGGCATGGTTGCGGCTGCCTGTCGCCGCGCCCGTCCCGCAGACGACGATCACGGCGTCGCCCTGGGGCGAGCCGGCATGCAGTGCGCCGATGGCGTCGTTGACCACTTCGATGCGCCTGCCGAGGCGCCGGCCGGCGAGGGCGGTCCGCCAGAACTCGAAATCCTCCGGCCAGTCCGCGCCGACCAGGCTGTAGACTGCCGAGGATATGTGCTCGCGGGCGCAGCCGGCCGCCGAAAGCGCCTCTTCCACGGCGCTTTCCAGCTCGTCCGCCGCGCCAGCCATGTTGCCGTAAATGTTGCAGTTTCCCGCGCGGCCCCAGCCGAGCGCCCGGCCTTCGGTGTCGCACACCAGGGCAAGCGTCTTGGTGCCGCCGCCGTCCACGCCCAGCACAACCGGGGCAGCCGATCCGCGCATCTCAGGCACCGCCGCCCCAGGCGGCCCGGTCCGCGATGACGGTGACGTTCGTCGCTTCGCGGAGATAGGAGGCCGGGACGGCCGGGGAAATCGGCCCCTCAAGCGTCTGTTTCAGGATCTGGCGCTTGGCCGCGCCCACGACGATCAGGATCGTCTGCCTTGCGGCGAGCAGGGCGTCGAGGCCGACCGTCATCGCCCGGCGAGGCACGGCCACCTCGCCTCCCCAGTAAACCGCGTTGCTGACGATGCTCTCCGGCGTCAGGTCGATCACGCGCGTCGTCGATCGCGGATCGCTCAGCGGCTCGTTGAAGCCCAGATGCCCGTTCGGGCCGAGGCCCAGCACGGAAAGGTCGAAACCACCTGACATCCCGATCTTTTCACGGAAGGAGCGGCACTCTTCGTCCGGGTCGGCGGGCGTCGCGGCGAAGCGGATGACGCGTTCGGGCGCGATGGCGAGAGGCGACAGGAGGGAGCGGTCCATCCATCCGTAAAGCGAACGCGGATCGTCGTCCGGCGTGCCGATATAGCTGTCGAGCTGGAACACCCGCATCCGGCCGGTGTCGACCTTGCCGTCACGCCGCAATTCCGCCAGCCGGGCATAGCTGGCCATCGGCGAGTTACCGGTGGCCAACACGGCCGAAAGCGCCGGCTTGCGCTCAATGGCCTCGGCCAAAAGGCGTGCCGCATGGTCGCTGACGGAAGCGAGGTCGGGCTCGATATGCAGTTCGATCGCCATCGGCGGGCACTCCGTTCACGAAAACAGCGTCGGCGAAATATAGTCGCGATGGGCGTGCGCCATCTCGTCGAATATCGCCTCCGCCTTCTTGAGCGACATGACGAGCGGGTTGGAGGCGAGCGCCTGGATCGCCTGCCGGCGGTTGCCGTCCCAGCCGACGCGTGCGGTCGCGGCCTGGTATTCGGCCAGCATGTGGACAAGTCCGGCCACTTGCCGGGGCATCGCGCCGGAAGCGATCGGCCGCACGCCCGTCCTGTCGACAAAGCCCGGCACCTCGACCACCAGATCGTCCGGAAAGTCGGCGATCGCTCCGTTGTTCGGCACGTTCACGGGCCAGACCTCGCCGCGGTCGTTGAACACGGCGTCCATCACGTCGATCGCGATCTCGAGTTCGTCCAGGCTGCCGCGTGAAAGGCGCTCGTCGAGGCGTGGGTTGTCAGACCGCGCCTGTTCCTCGTAGTGCCGCCAGTAATCCGGAACCTTCGCCATGATGTCCTGCGCGCGCGTCGTCGGCGCGCTCTGCATCTCATGCAGGATCTCGTCGGTGAAGTAGTAGTATTTGAAATATTGCGACGGCAGCGACTGCATGGCCGCCGTCATGTGCAGCAGACGGCGCTGCTGGAGCGTCAGCGCCGGATCGTCGCGCCGCTCGCGCCAGGCCTCCTCGACCAGCGGGACGAAGTCCTTCCCGTCATAGGTCTGGCGCACCGACCACGAGCCATGGTTGAGGCCGATCGACGTCGCCTCGACCAGCGAAGGGTCCAGCCCGGCGGCGACCGCGATGTCGGGCGGAAAGATCAGCGGCCCCTCGCAGAGCGAGACGGTGGGAATGTCGCTGTGGTGGGTGACCGCCTCCGCGACGATGTTGACCGGATTGGTGTAGTTGAAGAGGCGGGCTTTCGGCGCGACGCGCTCGATGTCGGCGATGATGCCCTTGACCGCCTGGATCGAGCGCAAAGCCATGAAGAAGCCGCCGGGGCCCTGCGTTTCCTGGCCGATCACGCCGTGCTTCAGCGGAATGCTCTCGTCCAGATGGCGCGCCTCGAAGCCGCCGGGGCGGAAGCTGCTCAGCACCGCATCGCAATCCTGCAGGCCCGCCAGCCTGTCCGTCGTGGCCGTGAAGCGGATGTCGAGCGCGCGTGCGTCGGACATCTTCTGCGCCAGTTCCCGCACGACGCCCAGCCTGTGCGCGTCGAGATCGATCAGGACGATCTCGGAGCCGCGAAAGTTCTCGCCCTGGCGCAGCCAGCCGGCAATGCAGCCCGGCGCTCTCGTGCTGCCGCCGCCGATATAGGCAACCTTGATGCGCGCCATGCGTCTCCCTCACTTTCCGCTTTCGCCGCGCCCATGGAATGCTTCGCTGCGGGTCGGCGACAGGCAGACGCCGCGATGCGCGCTGGAGCCGACGGTCAGCTCGAAGCCGTTGCCGAAGAAGGTCGACAGGCAATATTCGATGACCCGGCCGTCGGTCAGATAGGTGGTCTGGAAGGTCCGCAGCACGGGCAGGGGCATGCCGCCGCCCGACAGTGCCGCTTCCCAGTCCTGCGCGAGATCGGGCCGGACGACGGTGTCCGCGTCGCCCAGCGACAGGCCGTATTCGCCCCTGAAAGTTTCGTAGAGCGATGCCCGCGAGAAATCGATATGCAAGAGGCCGGGGCAGAGATGCTCGGGGATGAAGCTGGTCTGAACGGCGACCGGCTTCCCGTCGGCAAATCTCAGCCGCTCGAGGTGGACGACCGCCGAACCCGGGCGAATTCGCAGCCGTCCGGCCAATGTCTCGTCGGCCTCGATGCGCTCGAAACGACGCACGGTTGAACCCATTGCAATTCCCTGGCCTTGCAAGTCCTCCGCGAAACCGGTCAGCGGCTTCAGTTCTTGTCGAAAAGGTCGGTCGGAGACGAAAGCGCCCTTGCCGGCGACTGTGTAGATGACGCCCTCGTGGACGAGGTCGGAGACGACCTTGCGCGTGGTCGCGCGGCTGACGCCGTAGCGCTGGCACAGTTCGCGCTCTGACGTGATTTGCGAATGAGGCGCCCAGGCTCCGCTGCCGATGTTCGCCACGATGACGGCGCGCAGGCGCTCATGCAATGTTCGTGGAGCGTTCTGCTCCATCGAGACGCCGAGACTGCTCACCCCATACTCCCGAATTCGGCCGTGAACCTATCAACTTATGACTGGTAATGACCAGTCATGCCAGAACTATTTCCATGCAGTTGCGATTGCGAGGGTGAATCCGCGAATCGTACGGCCAAAGGGGAAATCGCTCAGACCCTGGACACTCTCTGACGAAGAGCGGCCGCGGTGGTCTTGATCCAGCCTTGCGGCGACAGCAGCATCCAGTCGGCAGCCGCCCATATCGTGCAGCAGGCCATGAAGCTCAGGGCCAGCAGCAATCCTTGCATGCTTTCCTGAAGCGCAAGCTCCCGCCACAGGGCGGCGGCGCCCGCGAGGATGGCAGGCACGCGGCTCACCAGCACCAGATCCTTGAAGAAGGCTCCGGTGCGTTCCGAAACGCGAGCATCCCGAGCCACGACCGCGCTGCTCGCCGCGCTGCCGAATTTGCCGGCGGCGTGCAGGGCGCCCGCGGACGCCGCGAGCCATGGATTTCCCAGCATGACCAGGCCGGCGCCCAGGATGATCGCGCCGATGCCGGAAAGCACGTCGCCCCATCGGTTGAGACCCGGATCAGGCGGCGGACCGTTCGCCCAAGCCTTCGTGTAGACGATGCCGCCCCAGAAGAACACCGCCGTGGCCGTGGTCAGCGCAATGGCGGCCGGGCTTCCCGCCACGTGGGCCACGGCCAGCCCCCACAGCGTGGCGTTGTCCCCGCCGGAAGCGGTTGCGCCGAGCGCAACGGCAAGCCCGACGACGAAGCCCACAATATTGCCGAGATTGTAGAGCGCGCCGGGATCCAGCGTGCGGATGCCGGCACGCCGCAAGAATCCGTCCGGCTTCATTTCGGCATCAATGCCCCCCCGCACGGCGCCATCACCCGCGGCTTCATCCCCTGTCCCCGACCACGACATGGACCGGGCTCCTGTCTTCGCGGCCGTCGACGCCGCTTATCTCCATCACGAGTTTTCGGCGAATGGCCCTGACATAGTCGGAAGGCCGATCCGGCACGGCCACGAAAGCCCGCGGGCCGCCGATGACAGCCCGCCGGAAGTAATCCGGAAGATCGGATGTCACGCCCTGCTCCTCGTGCGCGAGGACGATGCCGTTGACGGTGTAGCCCTTCTGGACAACGCGGTCCCGACTCTGTGCGACGGGCAGGCCGTCATTGTTCGTCCCGTTGGAGGATATGTCGATGATCTTGCGCGCCGCCTTTCCGGGAAAGCGGTCGAGCAGAAGGCCGCCGAGATCGAGCGCGAAGGACAGGGAGGTCCGGCCTCCGCTGCCTCGCCCGGAGCCGTCGTCACCCCGCCGCGCGATCGCGTCCGCGGCGATGTCGGCGTCGCCGCTGCTGCACAGCCTGCTCCAAGGCAGCACGGTACGCGCCGCGCCGACGCTGGACCATTCGAGGTAGGTGACGGCTATGCAGCCGATCGAACCTTCCTGGATCGCGGCCTTCACCTGAGGCGAGCGCAGCGCGTCCGCGTGGCCCTCCTTCTGCATCCGGGCCTGGTGCATGGAGATCGAGGACGAGGCATCGACCGCGAGGACGAGTGCAGCATCGACCACCATTCCTTGCGAAAGGCTCTCGCTATCCGCCGCCCACAACGGGCGGGCGAGAACAAACGGCGCCAGCGCGCCGATGAGCAGGCGGCGGAGATTGGCGCCATGCCGTCCTTGCCGCCGCGCCGGTTCGCCGGCGGCTTCGTCATGGTTTCCGCCAAAGGGCGCCGTCCAGTTTCCCATGTGACCCCACCCGCGCGGTCCCGACGTTCGGCATGGGAGACCTCGAACAATATCGTTTCAGACAAGGCATCTTCTGTCTGATCGGCGGATTGTCAGAGATTATGCCAAGTTCGAGCGCAGTATATTATTTCCGCAATCACACTGATCGCAGATCATGGAAGCCGAGTTCCCCAAACACAGCCACGATGACTGTGCGAAGACGCTAGCATTACCGGGAATATCAGATCCAATGCCGATGCCGCATCATGTCATGCAGCGCTTCGTCATGGATCTATAGCCGAGACCTTCATTCGCTCTGCGGCATGAGATGGCAGTCGAGAATGCCCACGGCGACGCGGTCGCCGAAACGGAGTCCTTGCACCTCCGTGGCCGGCCGCCGGCATTTGAGGACGCCCGCTCCCTCCACGTCGAGATGCAGGACGCTCGATCCGCCGTGGAAAGCGATATCGACGATCTTCCCGGTCGCGATGAAGGCGCGAGGCCAACGGGACTTCAGCGTTTCAGCATCGTTGCGTGCGCTCACCACGATCTGTTCCGGCTGGATGCAGGCCGCCACCGGGGAGCCTGCGGGACCGACCGCGGGCGCCTTGGTGCTCGCCGACAAAGGCGCGTCGAGCCCTTCGATCCGCACCGCATCGACATCGCCGTCGCGGAGATAAGTCCCGTAGAGAATGTTGCCCCGGCCGATGAAGCGGGCTGCGAATTCCGTCGCGGGCATCGAATAGAGCTGCTCCGGCGAGTCGATCTGCTCGACCCGGCCCTGGTTCATGAGGACGATGCGGTCGCTCATGACCAGGGCTTCCTCCTGGTCGTGTGTGACGAGGATGGTCGTCTGCCGGGTACGGCGCTGGATGTTGCGCATGTCGGCGCGCACGTCCTCCCGCAAACCGGCATCGAGGTTCGACAGCGGTTCGTCCAGCAGCAGGAGGTCGGGCATGAAGGCCATGGCGCGCACCAGGGCGACACGCTGCTGCTGGCCGCCGCTGAGCTGCCCGGGCTTGCGATCGCCCAGCCCCTCGAGCCGCGCCAGCGCCAGCATTTCCCGGATGCGCGCCGCGCGCCGTTCCAAGGGCCAGCGGCGCATGCGGAGGCCGTATCCGATGTTCTCGCTTACCGTCATGTGCGGAAACAGCGAATAATTCTGGAAGACCAGCCCGATGTTGCGCTTGTTGGGCGGCAGGTGATCGATCCGTTCTCCGCCGAACGATATCTCGCCACCATGGCCGGGCAGCAGGCCGGCGATCGTCTTCAGCGCCGTCGTCTTGCCGCAGCCGCTGGGGCCGAGAAAAGCGACCAATTCGCCGGGCTCGACGTCGAAGGTCAGGTCCCGCAGGGCGGAAATCTTGCCGAAGGATTTGCTGAGATGCCTGACCTGAACCCTCTGGCCGAGCTTACCGTACAGCATCCGGTTATCCTTTCCGCGCCATGGCGCTGCCCGCAAGGTAGCGCGCGCCGACCGTCATCGCGACCAGCGTATGGAAGGCGATCCCGACATAGACGAGGATGGCGGACATCGCGATGGCTTGCGGCAGTACGCCGCGATCCACGATGTCGCTGAAGAGCTGCACCGAGATCGGCGTCGCACGCGGCCCGGCGATGAAGAGAAGCAGCTCGAACGTGACGAGGTTGTGCACGAAGACGAACAGCGCGGCGATGGCGAGCCCTGGCGCCAGAAGCGGCAGGACGACAGTCGTCAGGGCCGTGACGCGGCTTGCGCCCATCGTCACGGCCGCTTGTTCCAGCTCTTCCGGCACGCCTCCCATCAGGGCTTCCGTGAAGCGCAGGGCCATCGCCAGGCTGATGACGGTCAGCGCGACCGTGATCCCGGCAAAGCTGTTGGAGAGCCCCAGCGGAACGAACAGGGCCAGCAGCGCGATGCCGAGGGTGATGGACGGGACGGCGTCGGGCAGCAGCACCAGTGCGCTGACGAAACGACGCTCGCGCAGGTTTCCGCGCACGAGCCCCCAGGCCGCCGGAACCGCCAGGACCAGCGCGCAGATGGTCGCCCAGAAGGCGCTTCTGATCGTGAACCACAAGGCGTCCCAGTAGTTCGTTGGGATGGCCTCGTAGGCGCTGAGCGACCAGCCGTCCGGACGGGAGGCGACCTCCATCCCTCCCTGGAACGAGGCGACGACGACAAGGACGATGGGAAGCGCCAGCAGCGCCAGCATCAGAAGGACATAGGCCGTGAGCGCGATCCGGCCGATCCGGATGCCGGTCCGGAAGCGGCCGGGGAGGTTCGCGCGCGTCCTCGTCCCTCGCGATCCGCCAAAGGCCTTTCCGCTTTCCTGAAATTCGCCGCCCGTCATCGCCGGCTTCCGAACCGCGACAGGAAGATCTGGGCGGCAGTCGTCACGCCGATCGCCAGCGCGGTGACGATGATCGCCTGCGCGTAGGCGAGGTGGCGCTCCTGAAGCGAATACAGATTGTTGTAGATGAGCACCGACACCATGTAGGGCGTACGGCTGTTCAGCATGACCGGGATCGCATAGGAGGTGACGACGGTCGAGAAGATCAGCGCGGCCGCGGCGACTATGCCGGGAGCAGCCAGCGGCATGCTGACGGTCAGCGCGGCCTCGAGCCTGCCCGCGCCCAGAGTGACGGCGGCGTCTTCCAGTTGCGGATCGACGGTCATGAAGACGCCCGTCAGGATGGCTATGGCGATGACGACGCCGGCATAGCCGAACGCGATCGCCTGGCCGGGCCAGCCGAACAGGATGAAGACCGGTTCGCTCAGGATGCCGGCGGCGATGAGAGCCTTGTTCATCACGCCGGTGTAGGGCGCCAGCAACAGCACCATGGCATAGCCAACGACCACGAAAGGCAGCATTCGCGGTATGCTGATCATCGGGACAAGGATGCTCCGCAGCAATGTATGCCGTGCCAGGACGTAAGCCATCGGCAGGGCCAGCATGACCGACACGACGGTCACGCCGGCGGCCATGAGGATGGTGGTGAGAAGGATGCGCAGGAAGTAGGGGCTGGCGAGCGACTGTGCGTAGTAGCGCAGCGTCGCCTCGCCCGACCGCTGATCGACGAGGCTCCAGAACAGCAGGAGCGCGAGCGGCAGGACTGCCGTTCCCGCCACGACCAGCAAGGCGGGAAAGGTGAATGCCCGGTAGAACAGGCGATCTCTCCATCCCCGGTCGGCGGACGGCTGCGCCAAACGCTCCGGCGAAGCGGCGGTCATGCTAAAGCGGCGGGCATACCCGGCGATGGCTTTCCCATCGACAGTTTCAACTTTGCCCGGTTCGTCCGCCATCGCCTATTGATCCTGGATGACGATGCGTCGATAGGCATCGATGAATGCTTCATTATACGCGGGATCGAGCACGGCGGCCCGGAACCCGTCGATCGGCATCTGCTTCGCCCTGGCCACGAACTCCTTCCATTCCGGCGGCGGATCCTCGCCCACGAGCGGAATTCGAGCCATGTAGCCCAGCTTCCTGGACACCTGCGCGGCGAAATCCGAATGAACGAACTTGACCCATTCGATGGCGGCCACCGGATTCTTCGTCACCGAGGTGACGACCGGCCCCGGCTGGACCGCCGTCACGGTCCCTTCCTTCGGGTAGACGATGCGCAGGGGCAGGCCTTTACGGATTTCCTGCATCGTGTTGGCCCACCACCATGCCGAAACAAGGGCCTCGCCGCGCGCCAGCAGGGGGCGGATCGTTCCGGACCCATGCGTCATCGTCAGCGCGTTTCCGGCCCAGCGCCGCATCAGTTCCAGGGTCGGTCGCGCGGCCGCTTCGTCGAACGCGCCGTCCTTGAACCAGTCGCGCCAGTCGGAACCCTGAACGAGCGCCGCGGCGGCGACCGCGCTGTAACCGGCGCCCACCGACATCGCGGAATCGAAGGTGAAGCGTCCCTTGAGCGCATCGCCTGAGAGATCGCCCCACCCCGTCACTGCGTCTTCCGGCAGCGAATCCTGCACGGCCAGGACGATCGCCGTCAGGATGAACGGCGCGGCATAGCCGTCCGCGTCCAGAGCCCGCATCGCCTCGGGATCGAAACGGGCCCAGTCGGCGTCGCTGTAGTGCGGCCTGAGCGGTTGCAGATAGCCGCGTCTGATGCCCTCGCTTATGTGCTCGGCATAGAGAAAATAGACGTCGCCCGAGGGATTCGGCCACTCCGTCTGTAGCGTCGCCCAGACGACCGGGACGGACCTGGTGACGATGTCGACCTTGACGGCGACGCCGAACTTGTCCCTCGTGTGCCGCGCAAACGGTTCGACCAGCGGCTCGAGAAGCGCCGAGATTCCCGGCGCCGAATAGACGACGAGTTGTCCGCCGACCTTCTCCCGCGCCGTTGCGCCTTCGGCTATCAGGGATGCCGAAAGCGCGGCCACGAACAACCCGGCCAACCACCGCAGGCGCAGCATGTGCCGCTCTTTCCCAAAGTCAATATTGACGAATATGCTACATCCGCCAAAATGTACTGTCAAACGACAGTACAAATATGTATATAAAGTATAACTAATAGTATTTTCTGCTGCGGAATAACGCCAAGGCTTGACAAACAGGCCCCCGCGGAATTGATTTCCTATCCATGCATATCGCCGCCGGATGTCGATCTCCAATGCCTATGACGCATAAGGTTATGCAGGACATGACCGGCTGATGGACACGGCATGGCTGATCGACTTTCTTGCATTGGCGGAGACAGGCAGCTTTTCGCGCACGGCCGAGCAGCGCAATCTGACCCAGCCTGCCTTCAGCCGCCGTATCCGGGCGCTGGAGGATTGGCTGGGCGCTCCGCTCTTCGACCGCAGCGTCGTGCCTGTCGAGCTCACCGATCCCGGCAGGCTTTTCCTTCCCGAGGCACGCAAGCTGGTTGAAGGCATCGAGACGGCGCAGCGCATCGTGCGGGCCGCCGCGCAGGCGGGCTCGACCTCGTTGGCGCTGGCGACGACGGACCTGCTGGCCGCCGGCTTCGCGCCGATGCTTCTCGGACTTGCGGTCGAAGGTGGCGGAGAAGCCGTCGTCAATGTCTCCGTCGTCCCGGCTCGCGACGCCGAGGCTTTGCTGGCGCGCGGCCACTGCCAATTGCTGTTGCGTCACCATCACGAGGCTTCGCCCGTCCGGATGGAAGCCGCGGACTTCGCGCAGGCGACCATCGCCCGCGACCTGCTCGTCGCCGTCGGAAGTCCCGACATCGTCGCCCAATATGGACGAGACGAGACGCACCGCCGTGTTCCGCTCCTGGCGCATGACGAAGGAACGTTCCTCGGAAGCGTCTTCGCCACGGCCATCGCCCGACCGTTGACGCATATCGGTTTCGACGCCGTGTTCGTGTCGCAGTCGGCGGCGCTGCTTCACGCCATGGCGCTGCGCGGGAAGGGCCTCGCCTGGCTTCCGCTCAGCCTGACGCGCGACGACCTGCGGGAGGGTCGGCTCCGGGCAGTCGCGGAATCGCGCTGGCGCGAGCCGGTCGATATCGTGCTGGTCCGTAACAAGGCGGCGGGTTCGAAGGTGCTGGAGACGTTCTGGTCGAAGGCGCTTTCGCTCGACGCGAGCGCGTTCGGCTTGTCCGAACCGATCTGATGTTCGCCATGCGCGAGAAGCGGCCGGCCTGGCAAGGCCGGGATTCTCTCCATCGAATGTCGTGGATGGACCCCTCTGCATAATTCCATGCGCGATCGGCATTGGAGCGCCGGCGCCGGCCTTCGTATCTTCGATCATCGGAGATGCAGGGGGCATGGAATGCGGACTTATCTTGTTTCGATGTTTGCGGCACTGGGCCTTGCTGCCCCTACGGCTGCGCTTGCCGATGAGATGCAATCGACCGGGTTCGCGGAACCGACGATCATCTTCCATGGCGGCGTCGGCATCGTCGGAATCAAGGCCGACGAATATGCCTATGAAGGCGACGCCAAGCTCAGCCAGTTGATCTGGCAAAGCACGGCACCGGCTTTTTCGGCGGGCCTGGTTGCGCGCACCGACAGCGGCTGGACGCTAGCGCTGGACGGTCTGGTCGCACTCCGCGGCAAAAGCAAGATGAACGACTACGACTGGGACCCGGCTTTCACGACGGGAGACGGGCCCGACGATTGGAGCCACTATTCGCACCCCGCCGAAACACGGCTCAATCACTATGTCTCAGGCAGCATCGCGGTGGGACACGACTTTGCATTGAACGACCAGGCCTCGTTCAACCTGAACGCCGGGTTGAAGTATTTCGATGTGAAGTGGTCGGGCACCGGCGGGTCCTACATCTACAGCGTCGACGGATTCCGCGACACCAGTGGTACTTTCGCCGACGAACCCATCATCGACTATCGCCAGAGATACCCCTCGGCTTTTGTCGGTCTCGACATGTCGTTCCATCGGGATCGCTGGACGTTCGGTTTCTCGGCAAAGGGCGGAGTGACTTTCAACGCCACCGGCCTCGACCATCATCTGCGGCGGCAGATCGGCTTCCACGACGAGATCAAGCCGGCGCCCCTGCTGGGATTGGCCGGCCGTCTCGACTACGCCGTCACCGATACGCTCAGCCTGTTCGTATCCGGCACCTACGACAGAATATTCAGGGCGCGGGCGGACGAAACCGAATTCGACATAGGGAGCGGCGCGACCACGGCGCTTTATCCCAACGATGCCGGAGCGGACTTCCAGGCCGCATCGCTGGTGATCGGGCTGACCAAGAGGTTCTGAACCGGGCCGCAGCCGCGCGGCAGGGATGGACCCGGAAAGCACGAAAGGGCTGTCGTGGAGGACGAACTGGCGGGCGCGATCCGCGGTTGCGTCGTCAGGATCGTCGAGCTCGGGCTCATTGCCCGTACGCCAGCATTTCCGCACGGGCGGCCGTGCAGGCGAAAGCCAGAACGCAGAGTGCCGTTCCAAGCAGATCAGGCTCCCGTCTTGCGGCGGCCCGCACGACGATCCTGTCCGCGCCTGAAGTCAGCCGGTGCAGCAAACCCTTCGGCGAGGAGGCGCGCATCGTCGTCATCGGCGACGATCTTCCGCGGGTCGAGACTTCGTGAAACGGTCCGGCGCCATGGCCGGCACGATGGACGCCAGGCCCTCTGAGGGCTCGACCTGCCGGATCAGTTCGCCCGCCAGCCGGGACAGCGCCGGCGCCGTCTGGACGCCATATCCCCCCTGCGGAGAAGCCGACGACCGGCGTGCGGTCGGGTGCGAAGCTGCGCAGGCCCGCCCAGCTCCGCTCGACCCGGACGACCGGGTAGTCGACGGCGCTCTCGAACCTGTGCAGGCCTTCGGCGAGGACCATGTCGTCGACATAGGCGTCATGCGCCTCGACCGGAATCTCCTCGGCGGGCGAGACGAAGAGCTTGCCGCCGTCGGGCTTGCAGTACCAGCCTTCCGCCGAATCGTCGGTGGCCGGCCATGCGCGGATGTCGTGCCCGGCGGGAGCGGGAAGGACGGCGACCGAGCGGCGCATCGGCTGGATGCCGAGAGGAGCGACCGCGCATGCCCGGGCGACAGCGTCGGCCCAGGCACCCGCCGCATTGACGATCGTGCCCGCGACGATCCGGCCCTGCCGCGTCTTTACGCACCAGCGGCCGCGGACACGCTCGGCGCCCCACAGCGCTGCGTCGGTCATCACCCGCGCTCCGGACGCGCGGGCCTTGCGCAGCCAGCCCTGGTGCAGGGCGCCGACATCGATGTCCTGCGCGTCATGCTCGTAGGCCGCCGCGGCGATCCGTTCCGGACGCAGCGCGGGCATCAGGGCCAGCGCCTCGTCCACCGAGATTGAGCGAAGGCCGTCCGCCTCGTCGAGAAGTGCACGGTGCTGCGCCACCCCGTTCTCGTCGGCCACGAAAAGCTGCCCCCGCGGGGACAGCAGCGGATGCGGGAAAAGCATCGGATCGGGCTTGTCGAAGAGCGGAAGGCTTGCCCGGTTCAGGGCGCGGATGACGTCGTTGCCATAGTTGCGGATGAAGATGGCGACCGATCGTCCCGTGGAATGATAGGCAGCAGTGCTTTCCTGCTCGATGACCAATACGTCGTAGAACGGCGCCAGCTCCGCGGCCAGGCCAACGCCGGCAATGCCCGCGCCGACAATCAGGATATCCGTCTCGATGCTCTCCGCCACCGTGCCCTCATGCCGTCGATCGCGCGGGCTCAGGCGAGCCCGCCGATATGGAACGTCTTCATCTCGAGATATTCCTCGATGCCGGCCTGTGCGCCCTCGCGGCCGATGCCCGATTGCTTGACCCCTCCGAACGGAGCCACCTCGGTCGAGACCATGCCCGTGTTCAGGCCGACCATGCCGAATTCCAGCGCCTCCCCCACCCGCCAGGCACGCTTGAGGCTCTCGGTGTAGAAATAGGCGGCGAGCCCGTAGGGCGTGTCGTTGGCGATGGCGACGGCCTCCTCTTCCGTCTCGAAACGAAAGAGCGGGGCGACCGGCCCGAACGTCTCCTCGCGGGCGAGTTGCATGTCGGTCGTGGCGCCCGTCAGCACGATGGGGGCGGTGTATTGAGGTCCGTCGGGCAGGTCGCGCGGTCTGGTCGCGATCTTCGCGCCCCTGGCGAGCGCATCCTCGACGTGGCGGTCGATCTTGGCGATGGCGGCCTCGTTGATCATCGGGCCGATGGCCACGCCCGCCTCGCTCCCCGGCCCCACCTTCATGGCGTCGACGCGCGCGCTCAGCGCCCGGGCGAAGGCGTCGTAGACGCCGGCCTGCACGAGGATGCGGTTCGCGCACACGCAGGTCTGGCCGCCGTTGCGGAACTTGGAGGCGATCGCGCCCTCGACGGCCTTGTCGATGTCGGCGTCGTCGAAGACGATGAACGGGGCGTTGCCGCCCAGTTCGAGCGAAAGCCGTTTCACGCTGTCGGCCGCGCCGCGCATCAGCAGGGAGCCGACCCGGGTCGACCCCGTGAAGGAGATCTTGCGCACCGTTTCGTTCGCCGTGAGCTCGTTGCCGATTTCGGGCGGCATGCCGGTGACGATGTTGACGACGCCCCGGGGAATGCCGGCGCGCTCGGCCAGGACCGCAAGGGCTATCGCCGAATAGGGCGTGAATTCCGAGGGCTTGACGACCACCGTGCATCCCGCGGCAAGCGCGGGGGCGACCTTGCGGGTAATCATGGCGTTGGGGAAGTTCCAGGGCGTAATGATGCCGCAGACGCCGACCGGTTCCTTGAGGACGACGATGCGGCGATCGGGTGTGGGAGAGGGAATGGTGTGGCCGCCGACACGGCGGGCCTCCTCTGCGAACCATTTCACGAAGGAGGCGCCGTAGCGGATTTCGCCCCGCGCCTCGTCCAGCGGCTTGCCCTGCTCCAGCGTCAGGATTTGCGCCAGACCCTCAAGATTCTCGATCATCAGGCCGTGCCATGCCTCCAGCAGCGCGGCACGCTCGGCATGGGTCTTCTTCTTCCAGGAACCGAATGCGGCATTCGCCGCCACGATGGCGGCGCGCGTCTCATCGCCGCCCATGTCGGGCACCGTGCCGATCACCGCCTGGGTCGCCGGGTTCACCACCTCGACGGTCCTGCCCGTGGCCGCTCCGGTCCAACGCCCGTCGATGAACCCCTGCTGCCGGAGCAGGCCGTCATATGTCAGGTTCGGCACGAAAATTTCTCCCCATGAATGGCTGGCCGCGGCGCGTTCCGCCTTCCGGGCGGCGTCCGGCGCGGCCGTTTCCGGCGATGCGGGGGGCAAGCCCCCCGCATCCTTATGGTCAAGGCGTGGCCGCCAGGCTTCAGATGACCTTGTCGCGCGCCAATTCGTCCATCACGGCGCGAACCGCGGCTTCGGCGATGGAGACGATCTCGTCGACCTCCCCGCGCGTCGTGACCAGCGGCGGGGAGAAGCCCAGAATGTCGCCATGCGGCATGGCGCGCGCGATGAGGCCGCGCTCGCGGGCGGCCTTGGAAACGCGCGCACCCACCTTGAGGGCAGCGTCGAAGCGCTTCTTGCTCTCCCGCTCGCCCACGAATTCGACGGCCCCCATCAGGCCGACCCCGCGGACCTCGCCGACGATCGGCAATTGTGCGAATCGCGCCTTGAGCTGCCCCTGGAAATAGGCGCCCACCTCCCGCGCGTTGCCCGGCAGATCCTCCCTTTCGACGATGTCGAGCACGGCGTTCGCGGCCGCTGCGCCGATCGGATGGCCGGAATAGGTGTAGCCGTGCGAAAAGGAGCCGATGCGGTCGGCGGCGTCTTCCATGACCTTGTAGACCTTCTCGCCGACGATCGCGGCCGAAAGCGGGAAGTAGGCAGAGGTCAGGCCCTTCGCGATGGAGATCAGATCCGGCTCCATGCCATAGTGCTGCGAGCCGAACATCGATCCCGTGCGGCCGAAGCCCGTGATCACCTCGTCGGCGATCAGCAGGAGATCGTGCTTCTTCAATACCGGCTGGATGGCCTGCCAGTAGCCCTCGGGCGGCGGCGTGATGCCGCCGGTGCCCAGCACCGGCTCGCCGATGAAGGCGCCGACATTGTCCGGCCCCAGGCGTTCGATGAGCTGGTCCAGTTCTGCCGCCCGGCGTGCGGAGAACTCGAGCTCGGTTTCCCCGGCCTCCGCGCCCCAGTAGTGATGCGGAACGCCGGTATGGACCACATGCGGCAGCGGCAGGCCCATATGGTCGTGATAAAAGCTCATGCCCGTCATCGATCCGGCCATGACGGTGCAGCCGTGATAGCCGCGCTCGCGGGAGATGATGATCTTCTTGTTCGGCTTGCCGCGCAGCGTGTTGTAGTACCAGACCAGCTTAGCCTGCGTCTCGTTGGCGTCCGAGCCGGACATTCCGTAAAATACCTTGCTCATCCTGCCCGGCGCCATCCGCACAAGGCGGTCCGACAGAATCGCCAGCTCGTCCGTGGTGTGCGCGGCGTAGGAATGATAGTAGGCAAGCCGGTGCGCCTGGCGCGAGATCGCCTCCGCCACCTCCGTGCGGCCATAGCCGATATTGACGCAATAGAGCCCGGCGAATCCGTCGATAAGCTGGTTGCCGTGCGCATCCTGGATGCGGATGCCCTTGCCCGTCTCGACGATCGTCGGATCGCCGGCCTTGCCGGTGGCGAAATCCTTCAGCTGCGTGAACGGATGGAGGACGCTCCTCCTGTCGAGCGCGTTGATCTGTTCGATGTCGATTGTCATTGCAGGTCCTTTCAAGCCGCCAGATTGCCGAGGCAAATGTATTTCGGTTCCAGATATTCGTTGAGGCCGTGACGCGACCCCTCACGCCCGAGGCCCGATTGCTTCCAGCCTCCGAAGGGAATGGGGGCGCCGGTGAACCTGGGCGTGTTGACGGCGATCATGCCGTATTCCAGCCTGTCGGAAAGACGCATCGTCCTCGCCAGGTCCCTGGTGTAGACATAGGCGGCAAGGCCCATCTCCGTATCGTTGGCGCGTTCGATCACCTCGTCCTCGCCGTCGAACGGCAGGATCGCGGCAACGGGTCCGAAGGTTTCCTCCCGCGCGATCAGCATGTCGTCGGTGACATCCGCCAGGACCGTCGGCACGACGAAATTGCCGCCGAGCGGGCTGTCCTGGCCTCCGGCGGCCAGCCGCGCCCCGGCGGCCAGCGCCTGCGCGACCTGGAGGCGGCATTTTTCGGCCACCGACGGACGCGTCATCGGCCCGATGTCGGTTCCGCTTTCCAGGCCGTGACCCACCTGGAGATGCCGCGTGGCCAGCGCGAAGGCGTCGACGAAGCGCTCGTAGACGCCGCGCTGCACATAGATCCTGTTCGCGGCCAGGCAGTCCTGCCCGGACGTGGCGAATTTCGCATCCATGCAGCCGGCGACGGCGGCATCCAGCTGCACGTCGTCGAAGACGACGAAGGGCGCGTGCCCCCCGAGTTCCAGCGACGCCTTCTTGACGGTTCTGGCCGAGCGCTCCAGCAGGGCACGCCCGACTTCCGTCGACCCGGTGAAGGAGAAGGCGCGCACCTCCGGCAGGTCGAGAAGGCGCCGCGCCAGCGTGACGGGCTCCCCCGTAACCACCTGGAACACGCCTCCCGGAACGCCTGCCTCCAGCGCCAGCCGCGCCAGGGCGAGCGCGGAAAGCGGCGTCTCGGGCGCCGGCTTCACGATCATGGCGCAGCCGGCCGCCAGCGCGGCGCCGGCCTTCCTGGCAATCATCGCCGAGGGGAAATTCCACGGCGTGATCGCGGCGGTGACACCGACCGGCTGCATCTGCACCGACAGCCGGCTTGCGGAAATGTGGCTGGGAATCGTCTCGCCATAGGCCCGCTCGCCTTCTGCGGCGAACCAGTCGAGAAAGTTCGCGGCATAGGCGATCTCGCCCTTCGCTTCCGCCAGCGGCTTTCCCTGTTCCGCCGTCATGATGACGGCGAGATCCTCCGCCGAGGCGCGCATGCCTGCCGCCCATGCGCGCAGGATCGCCCCCCGCCTGGCGGGCAGGACGTGGCGCCATTCGAGAAAGGCTTCGCGGGCCGCGCGAACGCAGGCGTCCACGTCATCCACGGTACAGGCGGCGACGTCCGCAAGCCTTTCGCCGGTCGCAGGGTCGATCACCGGCAGCGTCTCGCTGCGCTCGATCCAGGAGCCGTTCAGATACGCCCTGCGCTCGAACAGCTCCGGCCGACGAAGTTTCTCCAGCGCCGAAAGCGCAATCCCCTGCATGAAGCATACCCGCCAAGACAATGTAGGACCCGGCGTCATGTTAGCCGGGCGGAATGCCGATTGACTGCGAACCAGCCCGGATATAGCCATAACCCTGCTGAATTTCTCATCTCAACGCAGGATTTATGCGGAAATGAAGCTCGACCGCGCAGATGTCGCCTTGCTCGAGGCCGTTCAGCGAAACAATCGGCTGACTTCGGAAGAGCTGGCGCAGATCGTGCACATGTCTGCGACCGCCTGCCAGCGCAGGCTGAAGCGCCTGAGGGAGGAAGGCGTCATCGAGGCCGACGTCGCCATCGTTTCCCCGAAGGCGGCCGGCCGGTCGGTGACGATGATCGTGCTCGTCTCGCTGGAGCGGGAGCGCGCGGACATCGTCGATCGCTTCAAGTCGTCGATCCGGTCCAGCCGTGACGTGATGATGGGATATTATGTGACCGGCGACGCGGACTTCATCCTGATCGTCACCGCAAGGGACATGGAAAGCTACGAGCAGTTCACGCGCCGGTTCTTCTATGAAAACCCCGACATCAAGGGTTTCAAGACCATGGTCGTGATGGATCGCGTCAAGGCGAGCTTCGCCTTTCCGATCGCGGAGTGACGGCGCCCGGCCTCGGGTAGCTCAGCGGCGATAGCGGCTCCTCCTGATGAACCGGCCGCCGCCGGTCGCGCCGCAGAACCTGCCGTTCTCGACGATGACCTCGCCGCGCCGGACGACGCAGCGCGGCAGGCCCTTGACCTTCTGGCCCTCGAAAAGCGTGAAGTCGACGGCGTGGTTCAGCTTCGACTGGGTGATGACCGTCTCGGCCTCGGGGTCCCACAGGACGATGTCGGCATCCGCCCCCACCGCGACCGCGCCCTTCTTCGGCGCCAGGCCGAAAAGGCACGCGGGATTGGTGGAAACGATCTCCACGAAGCGATTGACGTTGAAATGGCCCCGATTGACCCCCTGATAGGTCATGATCATCCGTTCCTCGATTCCCGGCGCGCCGTTGGGGATCCTGGTGAAGTCCGCCTGCCGCTTCTGCCCCTCGAAAGGCCAGCTCGCATCGTCGGAGGACACCACGCTTAGGGTGCCGTTGCCGAGCGACTGCCAAAGGAGCTCCTGGTCCTTGCGGGTGCGAAGCGGCGGGGTCAGGACCCATTTCGCGCCCTCGAAATCCGGACGCGCCAGATCGTCCTGCGTCCCGAAAAGATAGTGCGTGCAGGTCTCCGCGATCACGTCGACATTGCGCCGGCGCCCCGCGATCACGGCGTCGAGCGCGTCTCCGCAGGTCAGGTGCACGATATAGACCGGCGCGCCCGCCATCTCCGCCAGCGCGATGGCCCGCCCCGTCGCCTCGCTTTCCACGCGGGGAGGCCGCGTCAAGGCGTGGTTGAACGTCGAGAGGTTGCCGGCCGCCACGGCTTTCTCGATCAGATAGTCGGCGGCATCGCCGTTCTCGGCATGCACCATCACCAGGGCGCCTTCCCTGCGGGCCACGTCGAAGGTGCGCAGCATGGTGCGGTCGTCGACCATCTGCGCGTCCTTGTAGGCCATGAACAGCTTGAAGCTCGTAACGCCCTGAGCAGGAAGCCCTGCCAGCTCCTTTTCGACATCCGCGTTCATGTCCGTGACGACGATGTGGAAGCCGTAGTCGGTCACGGCCTTGCCGGCCGCCTTGGCCTGCCAGATATCGAGCGCCTCGCGCAGGGACTGGCCGTGCCGCTGCTGGCAGAAGTCGACGATGGTGGTGGTGCCGCCGCAGGCCGCCGCGACCGTGCCGCTGCGAAAGTCCTCGGCGGTCTGAAAACCCGGAAGATCGAGATCCAGATGCGTATGAACGTCGACGCCGCCGGGCATCACATAGAGGCCGGCCGCGTCGATCTCGCGGGTCGCGCCGGCGATGTCGCGGCCCAGCTGCACGATCGTTTCGCCCGCGACGCCGATGTCCGCTCTCTGGGTGCCGCCGGCATTCACCACCAGCCCGTTTCTGATCACAAGGTCAAGCATGCTCAATCCGTCCCTTTCGTGTCGTGCCGCCCGCAGAGACGGGGCTATCGACCTGCCAGAATGCGTTCCGCGGCATCCGCCAGAACCTGGCAGCCCAGGATCAGGTCCGCCTCGGCCGTATCCTCCGTCCAGTGATGGCTGATGCCGCCGATGGACGGGACGAAAAGCATTCCTGCCGGGATCGCCCGACCCAGGATCTGCGCATCATGACTGGCGCCGCTCGGCATCCGCACATAGCCGTCCGGACAGTGCCCGCGTGCCGCGGCAAGCAGGGCCTCCTGGAAAGAGGCATCCATATGGAGCGGTTGGCCGGCCGTGATCCGCTCGATCGTCATCTCGCAGCCCGTCATCTGCGATGCTTCCCGCACCAGGCCGTGCAGCGTCTCCTCCAGCCGCAGGAGGGTCGCCTCCTCGTCGTCGCGGAACTGGAAGAGCATCGTCGCCCTGCCGGGAATGATGCTCGGCGCGCCGGGCTCGAGATCGAGGCGCCCCATGGTCCAGACGGAACGCGGGCCGGCGGCCTTCGGAAAACTCCCGTCGATCAGGCCGGCCAGGCGGACCGCCGCCATCCCCGCGTCCCTGCGGATGGCCATCCGCGTGGTGCCGGCATGATTCTGAACGCCCTCGATGACGATGCGGTACTGCCAGATGGCGACGATCGAGGTGACGACCCCAAGCCGCTTGCCCGTGGCCTCCAGCGAATCGCCCTGCTCGATATGCGCTTCCAGATAGCCTGCATAGCGTTCCGGCCGGATGGTCTCGCAGGCGAGCTTGTCGAGCCCCGCCTCCTTCAGCGCCTCCCTCAACGGCTGGCCGGTGCTGCGGCTGCGCGCGGCGTCGATTTCCGCCTGCCCCAGATCGCCGACAAAGGAACGGCTGCCGAGGAAAGGCACGAAATGCGACTCTTCGTCCGACCATGCCACGGGGTCGATGGCCATGTTCCGGCACGCCTCGCTTTCGCTGAAGGCGTGGGCGATCTCCAGCCCGTAGATCACGCCCATCGCGCCGTCCAGCCAGCCGGCATGGTTCTGCGATTCCGAGTGCGAACCGATCAGCATGGCCGGCCCCGGCCTGGGCGAGCGGCCGAAGACATTGCCCACGCCGTCGATATGCGCCGCGAGGCCGACGCTCTCGTACTCAGCAGCCAGCCATCGCCGGCTTTCCATATCCTGCGGCGAATAGGTGGGGCGATGGACGCCCGTCTTGTAAGCGCCGAACGTCGCGAATTTCCGCAGCCTTCGAATGAGCCGCTCGCCATTTATCCTTGGCATCGTTCCTTCCTTCCGGAATGTCGGGTTGGCCGCCGCATCTCAGGCAGAAACCGTGCGGTCGGGATCGATGGGCGGGGGAAACGGACAGCCGAGCCGGGCGGCCCAGGGCAGAATGTCGTCGACGATGGGGCCGATCAGTTCCACGCCATCGCGAAGCTGATCGCGTTTGCGGGCCAGCGCGCGGTCTCCCGGCACCCGGACGGCATCGTGCCCGGGCGCCACGGCGCTGGCCCTGCACTGATCGGCGAGCCAACCCATCTCGTGCTCGAACGTTTCGCGGCCGGCGAAATGCGCCGGATCGATCGCCTGCACGAAAACGCCGTTCGCTTCGCTGTCGCCACTCTGCCCGGACCGGCCGAAGCCGCCGAGGGCGCCGGATATCGCCTCGGTGAACAAGACCATGCCGTATCCCTTGTAGCCCTGCTCCAGGCCGCCCACGGGAAGGATCCCACCTCCTCTGTCGACGAACTCCGACGGATCGTCGCTCAATTGTCCGTCCGGCGACACGATCATGGGGAGCGGCAGCTTTCGTCCGAGGCGATTGGCCCGGAACAGTGGACCAAGGGCCGACATGGCCGCAGTGGTGTCGATCAGGATCGGGTCGGCATTCGTCGGAATGCCGGTCGCGACCGGGTTGCAGGAGAAGATGCGGCTCACTCCGCCATGCGGCACGACGGCCGTCTCGGTGGGCGTACTTACGGTGATGGTGACCATCATACGCCGCTGCGTCGCCCGCTCCAGATACGCGGCCAGACAGGCGACATGCTGGGCGCGGCGCACCCGCAGGTCGGGGTGAAGGCCACCACGCGGTGATCGCCATCCTTTCTGGTCTCCCCTTTCAGCAGCCATTCGACATTCGTCGGCAGCCGCTGCATCCCGTGCGTGGAATAGCCGAGCAGGTCGGCCTCGACGAAAAGCGAGCCCACGACCCTGGCCCGCTCGGCGGGAAGCCCGGCGCGTTCCAGCAGCCGGACGGAAAAATCCAAAAGGTCTTCGTATCGGTAACGCTGCGCATTCATCTGGTTTCTTCCTGCAATGCCGGCGGATAGGCCGGGACAATCGGGGGCACTGAAATCGGGGGGCTCGACCGGTTCATTTGTCGGAAACGCTTCTGGTGCCGCACCACTCCGCCACGAACAACGCGATGGTTTTCGTGACGCGGAGCAGGGAGGGAAGGCTTACGCGCTCGTCGATCGCGTGGATGTTCTCGGCTGCCGGCCCGTAGACCAGCGAGGGGATGCCGCCGTGGACGGCGAAGATGGCCGAGTCGAGATAGCAGGCCATGATCGCGGACTCCAGCGGGGAGCCGGCGGAGCGGGCGGCCTCGTGCGCGCGAGCCAGCGACGCCTCGGCCTCCGTGCCCGGCTCCAGCGCATAGCCCGCCTGGATGACGCCGACCCATTCGACGAGCGGGGCCGGGCAATTCCTCAAGACCTCGTCCTGTTCCGCCGCCTCGGCGACGAAGCGCTCGAACTCGCGGACGCGCTCATGCGGATCGTCGCCGGGATAGAAGCCGATCCTGCCGGCGAAGCTGCACGAGCTGGGAAGCGAAGCGGGCCACTCGCCGCCGGCGATGGTGCCGATGGTCAGGGCCGCAGGGTTCGCCACCTCCGGGAAGCCGGGATGATCGCCCTTTTCCTCGTTCCAGCGGGCCTCCAGACCGCGCAGATGGGATATCAGCCGGAAGACCGCATCGACGGCGCTGACGCCAACGCCGATTTCCCGCGGATGCGCCGGAACGCCGGTGACGGTGATCCGGAATTTGATGACCCCCGAATTCGCGCGCACGAGCATTTCATCCGTAGGCTCCGGGATAAGGACCGCGTCGGCGACATAGCCGGCATGCAGCAGCGCGGCCGTGCCGTTGCCGGTGACCTCCTCCTCGACCACCGATTGAATCTGGACGGGGCCGGTCAGCGACAGCTTCGCCGCCTCGATGGCGTCCAGGGCGAAGATGAGAGCGGAGAGACCGGCCTTCATGTCGCCGGCACCGCGCCCATAAAGCCAGTCCCCCGTCCGGACGCCGCCGAAGGGATCGAGCGACCATCGTTTCGCGTCCCCCGCCGGCACGACGTCGACATGTCCGTTCAGCGCGATGGAGCGGCCGCCGGCGACTTCCGGCTCCTTGATTCCGACGACGTTCCAGGTCTCGTCGTAATCGATGGTGGCCGGCGAGAACGCCGGGTGCTTGCCGACGAGCGCCCGGTCGATGCCGATACGCCTGACATCGAAACCGCGCTCGCGCAGCGCGGTCTCCACGAGTTCCTGCACGCCACGCTCGAGCCCCCTCAGGGATTTGCATCCGACCAGCGACGAGAGGAACGCCACCTGCCTGTCGAAGGCCTTGTCGACCTCGGCAAGGATGGAGGCGCGGACATGTGGTTCCAGTCTGTTCATGCTCAAGATTTCCAGTTTTCCGTGAAGAACGGGAGGTTTCTGCAAACTCTCCTGCGGAGGCCGTCAAAGTCCGGGCCGTGTCGCCAGCCAATGTCGCGCGATATCCGCGCGGCGGCAGATCCAGACGCGGTCATGACGCTGCACGTGGTCCAGAAACCGGATGAGCCCCATGGCCCGGGCGGGATGGCCGATCAGCCTGGCATGCAGCCCGACCGACATCATGCGCGGCCGGTCGGCGCCCTCCAGATAGAGCAGGTCGAACCCGTCGCGCAGAAAGCTGAAGAAGTCGTCGGCGGTGGCGAATGTCCCGTCGGCGAACTTGCCGTCATTGTGGGTCAGCGAATACGGCACCACGAGATGCTCACGACCGGCCACCGACACGAGGTAAGGCAGTTCGTCGTCATAGGCGTCGCTGTCGTAAAGAAAGCCGCCTTCCTCCACCACCAGCCGGCGGGTATTCTTACTGGGCCCGTAGCGGCAGTACCAGCCGAGCGGCCGCGCGCCCACCGTCCTGGTCAGGCTGGCGACGGCGCGCTGTATGTGCCGGCGCTCCTCCTCCTCGTCGAGCTTGTAGTGCTCGATCCAGCGCCAGCCATGGCAGCAGACATCGTGCTGCGAGGCGGCGATGAAGCTGGCGGCTTCGGGATTGCGCTCCAGCGCCTGGGCGCAGGCGAATATCGTCATCGGCAGGCCGCGCTCGGCGAAGAGGCGCATGACACGCCAGCACCCTACCCGGCTGCCGTACCGGAACATCGATTCCGCCGCGAGGTCGCGCTCGCCGCGCGGCACCGGCGAGACGGCAATCTCGGTCAGCGCCGAATCCGACCACGAATCCCCGTCCGGAATGGCGTTTTCCGAACCCTCTTCGTAGTTCAGCACGAAATTGAGCGCGATGCGCGCATCGCCCGGCCAACAGGGGTGGGGCGGGAACCGTCCGTATCCAACATAGTCGCGGATGTCCGTAGTCATCGTGAAATTTCCTGTGTCGCCCGCTCAGAATGCCATCCAGCCGCCATCGACCATCAATGTGTGTCCGGTGACGAACCCCGCCTCGTCGCTGGCCAGATAGAGCGCCGCCGCCGCCACGTCCGCCGGCCGGCCAAGCCGCGGCATGGGCGTTCGCATCACCGAATAGTCGTGAGGGTCGTTGTCGGTCTCGCCGGGCAGGCCGGTCGTCAGGATGCGGCCGGGCGCGACGGCATTGCAGATGATGCCCTCCTTCGCGTAGTCCACCGCGATCTGCCGCGCGATATAGAGCGCCGCCGCCTTGCTGGCTCCGTACGCGAACTTGCCAGGCGCGGCGACGATGCCGTGCTGGGAGCCGATGTTGATGATCCGGCCCCGCGCATCGCCAACCGGCGTCTGCATGAGCATCTGCTGGACGGCGCGCTTGCAGCACATGAAGACGCCCTTTGCGTTGATGTCGAATATCGCATCCCATTCCTGTTCGGACGTGTCGCAGAGCTTCCGATGGCCGACGACCGCGGCGTTGTTGACCATGATGTCGAGGCGGCCGAACCGCGCCACGGCGGTCGACACCAGCCGGTCGACGTCGGCCCAGACGGCCACGTTGCAGGGAATCGCGATGGCCGTTCCGCCGGCGCTCTCGATTTCGCGCTGGGTCGGCTCGCCGCCCTCGCGGGGCGCATCGTGAATGTCGGCGACGATCACCGCGGCGCCCTCGCTCGCGAAGCGCAGCGCGATGCCGCGCCCGATGCCAGAGGACGCGCCCGTCACGATAGCTGTCTTGCCCAAAAGTCGCATGGTTCTCCCGGCTGGCCTCAAGGCATCACATCCCCGCCGTTCGGCGAGAGCACCTGGCCGACGTAGAAGCCTCCGGCGGCAGAGGCGAGGAGCAATGCGGTCGGCGCGATTTCGCCGGCGCCGCCCAGTCGGCCGAGCGGCAGTTCCCTGCGCTTGTTCTGCCGCCACTCCTCGGGCAGGCTCAGCAGCAAGGGGGTTTCCACGGGACCGGGAGCGATGGCGTTCACCAGGACGCCATGCGGCGCGCCCTCGTGGGCGAGCGCCCGGGTGAACCCCTCGACACCGGCCTTTGCGGCGCAGTAGTGCGTGTGGCCGACCGCTCCCTTTCGGGCGAGCTGGGACGATATGTTGACCACCCGTCCCCATCGGCGCGCCATCATCGGCGCGAAGAAAGCACGCGTCACCAGCATCGTGCCGCGAAGGTGGACATCGAGCATCCTGTCCCAGACCGCCGGCTGCATCTCCTCGAAATGAACGAGAGCACCGCCGATGCCGGCTGAGTTCACGACGATATCCACCCGGCCCGCGGTGCGTTCCGCGAAACTCGCCAGCGAGGCGACCCGATCGCCATCCGACACGTCGCAGTCGAATTGCCAAATCCCCGCGCCCGATCCTTCGAGGCGGCTGCAAAGCGCCCGGGCGCGCTCGCCGTCGCGGTGGTGGCAGACGACAACGGAGGCGCCGTGCCGCGCAAAAAGCTCCGCGATGGCAGCCCCGATGCCGCTGCTGCCGCCTGTCACCAGCGCGCAGCGCCCCTCCATGGAGAAGCCGTCCGGAAAAGGCGGGGCCTTCGTCATGCGCCCGCCCCACCCTGCTCCGGCCCGGGTCTGTCGCGCAGCCAGTCGGCATAGCCGGCGAGGCCCCGGCGCAAATCTACCTGCGGCCGGTAGCCGAGATCGCGCGCGGCTGCCGCGATGGAATGCGACCCCTGGATATTGTCCCCCTCCACCATGCCCGTGCCCAACAGGATGTCGGCACGCAGCAGGAGGTCCCGCACGATCTCTGCCGCCTCGCCGAACGTAACCGCCACGCCGCCGGTGATGTTGTACGCGCCCTGCCGGAAGCCGGGGGCCTTGAGCGCCCCGACGACGGCCGCGGCGGCATCGTCGATATGGATCGGCTGGCGCCGCAGGTCGTGGCCCCATTCAAGCCGCATCGGCGATCCGGTCAGCCCGCTCATCAGCATGTCGCGCAGGCAGCAGGCGGTCTCGCGGCGCGGACCGTAGACCATCGACAGACGCAGGCTGACGGCCGGGATGCGGAAATCCGCCGCATAGGCTATCACCAGCATTTCCGAGGCGGCTTTGGTCGCGCCATAGACATTGGTGGGGCGCAACGGCGTCCGTTCGTCCAGGTCCTCGCCATGGCAGTCGCCATACGCGCTGACGGACGAGACGTAGACGAAGCGCGAAATTCCCAGCTCCCGGCCCAATTCCAGCATGTTCGCCGTGCCGACGATGTTGACCGACACCTGTTGCAGGGGTGAATTCCGGCCGACCGCCGGACCGGACAGCGCGCCGCAGTGCACGATGGCGGCGACGGATCGCCCGGCGGTCAGTTCGCGCAGCCGTGGCATGTCCACAAGATCGCAGCCGAGGACCGGCCGGCCCTCGACCTCGGCCGGGACCAGATCCACCGCCATGCACGAGACGCCCTCCCTTTCGAGGCGCAGACGCACGGCATGGCCGACAAGGCCCGCACAGCCGGTGATGATGACGTCCCCTATCACGACGCTCGTCCTTGCGCTTCGGCTGCTGCCGGAGGTGGGTTCGCGTGAGGCGCAGAGCCGTCGCTGAAGTGGCAGGCCACGGCTCCAGCACCGTCCGACCGGAGAAGAGGCGCCTCGTCCACGCAGCGCTGCGGGTTTCCGATTTCGCGCCGCCACCAGCAGCGGGTGTGGAAACGGCAACCCGAGGGAGGAGACAGCGGGCTCGGCAGATCGCCCTTCAGGAGAATGCGCCGGTCGGGCCGGCCTTTGTCCGTCACCTCCTGGATGGTGCGAACGGACGAAAGAAGGGCTTTGGTATAGGGATGCCGTGGCGCCGAGAAGACGTCGCGCGTCGGACCCTGCTCGACGATCCCGCCCAGATACATGACGGCCACATCGTCGCAAAGGTAACGGATCGCCGCGAGGTCGTGGCTGATGACCAGATAGGAGAGCTTCCGCTCCTTCCGGATCTCGGTGAGGAGATTCATGATCTGCGCCTGGATCGAGACGTCGAGGGCGCTGGTCGGCTCGTCCGCGATGATCACTTCCGGACGCAGCACGAGCGCCCGCGCTATGGCGATGCGCTGCCGCTGCCCGCCGCTGAACTGGTGCGGAAACCGCTGCGCGGCGTCGCGCGGCAG
Organism: Hyphomicrobiales bacterium; assembly: GCA_017305925.1. Taxonomy (GTDB): domain Bacteria; phylum Pseudomonadota; class Alphaproteobacteria; order Rhizobiales; family Rhizobiaceae; genus Arvimicrobium. The sequence goes on along the minus strand of JAFKJW010000184.1, from coordinate 32,656 downwards.
GTGCACCGCGTCCAGCATTTCCTGCACCCGTCTCGCATGGCTGCCCTTGTCCCCGGGGGCGAAGATCCGCAGCGGCTCGGCGACGATGTCGTGAACCGTCATCATCGGATTGAGGCTCGAATAGGGGTTCTGGAAGACCATCTGAAGGCGATGCCGGCTGGCGGAGCGCGCCGCGCCCTCGCGTGCCGTAATGTCCGTTCCGTCCAGCAGCAATCGACCGGACCGCACCGGCGTCAGGCCCATCACGGCGCGGGCGATCGTGCTCTTCCCCGATCCGGATTCCCCGACCAGGCCCAGGGACCGGCCACGCCGCAGCGAAAGCGACACGCCTTGAACAGCATGAAGCTCCGCCTTCCGGATCCAGAACCGCCCCGGCTTGCGAATCCGGTACGTGACGCGCAGGTCGCGCAGATCGAGGATCGGATGCTCTTCTCCGGCGGGCTGCATCACAAACCCGCCATACGATTTGCCTGATTGACGCTTGCCGCCATCATGCGAGGCTCCGGCATGCCGCTTGCGGCTTCCCGGTCGCTCGCCGGATTATGGCAGGCGATCGCGCGCGCGCCGGCGCCCGATCCGGCGATCGGCTCCATCGCCGGCTTGACCCGATCGCAGACCGGCACCCGCCACCGGCAGCGGGGCGCGAAGGGGCAGCCGGGCGGCAGCGCAGCCAGGTCCGGCGCCGATCCGTCGATCGGCACCACGCCCCGGTCCTCGGACAGGCTTGGAATGGAGTGGACCAAGCCGACGGTGTAGGGATGCCTCGGACGAAGGAAAACTTCGGTCGACGGCCCGCTTTCGACGATCGACCCGGCATACATCACATTGACCCGATCGGTGACGGAGGCAACCACGCCGAGATCATGCGAAATCAGGATCATCGAGGCGCCGGCCTCGCGAACCCGCGACGACATCAGGTCCAGCATCTGGGCCTGGACCGTCACATCCAGCGCGGTGGTGGGCTCGTCGGCGATCAGCAGCTTCGGTTCGAGCGCCAGCGCGGCGGCGATCATCACGCGCTGCAACATTCCGCCGCTCAGTTCGTGCGGGTATTTGTTCAGAAGGACATCCGTGTCGGAGAGCTCGCACCTTGCCAGTATGTCCGCCGCCCTGCGCCGTGCCTCCGACCGCGAGACGTGGAAATGCAGTATGATCCCTTCCTCGATCTGCCTGCCGATCCTGAGCACCGGGTTGAGCGAATTCATCGGATCCTGAAAGATCATGCCGATCTGGCGCCCGCGCAGGCGCTGCCGACGCGCCGGCCCCATCGCCAGTATGTCCTGACCGTCGAAGCGCATTTCGCCCCGATCGATGACCGCCGTCGGCAGCAGTCCCATCACGGCGAGATTGGTAACGCTTTTGCCGGAGCCGGATTCGCCCACCAGGCCGACGGATTCCTGCCACCCCACGGAATAGGAAACGCCGTTCAGAACATTGACGTCGCGGCCACGCGACCGAAACCGGATCGCCAAATCGTCTATCTGGAGAAGTTCGGCCACGGCTATTTCTCGTGCGGTGAAAGAACTTCCTGAACGCCATCGCCCAGAATGTTGAAAGCCATGATGGTGACGAAGATCGCGACCCCGGGAGCGGTGACGATCCACCACTGGTTGAGGAGATAAGCGCGCCCCTCCGCAATCATCGTTCCCCATTCCGGGGTCGGCGGCTGCGCGCCGAGGCCGATGAAGGACAGGCTCGCCAGGGTGACGATGGCTGCTCCCAGCGACAGGCTGATCTGAACGATGATGGAGGTGCGCGCCACCGGAAGGATGTGGCTCAGCAGGATTCTCGCATTGGAGGCGCCCACGGTGCGGGCAGCGTCCACGAAGCCCTCGTGCTTGATATGCAAGGCTTCGGCCCGCGCCACGCGCGCGTACCACGGCCACCAGACGAGCGACGTCGCAAGGATCGCATTGCTCAGGCTGGGCCCGAGAGCGGCGGCGACGCCCATGGCGAGCAGCAGGGGAGGAAAGGCCAGGAACACGTCGGCCACGCGCATCAGCGTCTCGTCGACCCAGCCGCCGGCATAGCCGGCGACAATGCCGACCGTCACTCCGATCGCTACCGCCAGAGCGACGATGACCATCGCCGACACGATCGATATGCGGCTGCCGGCGATCGTGCGGCTGAACACATCGCGGCCCTGCTGATCGGTACCGAACCAATGCTCGGCCGTCGGCGGCTGAAGCCGGCTCCCGGGGTCGATCGCAAGCGGATCGTAGGGAGCCAGCAGGGGGCTGGCGACCGCAACGAAGACAACAAACAGGGACAGGATCAGGCCGACCTGGGCCGTGCGGCTCCTGCCGATCGGAAAGCGGCTGGACACGGAATGGAGACGCGACCGAAGTCGCTGCCAGGCGGTTGCCGCATCGGCGGGGAGAACTGTCATGCGGGTTCTCGCGCGTAGGTGATGCGCGGATTGAGCAGGAGATAGACCAGATCGACGATCAGATTGACGGTGACATAGGCCACGGCGCTGATCAGCATGACGCCCATGATCGGCGCGAAATCGAGATTCTTGATGGCGTTGACCGCGTAGAGACCGATGCCGGGCCAACTGAACACCGCCTCGACGATCAGGTTTCCGCCGAGAAGAATCCCGATCTGCATGCCGAGCACCGTGACGGTCGGGATCATCGCGTTCTTCAGCACATGCCGTGTCATCACCTGCCGCTCCGAGAGACCGCGGGCATAGGCGGTGCGCACATAGTCGGTTCGCAGCACGCCGATCACCGTGGCGCGGGAGACCCGCGTGATGGTCGCCAGCGAAGCCAGCGCCAGCGTGAAGGCCGGCAGGACCAGATGCACGACCGCCGACTTGAACAGGCCGAAATCGCCCGCCAGCAGGGAATCCACCGTATACAATCCGGTGACCTGCGGCGGCGCGCTTTCGATGATCCCGAGCCTGCCTCCGGACGGCAGGACCCCCAGCCATTTGAAGAACACGATCTGGAAAAGAACGCCGAGCCAGAACACGGGCATGGACATGCCCGCGATGGTCAGGATGCGGGACAGATGGTCAAGAATCCCGTTGGGGCGCCGGGCCGACAGGAATCCCAGCGGGATGCCGATGAAAACGATCAGCAGAAGCGCGGCCACCGTCAGTTCGAGGGTCGCCGGCACGAATTCCGCGAAGTCCTGAGCAACCGACCGCCGCGTGGTGAGCGACTGCCCGAAATCCCCGTGGAAGAGCCCGCCCATGTAGTCGACATATTGCGTGACCACCGGCTTGTCCAAGCCGTATTGCCGGCGCAACGCCTCGACCTGCTCGGCCCTGGCCTCCGGCCCGGCAAGAAGCCGGGCCGGGTCGCCAGGGATAATCCGCGTCAGGCCAAAGGTGATCACGCTCATTCCAGCAAGGACGACGACGATCAACAGAAGCCTTTTTGCGATCAGAAAGAGCACGCCGCACTCCTACCTGTCAGGTGGAGAATTTCATTCTGTTGAACGGATAGGTGTAGATATACATGGGGTTCGATATGTATCCCTCCACCTCCTTGACGATAGGCACGCGATATTTCGAGTAGCTCAGGAAAAGCGCCGGAGAATCGTCGACGATCATTTTCTCCGCCTTCCGGTAGAGAGCGATGCGCTTGTCGGCATCAATCTCCTTGACCGCCTCGGCGAGGACGGAGTCCATTTCCGGATTCGAGTAATAGGCCCAGTTGAGGCCGCTTTTTCCTTGCGCATTGCTGCCGAACATCAACTGCATGACGTCGTAGGCGCGTGCCATCAGGGATCCGAACCAGATGAACCCGTAGCAATGCGGCTGGCTGTCCGGGTTCTGCAGCAGATCGAACCATGCGGCAGGGCTGATCTCGGTGATGTTGAGGTCGATGCCCAATTCCTTGAGATTGGCCTGCAGAAGCAACGCGAACTCGCGCTTCCACGCGTAGCCGGTCTCGTAGGTGTAATCGAGCGAGAAACCGCCATCGGGGTGACCTGCCTCCGCCAGCAGCGCCTTGGCCTTGTCGACATCGCGGCTGTATTGCGGCGTGTCGTCGGAATAGCTCGGCAATCCACGCGCCACGGGCCCCCGCGCCTGGACCAGCCTTCCCGTATTGATCTTGTTTATCCAGGAATCGTAGTCGAAGGCGTAGGCGATCGCCTGCCGGATCCGCTTGTCCGCCGTCGGTCCCTTGGCGCAGTTCATCATGAAGAAGGTCGTCGAGAACGTCGGGTACTCGTCCATCCTGATGTCCGGCGAGCCCTGAAGCGTGTTCAGGGAATCGTCCGGGAGCCAGAGCGCGGAATCGACCTGCTTGCTCTCCAGCACCAGTTGCAGCGTCGAGGGGTCGCTGATGTACCGCACGACGACAGCCTGGAAATGGTCGTCGCCCGAAGTATCCCAGTAGCCGTCGAAACGTTCGAGGGTCGCCTGCTGGTCCTTCTGATAGGATTTCAGGCGATAGGCGCCGGTTCCGACCATGTTCGAGCGCAGCCACGCCGCGCCCCAATCGTCGTTCACCGTATTGTCGCGAATTGCCTTGGGCGAGATCATATAGGGCGACCACATGCCCGCCAGGCTCGAAAGGAAGGCGTCCTGCGGCGTCTTGAGACGGATCACCAGCGTCTGATCGTCCGGCGTTTCGAGCTCGGCATCCTCGAACACATAGCCGAGGCCGACCTTCATGGCGCGGATGCGCTCGATATTGAACTTCGCCGCGGCGGCGTCGAAGGGCTCGCCGTCATGAAACTTCACGCCCTGCCGCAGCTTGAACGTGTAGGTCAGGCCGTCGTCCGAACCCGTGAAGCTCTCCGCAAGCCCGGGCGCTATTTCGATCGTATCGTCGCGATACGTGACGAGGTTCTCATAGACGCCGCGCCATAGGAGAATGGACTGGCCGTCGAACACCGTTCCGGGATCAAGGGTGATCGCGGGCGAGCCCGAGGCGACGACGAATATGTTGTCGGCGGAGCCGGCGTCGGCCGCAAGGTCGCCGGCAACCTGCGAAAGGATCGGCTGCGAGACGACGCCGAGCCCGAGAACGGATGCGGCGCGCAGAAAAAATCTGCGATCGATCCTTCCGGTCATGACAGGGTGGACTTGAGCAGGCGTTTCGGGCGTCCCAGATGCATCGAATTCACGAGATTTCATTTCTGTTGCTCCCATTACCTATTGTTATTTTTCAAGTTCCCCGGCTTTGGCCTCGAAGGCGGCCGCAGCCGACAAAGCCACGTGATCGCGGCCCCGCGGCGCCGCGAATTGCAGCGCGACGGGGCGATTGCCGGAAATCATGCCGCAAGGCACGACACAGGCGGGCTGCTGCGACAGATTCAGCGGGAAACTGAAGCCGGCCCAATCCGTCCAGCGCCGATAGCCGGCATCCGCGGGTGCCTGGGTGCCCGTCGGGAACGCCGCGATCGGCGTTGCCGGCGACACGACGACGTCATACGCCGAAAACAGGAGTTCCATCTGACGCCCGAACTCGGCGCGCATGGCGGCCATCGAGCAATAGTCCTGCGCCGACAGGGCGGCGCCTTCGCCGGCGATCAGGAGGAATTCGGGGTCGCAGGCCTCGCGGCGTTCCGGCTTTATGGCAGCCAGCCGCGCCGCGGCACCCGCATACCAATGCGTCGTGAACATTTCGAGCAGCGGAAAGGAAGGCAGCGCTATCGCTTCGATCACGGCGCCGGCCGCCTCGATCAGACGATAGGCCCGGCCGCAGGCGGCGGCCAGTTCCGGGTCGACGCCGCCGCAGGCGGGAGCCGTCCAAAGGCCCACCCGCGCGCCCTTGAAACGAAACGATCGGTCCGTGATGGATGGAAGGTCGCCGGGCTGCTGGTGCCAATCCCGGGCGTCCCGCCCCGCCATCACCCGTATCATCTCTCTTGCGTCCGACACGTTGCGCGCCATCGGGCCCAGATGCGAGAGCGTCCCGAAGGGACTGGGCGGATAGGCCGGCACACGGCCGTAGCTCGGCTTCAATCCCGCCGTTCCGGTGAAAGCCGCCGGAATGCGGATCGAGCCGCCGCCATCGGTCCCCACATGCAGCACACCGGCGCCGGTCACCGCGGCGACCGCCGCACCGCCGCTCGACCCTCCCGGCGTGAGGCGACTGTCCCAGGGGTTCGAGGTGATGCCGGTCAAGGGGCTTTGCGTGACTGCCTGAAATCCGAATTCGGGCGTGGTGGTCAGTCCAACGATCGGCGTTCCGGCCGAGCGCAGGCGTTCGACGACGGGAGAATCCGTCGGCTGAGGAAGAGGCTCCGTCGCCTTGCTCCCTGCACGCAAGGGCTGGCCGCGGACCGCCACGATGTCCTTGACCGTCGCCGGAACGCCGTCGATCCGGGAAGCGGGCGCGCCTGCACGCCAGCGCTGCTCGGAAGCCCGGGCATCGGCCATCGCCCCTTCGCGATCGATGCTGACGAAGGCATTGAACCGGGCATTCACGGTTTCGGCCCTGTCAAGAGCCTCGCGCACCACGTCCACCGGGGACAGCGCACCGCTGCGATATGCGGCGGTGAGTTCGGCGACCCCCATGCGGCAGACTTCCGACGCATCGGCGGACGGATGTGCCGCGCTCCCGGCACCCCTGCCCTGCCCGTTCACCCTCGCTGCACCGATGCCTTGTTCCATGGCATCTGGATAACAAGCATGGGGCGGTCCAAAAAGTGTAATATTTACTACCCTTCTTACATAAAATAAAACAGGCGACATGAACGTGTCGCTTCGCCATCTGTCCTATCTGTGCGCCGTCGCTGAACTGGGAAGCGTTCAGGCGGCCGCGAAGCACCACAGGATTTCGACGTCCTCGATCCTCGCGGCGATTGCGCATGCCGAGAGCGAGTTCGGCGCGATGATCTTCTTCCGGATGGCGTCCAAGGGCACACGGGTGACGCCTCACGGAGAACGGTTCATCACCGCCGCGCGCAGCCTGCTGCACGCCCAGGACGAGTTCGTCCAGCGTGTCGGCCCGCTGTCCTACGCGACGCCGGCGCGTGTCCGGATCGGCTGCTTCCGGCCGTTCAGCTCGCTCTTCATGAGCGCGCTCGTCCGAAAGTTCGTCGACGCGACCGGGCCGATCGAGATCGAGCTCAAGGAAGGTGACGTCACCGAACTCTACGACTGGCTCAGCAACGGCACGGTGGATGTCGTCATGGCCTACGACATCGGCCCTCATTACCCTGGCAGTGCGACGCCCCTCTGCAAGGTGCCCCGGCATGTCGCGATCCATGCGGACGACCCGCTCGCCGGAAAAAAGGAAATCAGCCTCAAGGAAATCGCGCAGCGCGACCTCGTTCTGCTGGATCTGCCGCACACCGAGGAATTTCTGATGGCCGCGTTCGACATCCTCGCCGAGCGTCCGAAGGTCTGTTTCCGGTCCAGATCCTATGAGGCGGTCCGCAGCGCCGTCGTTCTGAAATTCGGCCCCACCCTTCTCAACTTCCGGCCTTCGCCCCTGGTCGCGGCCGACCCTCCGGAAATCGTCCGCCGCCCGCTGCTGGAGAAGATACCCGCGCCGCAGGTGGTCGTGGTCGACGTTTATGGGCACATAAAGCCGGCATTCGTCCGGAAGTTCATAAAAGTCGCCCATGACTTCTTCAGCGACTGGGGGCAGGAGAGCTTCGCGGTGACGACATCGGAAGGCAGCAAAGGCCTGCTTATTCCGCTGCCCAGCCAGCATGGCCGCACGTCACGCTGATTTCGACGGCACCATCCCGAGCCGGCAATCCGGGCACCGTCACCGGGAGCGAAACGCCGTTTCCCCGAACCGGACATTTCGCTCCAGCTTCTTGTTTTCGGTAATGCAGCTTTCCGGCATCATGTCCTAAGACAGCGTGGGAATGCTGAACGGCGCGGCGGGAATATGGCGACCCGAGCCACGCGGGAGGAGCACCTTGCCGTCCTGCAGCGCCAATTCGCCCCGCACGAATGTCATCTGCGGCCAGCCCTGAACCGTCATTCCTTCATAGGGGCTATAGTCGTTGGCATGATTGAAGTCGGAATTTTGCACGACCCGCACTTCTTCGGCATCCCATATGACGAGGTCCGCATCGGCGCCGATCGCTATGCTGCCCTTGCGGGGCGCCAGGCCGAACAGGCGGGCGGGGTTGCTGGCCGTGATGGCGACGAATTTCTCCAGGCTGATCCGCCCCTTCGCGACCCCTTCCGAGAATATCAGCGGCAGCCGGGCCCCGATGCCGGGTATCCCGTTCGGCATCGCCGTGAACGGCCGGGGACCCGGGATGGGCTTCCCGTCCTCGCCGACCGAAAGGAACGGCGCATGATCGGACGAAATGATGCTGATCGTGCCGGTGCGGATGTGCCGCCACAATTCCTCCTGGTCCTGCTTCGTGCGCGGCGCGGGGCTGAAGACGAATTTCTCGCCCTCCCTGCCGGGCCGGTCCAGATCCGCGGCGGTGAACACCAGGTACTGGGCGCAGGTTTCGCCGAAGATCATCGGGTTTCTTTGGTTGGCGCGACGCACTTCGTCGGCCGCGGCCCCTCCGGACAGATGGAAGAAATGCGCCGGCGCGCCGACCATCTCGGCATAGGTCGACAGCCTGCGTATCGCCTCCGCCTCGAATTCTATCGGCTTGGAGGCGGGATGGTATTTCACAGCCGTCTTGCCGTCGCGCTCCAGCAGCCCCCTCGCGTAGCGGATGGCCTCGTCGTTCTCGGCATGGATGCACATCAGCGCGCGGTTGTCCCGCGCCACCTCCATCAGCCGGATGATGTCGCCGTCGCCGATCCGGAACATCTCGTAGGTGGTGAAGACCTTGATGGACCGGTTGCCCTCGGCGATCAGCGACGGCAGCTCGCCCAGAAGCTCGTCCGTGGCCCGCATCACGATCATGTGGAAACCGTAGTCGATCCGCGACGCGCTCGCCCGCCGCCGGTAGTCCTCGACCACCGACCGCATCGACCGCCCCGGCTCCTGGACGGCGAAGCTCACGATGCTGGTCGTGCCGCCGGTGAGCGCGGAGGCCGTTTCCGTCTCGAAGGTTCCGGAAATCGTATAGCCGCCCTCCGGCGGCTCCTCTATGTGGCAATGCGTGTCGACGCCGCCCGGCAGCACGAGCCGCCCGGTCGCATCCACCACGCGTTCGGCATCCCCCAGATGCTCGGCCAGGGCGACGATGCGGCCGTCGCTGACGCCGATGTCGTATTTCCCGACGCCGGCCGTCGTCACCACGGTTCCGCCACGGATGATGAGGTCGAATCTTTTCTGCATGTCTTGTCGTCCTGTCGTCGATGTTGGCGATCAGCCTGCGAGGATAGCGTCCGCGGCCTCGGCATAGACCCTGAAGCCGAGCACTATGTCCTCGTCGCGGGTATCTTCGGACCAATGATGGCTTATGCCGCCGATGCTGGGCACGAAGAGCATGCCGGCGGGCATGACCCGCGCGACATATTGGGCGTCGTGGCCGGCGGCGCTCGGCATGCGCATCCCGGCGCCCGGCGCCAGCCTTTCGCCGGCGCGCTCGAAGCTGTCGACGATGGCCGGCGCCATGGGGACCGGGGGCGCCTTGGACATGTTCTCCACGACGATCGAGCACGGCCCGAGCGCATCGTGCCGGCCGGCCAGTTCCAGCAGCGCGCGCTCCATGGCTTCCAGCCTGGACGTTTCCAGGTCGCGGAACTGGAACAGCATCTCGGCCCGCTCCGGGATCACGTTCGGCGCGCCCGGCATCGTGACGATGCGCCCCGGCGTCCAGACCGAACGGGGCCCGGCCGCCTCGCCCATGACGCGGTCGAGTTCCGCGCCGAACTTCATCAGCGCCATGGCGGCATCCTTGCGGGTGACCATGCGCGTGGTGCCTGCGTGGTTCTGCTGCCCGGAAAAGACGATGTTGTACTGCCAGACCCCGACGATGCCGAGCACGTAGCCGAGGCGCAGGCCGCCGGAGTCGAGATAGTCGCCCTGCTCGATATGCGCCTCGATATAGCCGGCATAGCGCGACGGATCGATCCTGTATCGCGGCAGGCCGGCAAGTCCGGCCTTTTCCAGGGCGGCCTGCAGCGGTTCGCCCGTGTCGATGTTGACGACCGCCGCCCGCTCCGCGTCCGTCATGTCGTCGAGCGCCGAGCGCACTCCGAGATAGTCATGGAAGTGGCCTTCCTCGTCGGCGAAGGCCATGACGTCGACGGCAGGGCCGCCCGCTCCGTAGGTCTCGGCAAGCGTCTGGGCCAGTTCGAGGCCGTAGAGGACACCGAGAACGCCGTCGAGCCGCCCGGCATGGTTCTGCGATTCGATGTGGGAACCGGCGAGCAGGCGGCGCGGCGCTGACGGGCCGAGCCCCACCACGTTGCCGATGCCGTCGATGAAGGCCTCGTGTCCGAACGACCCGAGCTGCTCGACCAGCCATCTGCGCGCTTCCATGTCGGCGGGGCTGTAGGTCGGCCGGTGGATGCCGGTCTTGTATTTTCCGATCCGGCTCACCGCGCCGAGCCGCGACAGGAGCCTTTCCTCATTGATCTTCAACGCCATGTTCGTCCCCGAAAGGTTTGCGAGGCCTATGCCTCTAGGTCCGGATGGTGGCAGGCCGCGAAATGCCGGGGCCCGATCGCCTGCAAGGCAGGGGTCTGCGCGGCGCAGTCGCTGGGATCGCCGAGCGCAACGCGCTTCCTGCAGCGCGCGTGGAACACACATGCCTCGGCGCCGGCTTCCGACTCCGTCCCCGCCGCAGCGCCGTCGACGCGCGAGCGATGCCGGAAATCCGCGGAAGGCAGGGATTCGATGATCGTGCGCGTATAGGGATGCGCCGGCCGCCGGAACAGGTCGTCGGGCCTGCCGCTTTCGACGACCCTGCCGCGGAACAGCACGAGTATGCGGTCGCAGACCTTCTTCGACACCGCAAGGTCGTGGGTGATGAAGAGGAAGGAGACCCCGAGATTGTCCCGCATGTCCATGAACAGGTTGACGATGTCGGCCTGGATCGACACGTCGAGCGCGCTCGTCGGTTCGTCCGCCACGATCAGGCTCGGCTTCGTCGTGAGGGCACGCGCAATGGCCGCGCGCTGCCTCTGGCCGCCGCTGACCTGGCTGGGATGGCGATGGATGAAGCTTTGCGGCAGGCGCACCATCTCGAACACCTCGCGCACCCTGCCCTCGATCGCCCGGCGGCTCGTCCCGCCTTTCACCACCAGCGGCTCGGCCACGCTCGCCCCCAGCGTCAGATGCGGATTGAGGCTCGAATAGGGGTCCTGGAAGACGAATTGCAGATGGTCGCGCAGCCCGCGCTCCTCGGCAGGCGAGTGCCTGGCCCAGACATCCGTGCCGTCCAGCCGGATCGTTCCCTCGGCCGGTTTGATCAGGCGCAGGAGCGCGCGGCCGAGCGTGCTCTTGCCCGACCCGGATTCCCCGACGAGGCCGACGATCTCCGACCGCCCCACCGAGAAGCTCACATCCGACACCGCGGTATGGCTCTTCTTCGCGGTGAAGGGCAGGATGCCCTTCGAGACGAAGCGGACCGAAAGGTTTTCAACCGCCAGCAACGGCGACGGATCGCTCATGAATGCACCCTTTGCCCGGACGGCTGCGTGCCGGCGGATATCGGCACAAGGGGAAAGTGGCAGGCGACCTCTCTTGCCGTCTGCGCGGCGGGATCGGCCTGCCGCAATTCGGGCCGCTCCCGAAGGCACAATTCCTGCGCGTACGGGCAGCGCGCGGCGTAGATGCAGCCGGCAGGCCTGTCGAGCGGCGACGGCATTTCGCCGGGAATGCCCTTCAGCCTCCCGCCGTCGTCATGGTCGATCAGCGGCACGGCGGCCAACAGCGCCGCCGTGTAGGGATGCCCCGGGCTGTCGAGCAGCTCCTGGCTGGAGGCCGTTTCCAGGATGCGGCCGCAATACATGACGATGACGCGGTGCGCGAGCGCCGCCACCACGCCGAGATTGTGGGTCACCAGCACGACCGAGCTGCGGCTGCGGCGCGACATTTCCGCCAGCGTATCGAGCACCTGCGCCTGCGTGGACGTGTCGAGCGCGGTGGTGGGCTCGTCGGCGATCAGCAGCGCCGGCGACAATCCCGTGGCGAGCCCGATCATCACGCGCTGGCGCAAGCCTCCGCTCAGCTCGTGCGGATAACTGCCCAGGATGCGGTCGGGATCGACGATGCCGCAGCCCTTCAGCACCGAGACCGCCCGCGCCTCGATCTCGGCATCGCTCGCCTTGAGATGCAGCGCGAACGTCTCCTTGATCTGCGAGCGAATCCTGCGGACCGGATTGAGCGACGTCATAACGTCCTGGAAGATGTATCCGATCCTGGAGCCGTAGATCGAGCGCAGCGCCTTGCCCGAAAGCGCCAGCAGATCCTCTCCGCCGAACCGGCTCTCGCCGGAGACCGTCGAGCCGGGTTGCATCAGGCCGGTGGCGCTGAACACGGTCATCGACTTGCCGGAACCCGATTCCCCGACGATCGCGACGATCTCTTCGGGATACACGTCGAAGGAGATCCCCTCCACGACGACCGTCGTCCCGAAGCGTACGGTCATGTCGCGAACCGACAGCAATGGTTCCCATCCCGCCATCTCAGCCGTCGCCTTCGCTGGTGAGAACGCCATGCAGATACTCGCCTATGACGTTGAAGCAGAGGACGAACAGGAAGATCGCCGCGCCGGGGAACGCCACCATCCACCATTCCTTCAGCAGATAATCGCGGCCGAGCGAGACCATCGCACCCCATTCGGCGAGGGGTGGCTGGGCGCCCAGGCCGATGAAGGAAAGGCCGGCCAGCGTCAGCACCGCGTAGCCGACGTCCATGCTGGCCTGCACCACCACGGGCACATATCCGTTGCGCAGGATGTGGACCACGAGGATGCGCCGCAGCGGCGCCCCCATGGCGATGGCGGATTCCACGTAGAGCTCGTTCTTGATGCGGATCGTCTCGGCGCGCACCAGCCTTGCATACCAGGGCCACCACACGACGCCGGTCGCGATCGTGGCGTTGACCAGGTTGGGGCCGAGCGCGGCGGCGAGGCACATGGCCAGGATCATCGCCGGAAACGCCAGGAACACGTCGGTGACGCGCATCAGGAGCTCGTCGACGGCCCCGCCCCAATATCCCGAGATCAGGCCCACGAAGGTGCCGACCACGATGGCGATCGCGAGGATGCCGAAAGCCATCAGCGTCGAATTCGCGCCGCCGGCCAGAATGCGCGCCAGGACGTCTCGCCCGAGATCGTCGGTGCCGAAAAGATGCTCCCAGCTCGGCGCCATCAGACGCGAGGCCGGATCGGTCGCATAGGGGTCCCAGGACGAGAGATGGGAGCCGGCCACCGAAAGCAGCAGGATGCAGGCCACCATCGCGATGGCCGCCATGGCGACAGGGTTCCGCCTGAACGACGTCAGCAACGAGCGGGCGAGGCCGGCGGACCTGGCGCCTCCGGGGCCGGCGCTCTCGTTCACGTTCGCGGCCACGTCAGATCATCCTTCCGCGCATCTGCGGATTGACCGCGATGTAGAGGACGTCCACGAGAAGGTTGCACAGCACGAACACCGCCGACACCACGATGGTGACGCCGACGATCGCCTGGTAGTCCAGATATTTGATCGCGTTCACCATGTAGAGGCCGATTCCCGGCCACGAGAAGATCGACTCGACGATGACGCTGCCGGATATGATCACGCCGATCTGGAGGCCGATCACCGTGATCGCCGGCAGGACCGCGTTGGGGGCGACATGCCGGATCATGACGGCCCGTTCCGAGATGCCGCGCGAGCGCGCGGCGCGCACATAGGTGGAACGCAGGACGCTTCCGGCAGAGGCCCGCGTCATGCGGAAGACGATCGCGACGCTGCCCGCCGCCAGCGTGACGGAAGGCAGGACCAGATGGAGGAGCGCCGAGCGGAACGTCTCCAGGTCGCCCGCGAGCAGGGAATCGACGGTCAGGAAACCGGTGACCCGGTCGGGCTCGATGTCCTCTATCGCCAGACGCCCGCCGACCGGCAGCCAGTCCAGATAGCGGTAGAAATAGAGCTGCAGCAAAAGGCCGAGCCAGAAGGCCGGCATCGAAACCGCCACCAGCGAGCCCGCGAAGTTCAGCCGGTCGAACCAGCCATTGCGCCTGGCGGCCGCCAGCAGCCCCGACGGCACGCCCAGCAGCAGGATGATCACCAGCGAGGCCACGGTGAGTTCGGCGGTCGCCGGAAAGAACTCCTCCAGATCCGCCAGCACCGGGCGGCGGGTTGTCATGGAGTTCCCGAAATCACCCTGCAGCACGCCTTTCGAGTAGTAGAAATATTGCTCGACCAGAGGCCGGTCGAGGTGGAACTTGCGGGCAATCTCCGCCACCTGCTCGGCGCTGGCCTGCTGTCCCGCCATCAGCCTTGCCGGATTGGCGGGAATGAGATGCGTGAGCCAGAAGGTCAGGACGCTCATCCCCACGAGGACGGCGATCAGCGACAGTATCCTCTTGAGGAGATAGCGGAGCATTGGCTGGATCTCGCCGGTCGCGGCCCGTCATGCCCCCTTCTTGGTCAGGCTGTAGAAGTCGAACGTCTCGAACCATACGCCGTTGAACACGAAACCCTCGACGTTCCGGTTCATCGGCAGGCGATAGTTCTTCTCGTAAAGGAACAGCGCGGGGGCCTCTTCGGCGATCAGTTCCTGCGCCTTGGCGTAGCTGGCCATGCGCTTGGCCTCGTCCGGCTCGCTGGTGCCTTGCGCCAGCAGCTTGTCGACCTCCGGATTCGAGTAGTAGCCCCAGTTGTATCCTGCGGCGCCCTGCGCCGCCGTGTCGAACATGGACCACATATAGTCATAGGGCGTCGCCAGGGTGGGGCTCCAGAGAAAGCCGAAGCAGGCGAGCTTGGCCGTTTCCGGATTGCTCATCATGCCGCTCCACGCGGCCGGCGACAGCTCCATGATCTCGAGCCCGATGCCCAGTTCCTTGAGGCTGGACTGGAGAAGCTCTCCCACCGGGCGCTTCCACCAATAGCCGGTCTCGTAAGTGTATTTGAGCGTGAACCCGCCGTCCGGAAATCCGGCCGCGGCAAGCAGCTCCTTCGCCTTGGGGATGTCGCGCTTGTATTGCTTGGTCTGCGGATTGAAGCCGATGAAACCGCTGGGCACCGGACCCCGCGCCTGCTTGGCGTGCCCGCGCAGCATGTTGTTGATCAGGCCTTCATAGTCGAAGGAATAGGCGATCGCCTGCCGGACCCTCACATCGTTCATCGGCGCCACATTCGCAGGCAGGACGACGCAGTATTGCACCGGCGAGGGGATGTCCGTGACCAGCACTCCCCCCTCGTCGTTCATGGCCTCCACCATGTCGTCCGGAAGGAACAGCGCGATATCCGAATCGCCGCGCTCGAGCAGCAAGCGGGCGGAGTTCGCATCCTTCACGTAGCGGATGACGACATTGTCGATATGCTCGCCGTCCCAGCCGCGCCAGTAGGCCTCGTTGCGCTCCAGGACCGCCTGCTGCGACTGTACGTATTTGCGCAGCTTGTAGGGCCCGGTGCCGACCATGTTCTCGCGAAGCCAGGCTTGCGCCCAGTCGCCGTCCTTCTCGTTGTCGCGGATTGCCTTGGGCGAGATCATGTAGACCGAATACATCCCGGCAAACGCGGACAGCAGCCCGTCGGACGGAGCGCTCAGCTTGAGGACGACGGTTCTCTCGTCCGGCGTTTCCATCGAGGCGATCGGGGTCAGCGCGAAGGCGATTCCGAGATTGATCGCCTTTTGCCGTTCGATGTTGAACTTGACCGCGGCCGCGTCCAGCGGCTCGCCATCGGTGAACTTGATGCCTTCCTTCACCGTGAAGGTGTAGAGAAGCCCGTCGGACGAGATCTCATAGTCCGCGAGATGCGGAACGATCTCCTGGCTGCTGCCCTTGTAGGCGAGAAGGTTTTCGTAAACCCCGCGCCAGATCAGTGGAGACTGACCATCGAAAGAGGATTGCGGGTCGAGCGTCACCGCGTCTGCGCAAGAGGTGACGACGAGCGTGTCCTGCTTCGCCGCATTGGCCGCGCCGGGGCGGGAGGCCACGATGAACCCACCCGCGACGCCTCCCAGGAGGGCAAGGGTCTGTCGTCTGTTGACTGCGATGGAAGACATGAATTCCCCTTTTATTTTGATCGCTTCAGAAGCGCCGCCGACGCTGCCAACGCCGAGAACGTCCAAGCCTGAAGAAGACGTGAAGCGCTCTCCTCTCGCGGGGAGGCTATCCATAGTCGAGGCATTTTATCATCGCATTCTGCAAGAAATCGCATATTTCCTGCATTATTTTGATGATATCATACGAATTCCACCGATACGCGCGCTTCAGGCGACGCAAGGGAATGGCGCCGCGGAAGACGGAAGTCCTGAGCCTGGATCTTGGGCTGCCTGGTCGTGAAGACGACGAGCGGCGTCACCGCGCGGAGGACGCGCCGATGTCGTCGTCAACGCGGTCGCGGGTCCGATCGCGGGTTTCCCGGATTTGCCACCGCCTGCACAGCCAAGCGCGATCCAGGCGGGCGCTCGCAGGCAAGTGCGCGGCGCTCCGCCTCCTTGAGGTATCCGCGGTCAACCGCCGAGCACGAAGCGGGAGAATGCGAGCGCATTTTTCGCATCCTCGTCCATTTTCGCTTCGTCGGCGCCGTCGCTGAGGTCGCGCCAGACCTTGATATCGGAGCCGATGGTGCCGCCGACCTTTACGAACGGCTCCATCACGACAGCACCGGCGTAGTTGATGTCGCGAAGGGCGAGACCGATTTCGTGCCAGGGAATCCTGCCCTTGCCGGGTACGCGGCGATTGCTTTCTCCCGTGTGGAAATGACCGAGCAGCGGGCCGGCGGTACGGATGGCGTCGCCGAAACTATCCTCCTCGATGTTCATGTGGAACGTATCGAGCATCACTTTGACATTCGGCTTTCCGACATCCTTCACGAAGGCGACGCCTTCGGCGGCAGTGTTGATGACGTGGTTCTCGAAGCGGTTGAGCACTTCGATGCACAGGTTCACGCCCAGATTGTTGGCGAAGTCGGCGATGTCATGAATGCCTTCGACGCCGCGTGCCCGATCCCCCTCCTTGTCGACCGGTTTCGAATAGTCGATCGGCCAGTAGGAATGGAGCGCGCCGCCGATCGTCCTGATGTCGAGCTTGGCGACGTTGGCAAGCGTCTGCTCGAAGAATGCCCTGCCCGCCTGGCGCACCGCGCTGTCGGGTGACGAGAGGTTCTTCGTCCTGGACGGCCCGATGCCGGCCGTAAGGATGATATTGTTGTCCTTTGCGGTCTGCCTGATGACGGCAAGCTCCGCGTCGCTGTACTCGTTGATGTGATGCGCGGCGACCTCGACAATATCGAAGCCAAGTTTCGCGACCTTCTCGACATAGGGGCCGAACTTGGCGCTCCATTCCTTTTCCCAGTAGGAGTAATAAATTCCATGCTTCATTGGAGGATCTCTCTAAGTTACCAAATGTGTGTGCCGGCGCCGGCAATCCGCCAGGCACCCCGGCGCTGCGACCGCCGAAAGAAAGCGCGGCTTTGACTGACGGCACCGGACAAGTCGCCCCTCGCCGGCAGAGGCCCCCTGCGGACGTGCCGGCGCGCCAAACCGCTCCGCCCGCTGCCGCCGCACCGGGGCCATTCGCTCCGCCGGCTAGAGCTTCGATCTGGCGGCGGTTACTGCCGGATCAGGCCTCCTGAAGAAGAAATGGACGACGGAGAGAAACTGCTCAGAGCGCAGGATCATCACTGCAATCAGGAACAGGCCCCAGACCGCGGTGGCAAGGTGCTGGTTGGCTCCGACCATGTTTAGCCCGGAGGTGAGAATCTGGAGGATCAGCACCGAGAGGACCACCGGCACGACCTTGCCGTGCCCGCCGAAGGGGTCGATGCCGCCGAGGAAGATCGCGAGCACCGTGACGAGCAGAAGCGCCTCGCCGTGACCGACGCGCACCGAGTTGAACCGGGCCGCCATCAGGATGCCGGCCACCGCGCACAGCGTACCGGAGAGCGCGTAGATCGTCACCAGCGCCCGCTTGGTGTCGATGCCCGAATATTCGGTCGCCCGGATGTTCGAGCCGACCATATAGACCGCGAACCCATGGCGGGTGCGCCGGAGCATGACGTGCCAGACCACGGCGACGATGCCGAACAGGACGAGCGGCATCGGCAAGCCGAGGATCGAGCCATGGCCGAGGAAAGCGAGTTGCGGCGGAAAGCCCGAAATGTCGCCGCCGCGGGTCAGGAACTCGCCGAGACCCCGCAGAAAGATCATCATCGCCAGCGACACCAGGATCGGGTGGGCTCCGACATACGCGATCACCGCGCCCATCGTCGCGCCGGCGATTGTCCCGACGACGAGGGCGGCGAGCGAACCGAGGAGGATCGCGAACACTCCCGCATCCGGTCCGCCCATCTTCAGGAGCACCCAGGCGAGAGCGAGCCCCGAGATGTTGGCGGTGTAGATGATCGCAAGGTTGAAGCCGCCGGAGATCATCGGCGCCAGCATCGCGAGCGTCAGGATGCCGAGCAGCGGCGCCTGCACGCCGATCGAGGACAGGCTTCCCGCCGTGAGGAACTGCGGCGCGGCGGCACTGAACCCGACGATCATGATCGCCATCAGGATCAGCAGGCCGAAGGTCTCGCGCCCGAAATACTCGCGCGCCCGGTTGATCATCTGGTTCATTTCCGGCCCTCCGCCCGCTTTCCGAGGAAGTTGGAGAAGTCGATATTGGCGGTGGAGATCGCGATGAGGATCGCGGCGCCGATGATCATCTTGAACGCGAACGGCGAAACGCCGAGAAGGTTGAGCCCGTTCTGCGTGACGGCGACGAACATCACGCCGAGCGCGCATCCGGTGATCGTGCCGCGCCCGCCGCCCAGCCGCGCGCCGCCGAGGACGACCGCCGCCAGCACTTCCAGCTCGCGGCCGTAGAGGGCGTTCGGAACCACCTCCTGCACGATGTTCACCTGCATGAGGCCGGCGATGGGCCAGGGCCTGCATCGCCGCGATGCTGACGCCCGCCCGCCGGGCGCCTTCGGGATTGTCGCCGAAGGCGTAGAGCTCGCGCCCGATATTCACCCGGCGGATAAGAAGCCATGTCAGCGCCACGCAGACCACCATCACCGCGAAGGGCAGAGTCAGCTCGGACCATGACCCGTCGGCCGACTGATGCTCGAAGAGGATAACGCGTGACGACCACCATTCGGGAAGATCGAAGATGCTCTTGCCGCCGCTGAAGAACATCAGGAGCCCGAAATAGGCGTTGAACGTCGCGATGGTCACGACGATCGAGATGATGCGGAATTTGTGGATGAGCCAGGCGTTGATGAGGCCGAGGGCGGTTCCCAGAACGCCGCAGACGAGGAAGCCGAGCACCCAGTTGCCGCCGCCGATCGATATCAGGAACTTCGCGGCGAGATACTGGACCACCGACGAGGCGACGGCGAAGGAAATGTCGATGCCGCCGGCGATAAGCACCACGAGCAGCCCGACCGCCCAGATCAGGTTGACGGAATTGTTGTTCAGGAGGGCGGTGATGTTGCCCATCGTCAGGAACGTGTCGGTCGTCAGCGACAGCACGACACAGAGGGCGAAGAGGACGACGAGCAGGCGGAACTCCACCTGCCGGCTCTTGAGCAGGTTAGCCATAGATCGCCTCCTCCATCGCATGAACCGAGGTCGTGCGTGGGTCGAACGCGCCGACGATCCTGCCCTGCGCCATGTGCAGCACGCGGTCCGAATTGTAGAGCGCCTCGGTCACCTCGTCGGTGATGAGGAGGATCGCGAGGCCCTGCTCGGCGAGGTCGCGGGCGATGCGGAAGATGCCGGCGCGCGCGCCGACGTCGACGCCGACCGTCGGGCTGTCGAGGATCAGGAGCCTCGGCCCGGTCGCAAGCCACTTCGCGATGACGACCTTCTGCTGGTTGCCGCCCGACAGAGTCGAGATCGCGTTCTCGGGCGCGCCGATCTTGATCCCGAGCTTCTTGACCCAGCCGACGATCAGGTCGCGCTTCTCGGTCGGGGAGATGAGCCCGAATCTGTCGAGCAGCGTGTCGAGGACCGCGATCGCGCCGTTGTCCTCGATCGATTGCTTCTGATGAAGGCCGAGTTGAAGCCGGTCCTCCGACACATAGGCCATGCCGGCGTCGATGGCGGCGCGAATGGACGCGGGCGCGTAGGGCTGCCCGAGCAGGGTCATCGAGCCCGTGGCCGGCCTGCTCATGCCCATCATGGCATGGGCAAGCTCGGTGCGGCCGGCGCCGAGGAGGCCGATCAGCCCGACGATCTCGCCCGCGCGGATCTTCAGATCGACATTCTCGAACTGACCCGGCACGGTGAGCCCGCGCGCCTCGAAGACGACGGGCGCGGCGCTCATGTCACGCGCGCCGACGGTGTTCTCGAGCAGATGCCCGGTCATCAGTTCGCCGAGCCGCGCCTGGGTCATGCCCTCGGTCGGATAGACGCCGATCAAATGGCCGTCGCGCACGACCGTCACGCGCTTGGCGATCTCCAGCACCTCGGCAAGGCGATGGCTGACGAAGACGATGGCGACGCCGTCGGCCGACAGCCGGCGCACGATGTCGAGGAGCTTGTCGGTCTCGGACTGGGTGAGCGAGGCCGTCGGCTCGTCCATGAAGATCAGCCGCGCCTCGTTCATCAGCGCGCGGGCGATGGCGACGACCTGGCGCTGGGCGATCGGCTGGGTCTCGAGCCGGGCATCGAGGTCGAGCGTCACGCCGAGCCGGGCGAGCGCCGCCCGTGCCCGCTCCTTCATGCCGCGGTAGTCGACGCCTTTCGGGCGCAGGCCGACCATCTCGTCGAAGGCGATGTTCTCGGCCACGGTCATGTTCGGAAAGAGGGCGAGATCCTGCCAGATCACCGACACGCCCCTGTTGCGGGCCTGGACCGGCGTCATCCCCTCGACCTTGGCGCCGAACAGCTCGAACTGTTCGGCGATCTCCGGGGTGTAGACGCCCGTCACGATCTTGATGAGAGTCGACTTGCCGCAGCCGTTCTCGCCGGCGAGGCAATGAACCTCGCCTTCGAGCACCTCGAAATCGACGTTGTCGAGCGCCTTGACGCCTCCGAACATCTTCGTGACGCCTTTCAGGCGCAACGCATGGCGCTCCGGCCCGCCGTCAAGCATGCAGGACTCCTCCCCGGCTGCTACGGGCGGGACTTGCCCGCAGCTCTCGTTTCGAAGTTTGCGGCGAGGGCCTAGAGGCCCATCCCGGCAAGCTTGTCGACCGTTTCCTTGTTCAGCTCGAGCAGGTTGTCGGTGATGATGTTGTGACCGTCGGGGTTCACGACGCCGAGGCCGGGGATATCCGTGCCGGCTTCGATCTTCTTGCCGTCGACGAGCATCTTGCCGATTTCCACGAAGACCTCGCCGGCCTGCGCAGGGTTCCACATATAGCCCCCGGTCAGGACGCCCTGATGCACCATCTTCGCGCCCTGGCCCGGAGAGAACGGACCGAGGACCGCGATCTTGCCGGTCATGCGCCGCTCCTCCACGGCGCGCCCGGCGCCGATCGGGCCCTGGCTGCCGAAGGCGAGGATGCCCCTGAGATCGGGATTGGCGGCGATGAGATCGAGCGCGGTCGAGCGGCTGTTGTCGACGTTCTCGGCCACGCCGTAGCGATCGCCGACGAGCACGAGGTCGGGACGGTTCTCCTTCAGCCAGGCGATGGCGGCGTCCGCCCAGGCGTTATGCAGCGGAACGGTCAGCGAGCCGACAAAGACGGCATATTTGCCCGGCTCCTTGATCGTCTCGGAGAACAGCTTCGCATGCGCCTCGCCGAAACCCTTGGCCGAGGCGAGCTCGAAGTCCCAGTCGACGTTCTTGAGGCCCGGGCCCTCGTGGGCGATAACCTTGATCCCGGCCGCGCGAGCCTTTTCCAGCACCGGCTCGAGCGCCGACTGGTCGTTCGGGACGACGCCGATCACATCCACTTTCTTGGCGATCAGGTCCTCGATCGCCTGCACCTGGAGCGCGGGATCGGCGGAGACCGGCCCGATCATCTCGGCATTGACGCCGAGCTCGGCCGCCTTCTTCTGGATGCCGGTTTCCATGGCGTTGAACCACGGGATACCGCCGACCTTCACGACGATGCCCATGCTCTGGGCAGACGCGGCACCCGACAGGGCGACCGCCACGGCGACCGCGCTGGCAAACGCGAGAAGCTTCTTCATCTTCATCCTCTCCTCCCTGCGGGGCCAATACCCCGTCACTTCCGTGTCGCGGACTGCGACACGGGTTCCAGCCGGCAGCTGATGCCTCGGAGAGGAGAACGTCACAGCGCCTTCGCGGCCTGGTACGGGCAGCGGTTCGCCTGGTCGGTTTCCGGTAGAATATCCTCCCCGGTCATTCTTTCGTGAACCGTTTCATTTTCGTATCGGTAGCGAACTCCCCTGTCAATCCTTTCCTTTCAGGGCGGTATCCCGACCCTCCCGTTCGCTCGCCGGAACCTTGCTCCGGTGAACGTTTGGTGTAACGGTCCGGGCAAGCTGCGTCGGGAGGCGATCAGGGCATGAAGGTTTCGATCAGGGACGTCGCGGCGCGCGCCGGAGTGTCGACAGGCACCGTATCCAATGTGCTGAACGGCAAGCCGACGGTCCAGCCCCACCTCGTCGACCGCGTCCGCAAGGCAGCGCGTGAACTCGGGTTCGAACCCGACCAGGCGGCGGCTCAGCTTCGCGGTCGCCCGGCCCGGATCGTGGCGGCGCTCGTGCCCGACCTCTACAACCCCTACTTCACCAGCCTCCTCGCCGCCCTCGAGCAGCGCGTCCGGGAGAGCGGCTACGGCCTGATCGTCGCCAGCGCGAACGAGAGCCCGCGCGAGGAACGGGAGAGGCTGACCGCCCTGCTCGCCTGGCGCCCCGCCGGCCTGGTCATCGTTCCCTGCACCGACGAGTTCCGGGGCCGGAGCCTGGTGACGCAGCGCCGTGTCCCCTTCGTGGTGATGGACCGCATCCCCGTGAGCTTCCGCGGCGACGCCGTGACCATCGACAACGTCGACGCCGGCCGCCTTGCCGCAGATCACCTGGTGAGCCTCGGCCACCGCCATGTCGTCGTCGCCGCCTCGACCTTGCGGCTTCGCAACATCCGCGAGCGCTGCGAGGGCGTTCGCCAGGCGTTTGAAGCCCGCGGTCTCGACGCGCCGCGGATCTTCGAAGTCGGAACGGACTTCGATCCGGCGGCCGACGCGCTGTCGGCCTTCATGGCGGAGGGGCAGCGGCCGACGGCGCTTCTCGCTCTGACGGCGATCGCCACGCTCGGCATCCTTACCTCGCTCCAGCGGCGCGGACTGCGCATTCCGCAGGACATGTCCGTCGTCGGATTCGACGACTACTCATGGATGCAGGCGGTGTCGCCCCCGCTGACGTCCATCCGCCAGCCCGTCGAGGCAATGGGCCGCGAGGCATGGGAACGGTTGCGGGCCCGGATCGACGGATCCGTTGCCGCTCCCACCAGGATAAGCCTTCTGTGCGAAAGGATCGAGCGTGCATCGACCTCCGCACCCTTGCCAGCTCAAGCCGAAAGGGACGGCGCCCGGTCCTTCAGGAGGCCAAAGCCGGCTGACGAGCACATCCGAAGCATCAATGGCGGAAAGCCCGCGAACGATAGCGCGGAGCAGGTCGACTAGGAGATGTGGGCCGCTGTCGGAGCCCTATGGACTGCCCCGGATCGGCAGACAATTCCCAGCCTCAAGCCACGGCGAACTCTCCTGCCCTGTCATCGGGGGGCACGTCACGATGCTTGCACGGACGACAAAGACTGCTCGAACACGCCAATGAAATGATCGGCGTTGTCCTTGGAAAACACCAGGGGCGGACGGATCTTGAGCGCGTTGCCATGCAGCCCGCTGGCACTGATCAGCACGCGCCGCTTGCGCATTTCATTGACGATGCGCGTCGCGGTCCTGGCGGAGGGCAAGCCGCTCTCAACGATATCGACGCCGATGAAAAGGCCTGCGCCGCGCACCTCGCCAATGAGGGAGGAGCGCCGGGCCACGGCCTCTATCCCGGCTTTCAGGTAGCGTCCGACGTCTTTCGCGTTCGCAATCAGCCGATCGCGTTCTATCACCTCCAGGACGGCCTGACCGGTGCTGGCGGCGACGGGATTGCCTCCGAACGTGTTGAAGTAGCGGGCCTTCCTGCCGAATTCCTCGATGATTTGAGGCCTGGCGATCAGGCCGCCCATCGGGTAGCCGTTGCCCATCGGCTTGCCGATCGTCACCATGTCGGGAATGACGCCGTGGCGCTGGAAGCCCCACATGGCATCGCCGGTGCGGCCGAAGCCCGGCTGCACCTCATCGGCGACGAACAGGCCGCCCGCCTCGCGTATGGCTTCGACGGCCGGCGACAGGAAGCCCGCCGGCTCCGCGATGACGCCGTCGCTGGAGAAGATCGTATCCACGATCAGCATCGCCGGTCTGATCCCATGTCGCCGCAAGTCGGCCGCCGCATCCGCGACCGCGCGCGCGAAGGTCGTGCCGGCCTCCGGCCCCCCGGCCGGGGAAACGGGAGGCGCGACCGTACGGACATGCGGCGCCAGGTCGACACCCGCGCCGAGCGAGGGCGAAAACGCCGAAGTCACGGCCGTGACGCCGTGATAGGCGTTTTCCGTCACGATGATGCCTTCGCCTCCCGTGCAGCTGCGGGCCATGCGCACCGCAAGGTCATTCGCCTCGCTGCCGGTGCAGGTGAACATGACCTGGCTCAATTCCGCGGGGCATGTGGCGACAAGCGCTTCCGCATAGGTGAGGATCGAATCGTGAAGGTAGCGCGTGTGGGTGTTGAGGGTCGTTGCCTGGCGCGCCATCGCCTCGACCACGGCCGGGTTGCAGTGCCCCACCGACACGACATTGTTGTAGGCGTCGAGATAGGCCTGGCCCTCGGCATCGTAGAGCCAGACGCCCTCGCCGCGGACGAAGTGAAGGGGGCGCTCGTAGAACAGCCGGTAGGCCGGTCCCAGCACCTTCTCCCGGCGGCGGATCATCGCCTGCTCGCTCTCGCTCAAGCTCGCAAAGTGCTCCGCACCAAACGCGTTGGCCATGCTCATGACCGGTCTCCCATCATGTCCTGAAAGAAACGACCAAGCTCGTCGTCGCTCCAGTCGGCGAGCTTGGCCAGGCCTGCAAGCGCTGCTGCATGATTGCGCAGTATGTAGCGGCTGTTCTCGGGCTGCCGGCTCGATCGCCACTCGGAAATCACGATCGTCATGGCCAGCCTCGTGCGCACCAGCGTCGGCAGGACAGCGAGTTCGAGGCGTGACAGCGGCCTGATGGCGGCGTAGGCGCGCACTATCGTCGCCACGTCCTCCAGGCCAGGCCCGGAAAAGACATGATAGGCCAACGCCACGGCCAAATCGTTGACAGCAGGCGCCTCGACCATGTCCCCGAAATCGATGATGCCGGTCACTTTCTCCGGCATGGCGGGATCGACGAGGATGTTGTGCGGATTGAAATCGTTGTGGATGACCTGTCGCGGAAGCTCGTGCAGCGCACCCCGCGCCAAGCCATAGGCATCCAGGACCTTGGTCACGAGGGGCCGGCGCGCCGTTTCGACAAAGGGCACCAGATCATGGAGAGACCAGGCTCGGCACAGATCCCAGACGAGCTCCTGCCGGGGGACGACCGTATGAAAATCGGCCAGCCCCTCGCCGATCGATGCCAGCGCGCGGCCAAGCGCCGCCAATTGTGTCTTTTGCCGCGGCGCGTGACTGAGAAGCATGCCCTCCAGATAGGTGAGCACGCGCATGATGCGCGGGCCTTCGCGGGATGGCACGGAGACGAGCATTTCGCCGTTCGCCGAGGCCACCGGCCGCGGGACCGGCACCACCAGCCTTTTGGTCGACAAATGGGCGAGAGCGTCCGACTGAAACTGCAGGACGTCGGCACGTTCGTCGGCGGCGGCAATCTTGAGGATGTAGCCGCATCCGTCCGCGGCGCGGATCAGGAAGGTTTCATCGCGTTCGCTCGACAGCACGCTGACGGAACCGGCGATGCCGAAGTGGCGCCTTGCCAGGGCTTCCGCCCGAGCAAGGGATGTCCTGTCGATCTTCGCGGCGGGTGCGCCCTGCATAGGCAAAATCAAGGGAACCTCAGAATGTGCGGGAACGAGCCACGTCGACGCTGCGCTACTGCGCGCCTTCCGGCGGCTCGGAATTGTTTTCGAGCCGGTCCAGCAGCGCCTTTCCGCCAAGCAGGATGTCGTCGGCTACCGCCATTGCCGCATCGGCGGAATGATGCCGCTTCAGGGCATCGATCACGGGATAGTGGTAGTCGATCATCGAGCGGCCGCCCTGCAGGTAGGTGTCGGCGATCAGCGGCCCCATCTGGAGCCACAGCTTGCGCAGGATTCCCACCAGAACGGGCATCTGGGCGATCTGCGGCAGCATGAAGTGGAAGGCCTGGTTGAGTTCCGTCCCCTTCAGGCGGTTGGCGTCCGCGATGGCCTCCTCGTTCTCCCGAACGATCCTCTCGAGCGCTTCGATATCGGCTTTCGTCGCCACCTGCGCTGCCGTCTCGGCGGCCAGTCCCTCCAGCTTGAGGCGAATGCTGCGGATTTCCCGATAGCGCGTCAGGCTCATGACCGGGATGCGGATATCCCTTGGGGACCGGAAAATGATCGCCTCATCGTTTGCCAGGCGCAATATGGTGTCGCGGATCGGCGTCACGCTGGTGCCGAGCTGTTCCGCAAGCTCGCGGATCTTCAGCCGGTCGCCGGGCTGGAAACGCCCCTGGATCAGCGCATCACACAAGGTCGCGTAGACCGTGTTGCTCAGGTTTTCATAATCGACTGGCCCAAGTGTCGGCATCGGAGGGGTAGCGACCTCTCGGAGAAACGCGCATTTGATGCATCTTATATCGTGGAAAGGAACGAGGCGTCTACCGCCATTATGAGGCAGGATCAAATTTGGAGGCCGGAGAAATCCCTGCCTGTTTGCTTTTCTGTGGACCAAGCGCTTTCGAAACCCAGAACGCCAATGCCACTGGCCGGCGGCTTGACAGATATGTCGCGTCAAATATGATGCATCTAAATAAATTGTCGATGGCTGATATTCTTCCGGTGAGGGGCTGGGCGACTTGACGATCCATGCTTCCCGCCGGGGCCGAGGCCGCTGTCCAAGAGTACGACCTGGATGCAGGTGATAAGCCGATATTTTTCCCGGAGAGCGCTTCTCTCGGCTGTCGTCCTGGCCGTGCCGCTGCTTGTTCTGGCGGCCGCGACCGGCGGCGCCGCGCCGGCCACCAAGCTGGTCTTCATGAACTTCTGCTTTTACCTGATCGCGGTCCTGGGACTGAACGCGTATAGCGGAAATACCGGGATCCTCTCGTTCGGGCATGTCGGCTTCGTCGCCCTGGCGGCGCAGATCTCGGCCACGCTGACCATGCCGCCCGCGCTCAAGGCGTCATCCCTGCCGCTGCTGCCCGAGTTCCTGCACAATTCCCAGATGGGCCTGTTCGGGGCCAGCGCGGTCACGCTCGTCTGCATAGCGCTGATCGCGGCGGTCGTGGCCATTCCCATTTGCAGGCTCAACGGGGCGACCGCCACGATCGCGACACTGGGTTTCCTGATCGTCGTCAACTCCGTGATCATCGGCGCGCAGGGCATCACCCGCGGCAGCCAGGCCATGTTCGGCATTCCTGCTCTGGTCACGGTCCCCATTGCCGCCGGCTTCGTCGTGGTGGCGCTCGTCCTGTGCCGGCTGCACAAGGATTCGATCCCCGGCCTGTTTGCGCGATGCGGGCGCGAAAACGAGGCGGCCGCCTTTGCCTGCGGCATCGACGTACGGATCGCCCGCTACTGGGCGTTCGTCTTCAGCGCAATCGTCTGCGGTGCGGCCGGCATCGTGCTGGCCCATTCGGTGACGGTTTTCTCGGCGCGGAGCCTTTTTCTGGAGATGATGTTCGCCCAGATCGTCATGCTCGTCGTCGGCGGCATCGGCAGCGTGACCGGCGCGCTCGTCGGCACCGCGACCATCACCCTGCTGACCGAAATCCTGCGCCGGCTGGAAAACGGGTTCCATGTCTTCGGGCTCGCCGTTCCGCAGATTTTCGGACTGACCACCATAGGGCTGAGCCTGGCCATTCTCGTCGTCCTCTACTGGCGCAGGGAAGGGCTCGCCGGAACGCGCGAGATCGAGGACTTTCTCGGCCGGATTTCCGGCAGGAAAGCTCCCGCCGCCCCGATGCGAACACCTTCGCCGACGGAGGCCGTCGCCGTTCCCGTCAGGCGGGCTACGGGCGCGCTGACCCTTGTCGATGTCAGCAAGGCTTATGGCGGGCTGCTCGCCGTGGACAAGGTGTCGTTGACGGTCAATCCGGGCGAGGTGCTCGGACTGATCGGCCCGAACGGTTCCGGCAAGACCACCCTGCTCGGCTGCATCGCCGGCACCCATCCGGTGTCGTCGGGCACCATTCGCCTCGGCGGCGAGACGATCAGCGGCTTGCCGGCTTTTGCGGTCGCAAGGCACGGCATCGCACGCACGTTCCAGACGATCCGGCTGTTTTCACGTCTCACGGTGCTTCAGAACGTCAAGGCAGCCATGGCGCAGCATCGGCGTTCCGCCGGCCAGCGCGAGCTTGACGGCGCATCCATGGACCTGCTCAGGGAAATGGGCATCGAGACGCTCGCCGGCCGGGCGGCGGGAACGCTCGCCTATGGCCAGCAGCGCCGGCTGGAAGTTGCCCGGGCGCTTGCCAGCGAACCGACCTTCCTGCTTCTCGACGAGCCGGCCGCCGGCATGAACGAGGCCGAAACAGCCGACCTCCTCGCCACCTTGCGCCGCCTGGTGACGGAGCGGGGCATCGGCCTGATCATCGTCGACCATGACATGCATCTGATCGTCAATCTGTGCGAGCGGATCGCGGTTCTCAACAAGGGGGAACTCCTCAAGGTGGGAAAGCCGCTGGACGTGACGCGCGATGCCGCCGTCAGGGAAGCCTATTTGGGGCGTCGATCCGCCGCCAATGTTTGACCGGACTTCATTCCAGGAGGAGAAGCGCAATGCGAAAATATCTATTGGCCGCGGGTTTTTCCGCGATGCTCGCCGTATCGGCAGCGCATGCCGACACGGTCAAGATCGGCCTGCTCGGCGGCCAGACCGGCGGCCTCGCCAGTCTCGACCAGCCTCTGCTGCACGGAGCCGAACTGGCCGTCGAGGAAATCAATGCCAAGGGCGGCGTTGACGGCAAGCAACTTGAGCTGATCTCGCGCGATACACGTTCCGACACGGGCGAGACGGCGGTGATGGCCAACGAGATGGTCGGCCTCCAGGTCAACTTCCTGGTCACGCCCTGCGACGGCGACACCACCATCGCCGCCGGCCAGGCCGGGCAGGCGGCCGGCATCGTGACCATCAGCGGCTGCGCATCCCCGCCGATCCTGGCAGGCAATGTCGGCGACTATCTGTTCCTGAACGCCACGCCCGACAACATCCAGGCAACCGCCCTGGCCGAGTTCGCCGAGAAGCAGGGCTACAAGACGGCTCTGACGCTGATCTCGCCCGACAGCCCCTACACCGACAAGCTGCCGCAGTATTTCGCCACCGTTTTCGAGAAGGATGGCGGCAAGGTCGTTTCGACGGTCACCTACAAGATGGGGCAGCAGGACTTCTCCGTGGAAGTCAGCAAGATCCGCGATATCTCGCCCAAGCCCGACGTCATCGTGACCTCGGCCTTCGAGCCTGATTTCCCGGCCTTCATCAAGCAGTTGCGCGCAGCCGGCGTCGACATTCCCGTGCTCGGCGCGGATGCCATCGACACGGCCACCACCTTCGCGCTCGGCGCCGCCGCGGAAGGTGTCGTCTTCGCCACGCACGGCTTCCCCGAGAACGGCAACCGTCTCGAACAGTTCGACAAGCGCTACCAGGCCAAATTCGGTTCCGCGCCGGAAAGCATCTTCGCGGCCCTGGGCTACGACCTCATCGAGATCATCGCCGCGACCGTCAAGGGCGCCGGCGGCAGCCTCGACGGCACGGCGCTGCAGGCCTCGCTCAACAACATCGAGAATCTGGAGATCACCACCGGCTCGATCACCTACAAGGGCATGAACCGGGTGCCGAACCGCCAGGTCGCTCTGGTGCGGGTTGTCGACGGCAAACCGCAGCATGTCGAGGACATCATTCCCGACGCGTCGAAGATCCCGGCTCCATGAACGACCTGTCTGGCGCGACGAAGGTGGATACCGCTGCTTCCGGCAAGCCGCTTCTGGCGATCCGCAACCTGAATGTTCACTACGGACCGGTCCATGCGGTCCGCAGGGTGAGCATCGAGGTGCCGGAGCAGTCCATCGTCGCGCTGCTGGGTGCGAACGGCGCGGGCAAGACCTCGGTGCTGACGGCATGCATGGGGTTCCTGCCCTCGACCGCGGAGGGGCTGACCTTCGCCGGCCGCTCGATCGCGGGGCTGCGGACCGAAGAGATCGTGCGCAGCGGAATGACGCTGACCCCGGAAGGCCGCAGGGTCTTTCCGGGGCTGACCGTCGCCGAGAACCTGGCGATGGGCGGCGGCGCGACGGCCGCGCTGCGCGCCCGCGCCAAGGTCAACCGGGAACGGGTCTTCGACCTGTTCCCGCGCCTGCGGGAACGCCTGAACCAGAAGGCCGGCTCCCTGTCCGGCGGCGAGCAGCAGATGCTGGCCATCGGCAGGTCGCTGATGTCGGAGCCGAAGCTTCTGCTTCTGGATGAACCGTCCCTCGGATTGGCGCCGAACATCGTCGACCAGATCTTCGACCTGATCGTGCTCCTGAACAAGACGGGCACCACCATCCTGCTCGTGGAGCAGAACGCGGAGGTCTCGCTCGACATCTCGCATACGGCGTTCGTCCTGCGCGGCGGCGAGGTGGCCGCGTCGGGAAGCAGCGCCGAACTGCGCGGACGCGGCAATCTCGACGGCCTTTATTTCGGGATCTGACGATGGAATTCTTTCTCCAGCAATTCATCAACGCGATGGCGCTCGGCGGCACCTACGCCCTGATCGCCATCGGACTGGCCATGATCTTCTCGGTGATGAATCTCATCAATTTCGCCCATGGCGAACTGATGACCATCGGCGGCTACGTCCTGTTCTTCCTGCTCGTCATGGGCATGCCCTTCGGGGCGGCCCTGCTGCTGTCGCTGGTCGCCGCCGCGCTGGCGGCCGTCGCCATGGAGCTCGTGGCCTTCCGTCCTTTCCGCAACGCCGACATCGTCACCATGCTGCTGACCAGCTTCGCGGTCAGTTCGATCCTGCATGTCCTCTTCCAGAACTTCATCGGCGTCCGGCCCAAGGCCATTGCCGTTCCCCCTGCCATCTCGGGCGCCCTGACCTTCGGGACCTTCAATGTCGGCGTCGTCCCGCTCATTTCCATCCTTGCCTCGGTGGTGTCGGTGGTCGCCCTCGTCCTGTTCCTGCGCACCACGCATGTCGGGGTGGCGATGCGGGCTGCGGCGCAGGATTTCCGCACCACCCAGCTGATGGGAATCAACGCCAACGCCGTCATCCTTGCCGCCTTCGCGATCTCCGGCCTGCTGGCGGGCGTGGCGGGCGCGCTGTGGATTTTCCAGCGGGGGGCCGTCGATCCGGTCATGGGCGTCATGCCGCTGCTCAAGGCGTTCATCGCGGTCGTGGTGGGCGGCCTGGGCAGCCTGCCGGGAGCCGCGGTCGGAGGGCTCCTTCTCGGAACGCTGGAGGTCTTCCTGCGCGCCTATCTGCCCGAAGGGCTGCTGCCGTTCCGGGACGCGATCAGCCTTTCGCTGGTCATCGGCATATTCACGTTCTACCCGCACGGCCTCTTCGGAGATGCCGACGCGGTTCGATAGGCCAAGGAGAATCTCGATGAGCGTTTCATATCGCGACACCGGCGAGATCAGGATCTACGCCCTGTTCTGCGGCGGGGACAGGATGGATATGGCCATCTTCGATCCGTTCGACGCCAATGTCGGGGCGAAGATGTTCAATCCCTATTTCGCCTATCTGATCACCCATCCGAACGGCAATGTGCTGTTCGACACGGCGGGGCATCCCGACCTGCGAACCAATCCGAGGAGCAGGCTGGGCGACGGCGCGGACGCCTTCGACGTGGTCATGCAGCCCTCGGACTGGGTGGTGCCCCGCCTGGCGGAACTCGGGCTCGCACCGCAGGACGTTCCGATCGTGGTGCAGTCGCATCTCCATTTCGACCACGCAGGCGGGCTCGAGTGGTTCAGGCACGCGAGGATCGTCGTCCAGAGGCGGGAACTGGAATTCGCGCGCAATCCTGCCGTCTACCAGCAGGGCGCCTATGTTCGCGCCGATTTCGAGCACGATCTGGACTGGCATCTCGTGGACGGCGAGCACGACCTCTTCGGCGACGGCACGCTGCGCCTGGTGCCCACGCCGGGACACACGCCCGGACACCAGTCCCTTCTGGCCAGGGTGAAGCCCGGAAGGACCATCTTCCTGCTGGCGGATGCGACGTATCTCATCGCGAAGATGCGGCAGCGGGCCTTGCCCGGTCTTCTGTGGAGTCCCGACGCGATCGTGGAAAGCTGGCTGCGGATCGAGGAGATCGAGCGGGACGAGGGAGCGATGCTGGTCGCCACGCACGAACTCGACTTCGAAACCAGCGTACCGAAGTCACCCAACAGCTGGTACAGCTAGATCATTTCGCATTTATGTTGACTTATAGCCGGCGTTTTCGACGTAGTTCCTGCACTCTGTTGGGGTGACGGCATCGAGGACATTTGCGATGGCGTTGTGAACGGTTTCGACACTTCGCTGGGCTGCTTGTCGCATCCAGTGCTT
>JAFKJW010000041.1 GCA_017305925.1 Hyphomicrobiales bacterium | reverse complement strand
ACGATGCTCGCGACGATGCCTGCGCCGACGGTTCGGCCGCCCTCGCGGATGGCGAAGCGCAGGCGCTCCTCCATGGCGATCGGCACGATCAGCTCGACGTCCACCGTCACGTTGTCGCCCGGCATCACCATCTCCGTGCCCGCCGGAAGCGTCACGATCCCCGTCACGTCCGTCGTGCGGAAGTAGAACTGCGGACGGTAGTTCGTGAAGAACGGCGTGTGACGCCCACCCTCCTCCTTCGTCAGGATGTAGGCCTCCGCCTTGAACTTCTTGTGCGGCTTCACCGTGCCCGGCTTGGCAAGAACCTGGCCGCGCTCAACCCCGTCGCGGTCGACGCCGCGCAGCAGAGCCCCGATGTTGTCGCCCGCCTGGCCCTGGTCCAGAAGCTTGCGGAACATCTCGACGCCCGTGCACGTCGTCTTCGACGTCGGGCGGATGCCGACGATCTCCAGCTCCTCGCCGACCTTCACCACGCCGCGCTCGACGCGGCCCGTCACCACCGTGCCGCGGCCCGAGATCGAGAACACGTCCTCGATCGGCATCAGGAACGGCTTGTCCACGGGACGCTCGGGCGTCGGGATGTAGCGGTCAACCTCTTCCATCAGCTTCCTCACCGCGTCCTCGCCGATCTCCTTGTTGGAGTCCTCCAGAGCGGCAAGCGCGGAACCCTTGACGATCGGGATGTCGTCGCCGGGGAACTCGTATTTCGACAGAAGCTCGCGAACCTCCAGCTCGACAAGCTCCAGAAGCTCCGGATCGTCGACCTGGTCCACCTTGTTCAGGAACACCACGATCGCCGGAACGCCGACCTGGCGGGCCAGAAGAATGTGCTCGCGCGTCTGCGGCATCGGGCCGTCCGCCGCCGAAACCACAAGGATCGCGCCGTCCATCTGCGCCGCACCCGTGATCATGTTCTTCACATAGTCGGCGTGACCGGGGCAGTCGACATGCGCATAGTGACGGTTCGGCGTCTCGTACTCCACATGCGTCAGGCGCCGCGTCGATCTGGTCGTACGGCTTGAACTCACCGAAAAACTTCGTGATCGCCGCCGTCAACGACGTCTTCCCATGGTCAACGTGACCAATCGTCCCAACATTCACATGAGGCTTATTACGCTCGAATTTACCTTTGGCCATCTTCTCTTTCCTAGCGCAGCAAGGCTGGTGTGGTTTTCGAATGCGGCGCGATTAGCGGCTGCACGGCCAAAAGACAAGCTCTTTCGGACCGCCGGCGCGGGGACATGCCTTCCGGACGGCACGGACCGCGGCGCCGATATAGCCCGGTACCCGTCCGGGACGAGTTTCAAAACAGGTTGAGCTGCTGCGCCTGCCTGCGCTTTCGTCCGCCTGCACTCTCGCCGACCATCAGCTCCGCGGCGATCTCGCCGAGGAAGGACGAGGGCGGCAGCGAGCGCACGGCGCCGCGCCAGAACCGCTCCGTCGCGCGCGTCAGGAACAACCTGTCCCGGGCGCGGGTCATGGCGACGTAGAACAGCCGCCGCTCCCCGTCTCGTGTCGTCTCGTCCTCCGGCGCGGAGGGACCCCACGAGAACGGCACCAGCCCGTTCTCCATGCCGACGACGAACACGACCGGAAACTCCAGGCCCTTGGCCACGTGCATGGTCAGCAACGAAACGCGGTCGGCGCGCGCATCGCGGAAATCCGCTTCGGTCGAAAGCGCGGCCATTTCGGCCAGCCGGGCCGGATCGCCGGCCACCGTGTCCGAGGCGGCGAGCGCGGTGAGCCAGCCTCTCGCCTCGGCAAGCGCCGCCGGGTCCGCGGTGATCGCCCTGCGGGCGGCTTCCGCCGCCTGACCGATCCGCGCCGGCAGGTTTTCGTCCGGACCCGTGGCCGTCGCATCGAGCATGTCGATGATTGCAATGACGCCGGGATGTCCGGCGATCGGCGCGGGCGAGCTTTTCATGAACGGGATGCCGGCACGGTCGAAGGCGGCACGAATTGCCGCCGCCTGCGCGTCGGTGCGGTAGAGCACGGCGCAGTCCGCGAAGCCGAGCGGCCTGCCGGCCGCCGAGGCGTCGCCTTTGCGGTTGGCGGCGAGAAGATCATGGCCGCCGAGCAGGTCCTCGATCGCTCCCGCGACGAAGTCCGCTTCCGCCGCCTCGCTCGCCGCGGCATGGGTCACGATCGGCCTGCCCATCGGGCGGGTGACTTCGGACGGCGCGCCGACGAAGCCCGAGGCCGCCTTCGCGATGGTGCCGGTGGAGCGGTAGTTGCGCCGAAGCCGGAGAGTGCGGGCAGCGGGAAAATCCTGCCCGAAGCGCGCGAAGCAGGCCGCGTCGGCGCCGCGAAATCCGTAGATCGCCTGGTCGGGATCGCCGATGACGCACAGATCGCCGCCATCCCTGGCCAGGAGCCGCAGCAGGCGATATTGCTGCTCGTCCACGTCCTGAAACTCGTCGGCGACGATGTGCTTGAAGCGTGCCCGCCATTCGGCCGCGATCGTCGCGTCCGCCTCCAGAAGATCGGCCGACAACAGGACGAGATCGTCGAAATCGACCCATCCCTGCGCGCGGCCGATCCGGTCGAGGACGGTGCGCGCCTCCGCCTCCCCTTCCGCACCTTTCGCGCCCGTGCGCTTGAGGACCGAGACGGCTTTGAGGAGACGGCCGGCGCGCGCGGCGCCGATATTCAGCGCTTCGGCCAGCGCCGTCCTGCGCTCCGTCTCTCCGGCGATCCGGAAATCCGCGCCGAGGCCGGCCCGGCCGGCATGCGCGCGCAGGATCGCAAGACCGAGCGAATGGAAGCTGTGGACGGCCACCGCCCCGGCCTTCCTGCCGAGAAGCCCCGTGAGCCGTGTCCGCAGTTCCTCCGCCGCCTTGCGCGTGAAGGTGACGGCGAGGCACGCTCCGGCCGGCACGCCGCGCTCCAGCACGAGATGGGCGATGCGGTGGGTGAGCATGCGCGTCTTGCCCGAGCCGGGGCCGGCGATCACCACCAGCGGTCCTTCCGCCTCCGCGGCGCGCGCCTGGTCGGCGTCGAGCCCGGCGAGAACGCCCGGACGGCCCGACGGCTTCGCTTCAACGGGCTCGAACGGCGCCACCGGCTCATCCGGCGCGTCTTCCTTCGCCCTGCGCTTCGCCCGCGCGCGACCGGCGAGCGGCGCGTCGAACAGCAATCGGCTTCCGGCGAGGCGATCCAGTTCGCCGTCCTCGAACAACCGGATGACGCCGTATTCCCCGTCATAGCCGGCCTGCCGGACGACGTCGCCGGCACGCAGCCGTGTCACCGCCTCGCCGAGCAGCGGATGCACCTTGGCGATGTCCTCCACAGGCAAGTCCTGCAACGCGACGAGCTCCGGCCCGAGCGCGGCGACGGCGCGGTCATAGGCATGGACGACACCCTTCGAGGCAACGCCGCTGCCGACGATCTCCGACAGGATCTCCGGCAGCGGAACGAGGCTCGACACCGTGCCCGCCGTCGGCGGCGGCACGGCCTCGCCGCGATCGGCCAGCGCTTCGACGCGGTGCGCCACGCCGACCGTGACCGGCCGCCCGCATGCGGGGCAGCGACCGCCCAGTTCGATCGTTTCCCTGGGGTCGAGCCGCACGCCGCAATTGCGGTGCCCGTCCAGATGATACTTGCCCTCCTCGGGAAAGAACTCGACCGTGCCGACATAGCCTTCACCGCTCTCCAGCGCGCGCCGGATCGCGAAATAATCGGGCGCGCAGGCAAAACGTGTCGCCTCGCGGCCGAGCTTGCCGGGCGAATGCGCGTCGGAATTGGAGGTGAGGCGGAAGCGGTCGAGCGAGGAAATGCGCCAGTTCATCGCCGGGTCGGACGACAGGCCGGTTTCGACGGCGAAGATGTGGTCGGCGAGGTCGCCATAGCATTCCTCTATGGAATCGAAGCCCGACTGCGAGCCGAGCGCCGCGAACCACGGCGTCCAGATATGGGCGGGGACGAGATAGGAATCCGGCCCAGACTCAAGCGCGATCTCCAGGAGATCGCGCGAATCGAGCCCGAGGATCGGGCGCCCGTCGGAGGCGATGTTGCCGATGCGCGCGAGGCTGGCCGCCAGCCGGTCGGCCGCGTCGAGGTCGGCCGCGTAGATCAGATGATGGATCTTCCGGGTCTTGTCGCCCTTCTTGTAGATGGTCGATATCTCGGTGGAGAGCATGAAGGACACCGGCCGCCGGCAGGCGGGCGGAAGCGTCTCCCAAAGCGCGGCCTCGATGTCGGGCCTGAGACGAAAGAGCCCGTTGTCCGCCGCGACCAGCTTGTCCTTGATCTCGGCGAGCCAGGCCGGATGCACGCAGTCGCCGGTGCCGACCACGCCGATCCCCTTGCGCGCCGCCCACCAGAACAGATGCTCGAGATCCAGATCCCGGCTTGTGGCCCGGGAATATTTCGAGTGAACGTGAAGGTCGGCGTGAAAGATCATGACTCAATGCCGTTCATCTTGCGGATGGGACGCGGCGGCGGCTCCAACCCGGACTTGCCTAGATAGCAGGCGGAAACGGGACGGATCACACGGAAAGCGCGCAAATCACAGCATTCGAACCGGGATGTCATGCGCCGCGTCCTTCCCGCGCAGGCCCAGCCGAGGGTCCCTCCTGCGCCCTCCGCCGCGCGCCGGGCTTCGGCCAGAGGCGGCGGCGGCCTTGCAGCGCCGGCGGATCGGACAATCCGTGCAGCGGGCACGGCCATGCCGGCAGATCGTCTGACCAAGGCGTTTCATCAGGATGTGAAGCTCCGCCAGTTCGGCCGCGCGCCATCGAGGCATCGCCGCCATCGCTGCGTCATAGGCGGTCCGCGTGTCGGCCTTGCTCCGGACGAAGCCGTGTCGGCCCAATACCCGCAAGACGTGCGTGTCCACGACGAATGCCGGCATGCTCAACGTGCTGAAATTGAGCGTGGAAGCCGAGACCTTGCGGCCGATGCCCGGCAGGCGCTCCAGCCACGCGAGCGCCTCGGCAACGCTCAGGCGGCCGAGGAATTCCAGGTCGAAATCCGGATGACTGGCTCCAATGGCGCGAAGCGCATCGCCGAGATGCCGCGCCTTGACATCGGAAAAGGTGACGTCGCCGATCAGGGCCTCGACATCGCCGGCCGGCGCCTCCGCGAGAGCGGGCCATTCCGGGTAGGCCTCCACGAGCCGCCGATAGGCGGCCAGAGAGACGTCGTCGAGCGTGCAGCCGCTGATCGACGACCTCACAAGCTGGCCGATCGGCGCCCGTGCGCGGACCGGGTCAGGACGGTCGAAGCAGGACGTCAACCCGTCCCGCACCGACGCCATGTCCTCGACAGCGCCAAAATCGAATGCCATCTGCATTCCGCCATCATAGGAACAAATAGAGAACATCGCAAGGGTGATGCCGGCCAAAGAGGCAATCGGCGGCAGATGGCGATCTGAAGTGGCGGGCCGACGCCGACGAAACGGAGAACTACGTCTACGCTATAGCCCTCCAAAATTGAGGCACGAGCTAATGGCCACTATTGGGGAGAAACAGACAGGCGGGTTCTAGAGGGCGGAGCTAGAAAGCTACCCTCTGCCTGACCAACGAACTCAGGTAGCGACGCGCCTCATTGCCGAGGAAAGTAGTACTCACCTAGTCATTGCAACATCTGCATCGAAGTCATCTACGAGCATGAGCAATTGATGATCGAGCAGGAAACCGATCATCCGGCGGTGAAGTTTGGATAATTCGTCGATCGCTTCATTGTCGAGCATACGATCGCTCTGGAAGATCGCGCCCCACTCGCCGTGCTCGATCTTGGGCAAGGTTCCCATCGCGAACCACAACCACATCAAATGGATAAGGATCGATCGGAAGATACCAACTGATGCTGCAATAGGAGTAGGGAAGATCGGTACGCATCCGAGGAAGGCCGCGTGATCGTCGCGTGCGCGTGTAACGACGTCCGGCTATGATGGCAGCCGGCTCAGGCGGCCTCGGCGACTGCCGGCTTTTCGGTCTGGCACTTCCAATTCCAAGGCAGCAGCTCGTGAATGCTATT
>JAFKJW010000040.1 GCA_017305925.1 Hyphomicrobiales bacterium | reverse complement strand
CGATATGGGCAGCATGCCGTCGGGCGGAGACGAGTTCGCGCCGCTGCTCCGTGATGGCGTCGTCGTAGCGGCGCGCCAGCGCGTTGTCCGGCGTCGGCAGGCCGGCGAGGCGCAGTTGCAGCCTCAGGCAGGCGCGCGACTGCGCCACCGCCTCGCGCGGCGGCAGGCATGCCGCGGCCATCGCGGCCCAGCAGAAAACGACCAGGATTCCCGGATGCCGACGCAGCATCGTCCACCTCCGGGAGGCACTGTAGGGCGCGGAAGTTAACCGGGTGTTTACCAAGAGCCGCCGTCTATCGACCGGCGGCCGGTGCTTCCCGCTCGCGCTTCTGGCTGGCCTCGACCACGGCGAGCGCCGTCATGTTGACGACGCCGCGCGAGGTGACGGACGGCGTCAGGATATGCGCCGGCTTGTCGGTGCCGAGCAGGATCGGCCCCACATGCAGCGCGTCCATCATCTGCTTCACGGTGTTCAGCGCGATATTGGCCGCGTCGAGATTGGGGAACACCAGGAGGTTGGCCTCGCCGCTCAGCCGGGAATGCGGGTAGGAGCGCTGGCGCAGCAACTCGGATAGCGCCGAATCCGCCTGCATCTCGCCGTCGCACTGGAGGTCCGGAGCGATGCGGTGGAGGATCTCGACAGCGCCGCGCATCTTGCGCGAGCTTTGCGTCTCGCGCGAGCCGAAATTGGAGTGCGACAGCAGTGCCGCCTTCGGCTCCAGCCCGAAGCGGCGTATCTCCTCCGCCGCAAGCACGGTCATCTGGGCGATTTCCTCGGCGGTGGGGTCGAGCGCCACGTTGGTGTCCGTGAAGAAATAGACGCCGCGCTGCGTGATCAGCATGGAAAGCGCGGAGAGGTCGCGGTCGCTCGATCCCGTCCGCGGACCGATGACCAGCCGCACATTGCGGATATGGCGCTCGAACCTGCCCTCCAGCCCGCAGATCATGGCGTCGGCGTCGCCGCGCCTGACCGCGATCGCGGCGATCACCGTATTGTCGGTGCGCACCATGGTGCGGGCGGCCTCCTGCGTCACGCCGCGCCGGCCGGCACGCTCGATCAGCGTTTCCACATAATCGCGGTAGCGCGGATCGTCCTCCGGATTGATCAGCTCGAAATCCGCGCCCGGCCTGACCTTCAGCCCGTAGCGGCGCAGCCGCACGTCGACGACATGCGGGCGGCCGATCAGGATGGGCCTGGCGATGTCCTCTTCGAGGCACACCTGCGCGGCGCGCAGCACCCGCTCGTCCTCGCCGTCGGCGAAGATGACGCGCTTGGCGCCCGCCACCTTGGCCGCGGAGAAGACCGGCTTCATGATGAGGCCGGACTTGAAGACGAAGCGGTTCAGGCGGTCGAGATAGGCCGGCCAGTCCTCGATCGGCCGCGTCGCCACGCCCGTCTCGCAGGCGGCCTTCGCCACCGCCGGCGCGATCCGCAGGATGAGGCGGGGGTCGAAGGGCGAGGGGATGAGGAATTCCGGACCGAAGGTCGGCGTCTCACCCGAATAGGCGCGCGCGGCGACGTCCGAAGGCTCCTCGCGGGCAAGGGCGGCGATGGCGCGCACGGCGGCCATCTTCATGGTCTCCGTGATCGCGCTCGCGCCGCAGTCCAGCGCGCCGCGGAAGATGTAGGGGAAGCACAGCACATTGTTGACCTGGTTGGGAAAATCCGACCGTCCCGTGCAGATCATCGCGTCGGGCCGCGCCGCGCGCGCCACGTCCGGCATGATCTCCGGCGTCGGGTTGGCGAGCGCCAGGATCAGCGGCTTTTCCGCCATCTCCGCCAGAAGCTCCGGCTTCAGCACCCCGGCCGCCGAAAGGCCGAGGAACACGTCCGCGCCGCCGATGACGTCGGCCAGCGTGCGCGCCGGCGTGTCCTTCAGATAGGGCTCCTTCCAGCGGTCCATCTCCTCGACGCGGCCGCGCCAGGCGACGCCGTGGCGGTCGGTGATCCAGATGTTCTCCACATTGGCGCCGAGCGATACCAGGAGATTGAGGCAGGCGAGCGCCGCCGCGCCGGCGCCCGAGGTGACGATCTTGACGGCCCCGATCTCCTTGCCGGCGAGTTCCAGCGCGTTGAGCACGGCCGCCGCCACGATGATCGCCGTGCCATGCTGGTCGTCGTGGAAGACGGGGATCTTCATGCGCGCCTTCAGGCGCTCCTCGACGTCGAAGCATTCCGGCGCCTTGATGTCCTCCAGGTTGATGCCGCCGAAGGTGGGTTCGAGAGCGGCGATCGTCGACACCATGGTGTCGATCTCCGGCGCGTCGATCTCGATGTCGAACACGTCGATGCCCGCGAACTTCTTGAAAAGCACCGCCTTGCCCTCCATCACCGGCTTGGAGGCCAGCGGCCCGATATTGCCGAGGCCGAGCACCGCCGAGCCGTTGGAGACCACCGCCACGAGATTGGCGCGGCCGGTATAGTCGGCGGCGGTCGCGGGGTCGGCGTGGATGGCGAGGCACGGCGCTGCGACGCCGGGGGAGTAGGCGAGCGCGAGGTCGCGCTGGTTGCCGAGCGGCTTGGTCGCCTGGATCTCCAGCTTTCCGGGCGTCGGGTATTTGTGGAAGAAAAGGGCGGCCTCGTCGAGGTCCGATCGGACGGGCGGTTTGGTGTCCTGGTCCATGCGCTGCTCCCTCCCGGTACAGGATTCCGGTCTAGAGCGTTTCGGCCGCCGATAGAAGCCTCGTCGGCACGCGCAGGTGTTTCAAAACGCGCTGATGTAGGAGCCGCCGTCGATCGGGAAGTTCTGGCCGGTGATGTAGCCGGCATGGACTGAGCACAGGAAGGCGCAGACGCGGCCGAATTCCTCCGCCGTGCCGAGCCGCCGGGCAGGGATGTCGGCTGCCAGCCGCGCCTTGCGCTCGGCTTCCGGGACCCCCTGGTCCGACGCGCTGCGCAGCCGGTCGGTGTCGAATTTTCCAGGCAGCATGTTGTTGATGGTGACGTTGCGGTCGGCCACCGTGCGCGCCACGCCGGCGAGCAGCGAGGTGAGGCCCGCCCGCGCCCCGGAAGAAAGGTCGAGGCCCGGAATGGGCACGTAGACCGACAGCGAGGTGATGTTGACGA
Organism: Hyphomicrobiales bacterium; assembly: GCA_017305925.1. Classification (GTDB taxonomy): domain Bacteria; phylum Pseudomonadota; class Alphaproteobacteria; order Rhizobiales; family Rhizobiaceae; genus Arvimicrobium. The sequence continues at coordinate 3,762 of JAFKJW010000040.1, read as the reverse complement.
TGCGGCCGAAGCCGCGTTCGGCCATGCCGGGCAGCAGCGCCTGGATCAGCTCGATCGGCGTCACCATGTTCTGCGTCACGCCGGCGAGGATGTTTTCGCGGTTCAGCGCGGCGAAGTCGCGGCGCGGCGGCCCGCCATTGTTGTTGACGAGGATGTCCGCGTCGGGAGCGGCGGCGATCAGCCTCTTCTGCACGGCCGGATCGGAGACGTCGCCGGCGACCTCCGTGACCGTCACGCCATGGCGGCTGCGGATCTCGGCGGCCGTCGTGGCGAGCACGTCCGCGCGCCGCCCGTTGACGACCAGCGCGCAGCCGGCTTCCGCCAGGGCCTCCGCGCAGCCGCGCCCCAGGCCCTTGCTGGAAGCGCATACGATCGCCGTCTTGCCCCGAAGTCCCAGATCCACGATTGCCGCTCCTTCTGTCCTGCATGCCTTCCGACTGTCTCTCGCGGCCGGAAGATTCCCCGACAACCTATTTCATGCGGGACGGCCCGGAAAGAGCCATGAGGCAGGCGCGGCCACCACCTTGGATTGACGGGCATCGCTTCCGTGTACGCTTCCATCCAACTGGTCCGCATAGTAGGCTGCGGCCGACCTCCAAGCGCGTGCAATTTCCGGATTTCCTGTCAGGGTCCCTCAATACTGGAGATGAAAATGATCGGACGCGTCTGGCGCGGGTGGGCAAAGCCCGAACTGGCGGATTCCTACGAGAGCCTTCTCACCGGGGAAACGCTTCCAGCCCTTCATCGCGTGGCCGGATACAAAGGCTCCTATTTCATGCGCCGCACGATCGAGAGAGGCGAGGTCGAGTTCATCGAGATCACCTTCTGGGAGTCCATGGACTCGATCGTGGCTTTTGCCGGCGAGGACAGCACGAAGGCTGTGGTTCCGCTCGACACCCAGGCGTTCCTGACCCGCTTTGATGACCGGTCCGTTCATTACGAGGCGACTTGGTGCCCTTGAGCGATCCCGGCCAAGCGCTGCACTTGCCGCGGGCCTGTGGCTAGGGAATGATGCCGAAGGCTGGCGCCCAACCAAAGGTCGCCAGCGAAGCCGTTGACGCTGTGCTGCAAACAGCTAAAAGCGGCAGTCGGAAAACCAAATAGTTGCGAACAGAGCTGCAAATGGCATTTTCAGCACCTCTGAAAACGCCAATACGCGCAATAAAGTCAACCAATTGGAGGGATGGCCGAGCGGTTTAAGGCACCGGTCTTGAAAACCGGCGTGGCAGCAATGTCACCGTGGGTTCAAATCCCACTCCCTCCGCCAAACACCGCCGATTGCCGCACAAATTGGCTAGCTATATCTTTAATTATCAAACAGATAGCGTCTTGTGGGGCGATTGCTCTACCGGCAGGGGTTCTCGCACGCTCTACCAGTCAGCATAGCCCTTCGCTACAACCGCCGATCATACGCTATTACGGCTATCTAACCACACATGCCAAATAGCGATGTTACCTGGTGCGCCTGAACCAACTCCCGCTGGATAGCTAAAACTGCGAAGGTGGTGGGATGATGAGATCGTCGATCGAAGTCCTGTAGCTGCCGTGGGTAGACGGTGGGTTTGCCAAGGATCGGGTCGGCTCTGAACGCCCGCAGCTAGGAACGGGTGCTCCTCCACTGAAGAGTCATCTCGAATAGAGCGGGCGCCAAGATGGCTGAAGCTGTCGCGGTTTCGGGATACTCGCGACGAGATCACTACAGGCGGTTAACATGCAGCTATTTAGTTGCGCTTCTGCCGATGTCATGCCATGGTTAGGCAACCAAGAGGTTGCCATTATGACAGACCAGATCGTCAAGACAGTTGTTCTAGACGCACCCGTTTCCCGCGTCTGGCGCGCTCTAGCCGACCAGCAGGAGTTCGGTCAGTGGTTTGGAGGAGGAAAGATTGCTTTCGTTCAGGTGGCACGATTTCGATGAGCGATCAGAACTGCCCATCTCGGAGCAGCCGACTACCCTCGTCGAATTTGTGTTGGAACCAATCGCAGATGGCCAGACGAAGTTGACCATTACAGAAAGCGGTTTCATGTCATTACCCGAATCCCGCCGGATTGAGGTCATGCGGGGCAACACCGAAGGATGGAACATCCAGGCCGAGAATATCGTCGCTCATGTCGCATCTCACGGACAATGAGGCGGTGGCCAGCGCCGCCACCGTCTTTGCAGCACTTGGCGACCCGACCCGCCTTGCCTTGGTGGAACGCCTGAGCGATGGGCGCGCACATTCCATCGTCCAACTTACCAGTGGTGCTGGCCTAACAAGACAGGGCATCACCAAGCATCTTTCGGCTTTGGAGGCCGCCGGCATCGTCGCTAGCAAGCGGACTGGCAGGGAAACGCATTTCTCGATTGAGCGCCATACCTTAGCGGTTAGCGCAGCATATCTTGCCAAGGTATCTCGGCAATGGGATGAAACAATCAGCAGGTTAGAGAATTTGCTGGTGAACAACGAGTCGTCTCACAAATCCTAGGTTTTGCGCAGCAGATTCTTGCGACATCGAAAGATCGCTTCCACCCTTGTCAGCCCGAAAGCCGACTGACTGTTCCCACCAATTCGAGCCACTCGCTCGTGCCTCAATTTTGGAGGGCTATAGCGTAGACGTAGTTCTCCGTTTCGTCGGTGTCGGCCCGCCACTTCACCGCCAATTGCCCTCTATAGCGCGATATTGCCGCCGATTACTGCACTCCACCGGTGAGATAGCAAGCCGCCGATTCTACGCTACAGCCCGATATATGGTGAACATCAGCCACGCCACCGTTCGGCGTGCCTCCAACCTGCCATACCACTATCAAGGCATTCAGGCTTCCTTTGATGATCGCGAAGTAGCCGGTAACATCCAAGAGAACACCGAATTGCAAAATGACCGGACGTAGGCAAGGATTTATCACCCCTTTTCAAAGGCTCTCTAATCTTGGACACCTCCGAAGCCACACACCGTTTTGCATCCGCGCGGAAGGCATTCGATGCTGGCATTCTGAAAGACTACCATCGCGGTAAGAACGAAGCCGAGCTTGAGGACATGGAGGAGGTCGGGCTTCGCGACCGCAAGACGAAATTCAAAAGAATTCTCAATGCGAATCCAGACTTTTATCTGCTCTACCGGTGCACGAACATCTCGGCGTCATGGCTGAGCCTATTAGCGGGAGCGCTGGTCGAGGATTTCAGTGACATGCCCGTCGATCGTGAGCCACGCGATGAGCAGGTAGCAGCGTTGGCATTTTTCTCTCGGCTGGCTAACGACCTTTGGGCAATCATAGAGCTGACGGAAACCGGCTTTGATCTGCAAGCCCGAGCGCTCACGAGGAGCTATCTCGAGCATGTAGATATCCTTATTTGCTGCATCCACGACAAGAAGCTAACTAAACAATTTGTCGATGCCATCGAGCCCGAAGCGGCGAACGCCTTCTGGCATAAGCACATCAGCAAGAACAAGGCGAAGATCAAGGTGACAAACCTCATCGATGCAACGCTTGGTATTGGCAACACTGACCTTGTTGATAGGCTCCGGGAAGAGGCGGAGTTGGCCGGTTCGTCCTTAATCCACCCCACGATGCTAGCGGGTCTCTCCACAGCGTTCGGGACCGAGGATGGCGATTATGACTCCTATCCGATCTTCGTACGCTTCCGATGAGGGCCGCCTTGTTTGCGAGCCTGTGACGCGCTGTTTTCGTGGTTGATTCCATAGACACGATGCAAGCAGCGAGGATAGCCACGTGTCCGTTCATCGGATGGAGATTTTGAGCGGCGCTGATCGGCGCCGGAA
>JAFKJW010000039.1 GCA_017305925.1 Hyphomicrobiales bacterium | reverse complement strand
GGGTCCCATGAAGGACCAGCGCAGCCCGAGGCCGTGCGCGATGGTGGCATCGATATCGGCGAGGCTCGCGACGCCGTCCTCGTAAAGGGCCCAGGCCTCGTTCAAAAGAACGCCCTGCAACCTGTTGAGCACGAAACCGTCGATCTCCTTGTTCAAATGGACGGGGACCTGCTTCACCTCGCGCATGAGTTCGCTTGCCCGCTCCATCGCTTCAGGCGCCGTCCAGGGCGCCGGCACCAGTTCGACCACGGGCACCAGATGCGGAGGGTTCACCGGATGAGCGATCAGGAACCGCTCGCGGTTCGAGCAGCCTTCGGTGAATTTTGACGCCGGGATGCCGGATGACGACGAACCGACGATGCAGTCATGTCCGATCAACGCGTCGATCGCCTGACTGATCTCCGTCTTCGCCTGCACGGTCTCGTATACGGACTCCTGAACATAGGAAGCACCGTCCAGCGCATCGGCGATCCTGTCGCGAACGGAGATCCGGGCGAGCACCGCTTCCGGCTGATCGACGAGACCGGCAGCGGTCAGTTCACCGAGGCTCTGCCGGGCCCACGGCAGAATCCCGCTCCGCACTTCGGCGGAATGGTCGAAAGCCCGCACGGAGTATCCCGCGCGCGCGAAGACAAGCGCCCAGCCGGAGCCGACCAGGCCCGCGCCGACAATGGCAACAGAACGCGCCGTCATCAGGCCACCTTCGACGCTTCGCCGTCGGCAAGACAGATTTCGGATATTCTGAGGCCGTCCTTGGTGATCCGCGAGGGGAACGTATCGCGCAGGCCTTCCTCATGGATCGGGATCACGCGGCGGTCTTCGTAGCCTACCTGCGACATCATCTCTTCCGTCGCCAGGATCAGGTTCGACTGGCTGCCGACCGCCAGGCCGACCGGCGTGTACATCGTTTCCACGTCGACCACGGCGCCCGAATTCTTCAGATTGGAAAACTGGTAGACGAGATCGCCGGCAAGCACCCAGGTGTCCTGCGACTGCTTCTTGCCGTCGTTGCGCACGGTCACCCACATCGAACCCCACGTATGGCTGTCCGGCGCCGCATGCAGGTCGATGCCCGGCAGGACATCCTCCATTGCCCCATCCACGGTGACGAGACGCTTGTCTCGCGCGAGATCGACGCCACGCACGATATCGCCCGGGTCCACCGCCACCATCATCCAGCGCATGCGGTCCGGCAGCGACATGGCCCAGACCCATTTCGAGATTTCGCGCTCCTGGATGTAGAATTTCGCCTTCGGAAAATCCTCCACATTGCCGAAATGGTCGAAGTGGGCGTGGCTGATGAAACAGGTGTCCACGTCCTCCGGCGACAAGCCGATCTCGGACAGCACAACCTTCGGGCTGCGCCAGTTCTCGACGCCGAACCGGTCGCCGAGCACCTTTCCATAGGCCTTGTCGTTGTAGCCCACATCCACCATGGCGACGTGACCGCGGCCCTTGATCACGACATAGCAGTAAGGCAGCTTCACATAACCCTGATTGTGAGCGCCGTAGAGCACGCCGCTCTTGTGATACTTGCTCACATAGCTGTATTCGCAAACCCAGATGGAATAGTCGGCCATGTTTTCCTCCTCGCTCTATTGTTGATCGACCCCGGAATGCTGGCTCGCGCAGGAGCAGCAGGCATGCGAGAAATCGACCATTTGAAGTCTTGCCCTTTGCGAACTTGCGGCGTCGAGATGGGCATAGGCGCGCTTTATGAGCAGCGACATATGATCGAGCCGGGCCGTGAGATCGGCTGCCGGCCGTAGGTCGGAAAAGGCGCGCATCACATCGCCCGAAAAGGCATGCGCGCTTTCGAGCTGCGCCTTGTGCCGGGACAGGCCGGCCGGAGCCGCGAGCGCCCGCAGTCGATGGCCTGCGTCGCTCCAGCGGGCCCGGCACCGTTCCATCTCGGCAAGGCCCGTCACCTCCGGACGCGCGGTCAGCCGCGCCAGTATCAGCAGACCTGCAAGCTGACCGATGATCCGGCGCAGGTCCTCGTAAACGGGGCGGCATGCGGCCGCGTAGAGTCCCGCCGCGTCGGAACCGAGCACGCTGGCCATGACTTCGGGATCCGGGACGGCTTCCGGTGCCGGCCCCTCCAGGGACAGCATGCAGTCGGGCTTATGGCTTTCGGCCAGACGCGTGAACAGGTCCATCGCGCTCATATATCGCCGCTCCCGCGCCGGTCGCGAACCGTGCTGCGCTCGATGAGCGGACCCGGAGGAATACGCAGGATCTTTTGAGGGATCTCCCGTTCCGCCGCGAGTTCGCGCGCCAGTGAAACGGTCGCGGCCATCATTTTTTCCAGCGGCTGCGCTATGGTGGTCAGGCGATGCGAAGGCCAGCCCGCCATGGCGATGTCGTCGTATCCGATGACCGAGATGTCTCCCGGAACGCTCAAGCCAAGGCCTTCCTGCAACGCTTCGACGAAGCCGATCGCGAGGATGTCGTTGGCGCAAAGGACGCCGTCGGGGCGGCGCGGCAATTCATTGAGGGACAGGCCGGCATTGTAGCCTGCCTCGTAGGAGAACTTTCCGGCCTCGAGGATCTGGGGCTCGGCGAGGCCGCGTTCCACCGCGCGCTGGCAGAAGCCGAGCTGGCGCTCGATATTGGTCGAGGCGCCGGGAAACGCGGAGACGTAGAGAAGCTCTCTATGGCCGAGCGTTATCAGATGATCGGCGGCCAGGCGCGCGCCCTCGACATTGTCGCACGACACGCCGAAGCCGAGGCCGTCCGCCGAGAGGCGGTTGAAGAAGATCACCGGCGCGCCGGCGTCCTCGCATTTCTCGCGTGCGTGAGAATCCAGATTGGTCGCCAGCACGATCATCAGGTCCGGCTGGTAGGTCAGCAGCAGCTCGACCGCCTCGTCGATCTTGTCCGGCCGGTCCGCGGCCGCCAGCATCACGTTCATGCCGGCCTGCTGCAGCAGGGAGGTCAGCCTGGCCATGACCTCCGGATAGAACGGGTTGGTCAGGTCCGAGACGACCATGCCGACGATCTGGGTCTTGTTGGTGATGAGGCTCTGGGCAAACGGATTGGGCCGATAGCCGATCTCGTTCGCTCGCTCCAGGACGGCACGGCGCGTCTCCGCGGCGATGATCGCGCTGGGATAGAAGGCCCGGGACACCGTCGAGACGGACATGCCCAGATCGCGCGCCAGGTCCTTGACCGTCACGCGCCGCCGTCCCGTTTGCCTTGGCTGGCTCACCCGCGCCTTCTCCATGAGACGTCAGTTCGTTGAATGAAAAGATAGGGCTTCATATGCGCAGGCTGTTCGCGTGATCGGGCATGAGGGGACGCCGGGATATCCCGGCGTCCCCATGGATGCTAGGGCTGAACCGTCGCCTCCACCTTGGTGAGCTTGTAGAGATCGGCAGCCGCCTCGCAATTGTCGCAATTGATGCCCGGCTCGTTGTTGGCCTTCGCCACCTCGGCGGGAAGCGGCTGGATCGTCGCGCCGGCGACCGGCGTTCCATTCAAGGCCGACTCGACGTTGACCTCCGGCAGCAGGGTCGGGCTCAGCACTTCGCTGACGAAGGAGGACGGCACCTTCTCCGGCGGGAAGACGTTGCAGCCGTCGACATAGCTGTCGCCCGTGCAGACCTTCACCGCGCTGGCCGGCACCCACGGGAGCGGATACTCGATGTTCATGGGCTCGAGCTCGCGCTTCTTGGTGAGGATTTCCATCGCCAGCTTGAAGGCATAGCCGGACTGGGCAGGCGGCGATCCGGCGGAAACGCCCTTCAGGCCCTTTGCCTGCATGTCCGGATTGGCGAGAGCGAGACGGAAGCCGGCCGAATTTTCGCCCGTCATCGGCACCAGCTTGTGGCCTGCGTCCAGGAGAGCCTGGATGGCGCCATATTCGCCGGCCTGCGCCCAGATGCCGTCAACATCCGGATGCGCGGTCAGGGCCTTGGCGGTTTCCTGCTGCGTGGTGCGGTCGTCCCAGTACGAGTAGTACTCGGCCACCACCTGGATCCCCGGATACTTCTTGAAGACGCTCATTGCGCCGTCGGTATGGCGTTGATCGACCGAATTGCCCGGAACGCCGCGCGACAGGAAGATCTTGCCCTTGCCGCCGAGCTCGTTGACCAGCGCCTGCGCGGTGTTCTCGCCGAAGCCGGACGAGAGATAGCTGACATTGTACGCGCAGTTTTCGGTGACGGTGGCGTCGTACATGAAGAACAGAACGCCCTGCTCGCAGCCGCGCTTGATGGTGCGGTTCAGCGCGGTCGACGAGATCGGAAAGCTGATGATGGCGTCGGCGCCGTCGTCGATCATGCTCTCGTAGGCCGATATCTGCGCCTGCGGATCGGTGCCCGAAATGTTTTCGATGAGCTCGACCTGCTGGTCATAGGGCGGCGTCGCGGCGAGCGCCTTGACGATATTGGCGGCCTCCGACTGCCATGCGTTCCCCGAATAGGAGAGGCTCAGATAGACCTTGAACTTGTCGCCATCCTTCGCGCTTGCGGGTCCCGCCAGCGCCAGTGCCGATACGGCGACGACAGCCGTCGCCAGCAATGTCTTCGTCCAGTTGGATTTCATAGTATTTTCCTCCTCCACCGGGTTGCGTCTGCGGGGCGCGACGGTCAGCGCCCGATGTTTCGCAGTTTCTGGAAAAGCTCTTCGCGCAGCAGAAGCAGCGCCAAGAGCACGATCGAACCTTCGATGACCGTTCGAAGTCCGAATTCGAGGCCGAGCGCGGAAATGATCGTCCCCAGCGTCGTCAGCAGGATCGCCCCGCCGACGGTACCGAGGAACGTTCCACGTCCACCCAGAATGGATGACCCCCCGATCACCACGGAGGCGATGGAGGGAAGAAGATAGTCGTCGCCCATGCGCAGCGTCGCGCCGTTGGAATAACCGACGAGCGCGATGCCGACGAAGCCCGCGCACACGGCACTGAGCACGTAGGGCAGGATTTGAATGGCGATCACCGGGACGCCGGCGATGCGGGCGGCTTCGACATTGGTGCCGACGGCGTAGATATAGCGCCCGTAGACGGAGCGGCTCTGGAAGAGCCAGCCGATCACGACGAACACCACGAGCACCACCACCGGCACCGGCAGGCCGATCAGG
>JAFKJW010000038.1 GCA_017305925.1 Hyphomicrobiales bacterium | reverse complement strand
GATAGCAGCCGATCTCCCCCCTTGTGGGGGAGATGTCCGGCAGGACAGAGGGGGGCAACGTAGGGCGCCCTCATTACCGATCGCCCCACTTGGCGTCTGCATCGTTCTCGTCGCCTCTGGCGTCCTCGATGTCCTTCATCAGCGCCCGGAGCACCTCCTCGACGCCCTCGCCCGTCACGGCGGAAAGCAGGATCGGCGCTTTGCCCGCGGCGCGCTTCAGCGACGCCGCCTTCTTCCGCCTTGCATCCGCGTCCAGCGTATCGATCTGGCTGAGCGCCACGATTTCCGGTTTTTCCGCCAGCCCGTGCCCATAGGCGGCAAGCTCGCCGCGCACGGTCCTGTAGGCCTTGCCGGGCTTTTCCTCCTGCGCGGACACCAGATGCAGCAGCACGCGCGTGCGCTCGACATGGCCGAGGAAGCGGTCGCCGATCCCCACGCCCTCATGCGCCCCCTCGATCAGGCCCGGAATGTCCGCCAGCACGAATTCGCGCGCGTCGATCCGCGCCACGCCGAGGCCGGGATGCAGCGTGGTGAACGGATAGTCCGCGATCTTCGGCTTGGCCGCCGTCACCGCCGCCAGGAAGGTCGACTTGCCGGCGTTCGGCAGGCCGACCAGCCCGGCATCGGCGATCAGCTTCAGCCGCAGCCAGACGGTCTTTTCCTCGCCCGGCAGGCCGGGATTGGCGCGGCGCGGGGCCTGGTTGGTCGATGTCTTGAAATGCTGGTTGCCGAAACCGCCATTGCCGCCCTTGGCCAGCAGGAAGCGCTGGCCTGCCTCGGTCAGGTCGCAGATCAGCGTCTCGTTGTCCTCCTCATAGACCTGGGTGCCCGCCGGCACCTTCAGCGTGACGTCCGCGCCCTTGGCGCCGGCGCGGTTGCGCCCCATGCCGTGCACGCCGGTCTTGGCGCGGAAATGCTGCTGGTAACGGTAGTCGATCAGCGTGTTGAGCCCGTCCACCGCCTCCACCCAGACATCGCCGCCGCGCCCGCCGTCGCCGCCGTCCGGGCCGCCGAACTCGATGAACTTCTCGCGCCGGAACGAGACCGAGCCCGCGCCGCCGTCGCCGGAACGGATGTAGACTTTCGCCTGGTCGAGAAACTTCATGAGGCCTTGCCGAGCAGTTCGGATGTGCGGCCTGCTCTATCGCAAGCAGGCCGCGAGCGCGAGCGGGATTCGCAACGGATGAGGACCGCCGCTCAGGCGGCCGCGCCCCAGCTTTTCAGGCTCGCCCACGCCTTGCGGTCGAGCCTGTAGCGCTCGACCGGCACGCGGCCGGCCACCAGGGAGTCGATCATCCCCTGCCCCGCATACTGGAAGCCGCATTTGTGGACGACGCGGCGGGAGGCCGGATTGATGACGCGGCAGGCGGCGTGCAGCACCTGCACCGGCGTCGCCGTGAAGGCGAGGTCCACCAGCGCATGCGCGGCCTCCGTGGCATAGCCCTCATTCCAATAGGGCTCGCCAACCCAGTAGCCGAGCTCCAGCCCGCGCTCCGTGGCGTTCAGTCCCGCGCAGCCGACCAGAAGGTCCGTGCCCGGCAGTGCCAGTGCGTAGGTGGCGCCGCCTTTCTCCGTCCCCTGCGCCATGGCGACGAAGCTCCGCGCCTCCGGCGCGCCATAGGGATGCGGCATGCGGGCGAGCATCTCGGCGATGCGCCGGTTGTCGGCGAGCTCCGCAAGCGCCGGGATGTCGCCATCGTTCGGGCGGCGCAACACCAGCCGCGCTGTGCGGATAACCGGCCGCTCTATGGAAAGGCCCGTATCCTCGAAGTCGTCCCTTGCGACAACCATGTGTTCCTCCAGTCAAAGAAAAAGGGGAGATGGCGCCCCATCTCCCCTGATCCTTTTTCTGGATTCTTCAGCTCCAGACACCGGTTCCCGAGAGGGGCGCCGGTGTTCTTGGTGCGGAACCGGCTACTCCGCTGCGTCCAGAATCGGATTGACCGATACGTAGGTTCGGCCGTTGGCTTTCTTGTTGAACGCGACGGCGCCCTCGGAAAGGGCGAAAAGCGTATGATCCTTGCCCATGCCGACATTCACGCCGGCATGCCATTGCGTGCCGCGCTGACGGATGAGGATATTGCCCGCGAGAACCTTCTCGCCGCCGAACTTCTTCACGCCAAGGCGCTTGGATTCGGAATCGCGGCCGTTGCGCGACGAACCGCCAGCTTTCTTGTGTGCCATCTCGAAACTCCTTTGCGCCGCTTGGAGCGCGCGTCTCTCAAGTTCTATGGTCGCGTTCGCGACCGAATTCAACCCCGATCGGCTTGCCGCCGGCGATTACTTCTTCGCCAGATCCTTGGCCTGCGCCTGCCAGTCGCGGATCTGGTCCGCGCTGAAGGGCATGTGCGCGTCGATCGTGGCGATCTCGTCCTCGGTCAGCGCCGCGAGCTGCGCGAAGGTCGTGATGCCCTGCTCCTTGAGCTGCTCGGCCGCGACCGGACCGATGCCCTTGATGACGATCAGATCGTCCGCCGCGCCCGCCGGCGCCTGGAACAGCGGCTGCGCGGCCGAGGCCGTCTCAGCCTTGGCGGGTGCCTCCGCCTTCTCCGCCTTCGGCTTGGCCGCAGCCGCCTTGGAAGGCTTCGCGCCGCCGAGCAGGATCTCGGTGATGCGCACCGTGGTCAGGAGCTGCCGATGGCCGCGCTTGCGGCGGGAATTCTGCCGGCGGCGCTTCTTGAAGGCGATGACCTTCTCGCCGCGGCCCTGCTCCACCACCTCGGCGGCGACCGAGGCGCCGTCCACGAAGGGTGTGCCCACCGTGGCGTCGTCGCCTTCGCCATGCGCCAGAACCTGGGCGAACTGCACGATCTCGCCGACGTCGCCGGCGACCTTTTCCACTTTCAGAACGTCATTGGCGGCAACGCGATACTGCTTGCCACCCGTCTTGATGACTGCGAACATTTCTTGGCCTTTCGCTGTTCGGTCGGCCTTGTTGAAGCACCTTGCGGAGCCTCGGCCGTCTTTTTGTCAGTCGTTTCGGGTTATGAATAAACCGAGCGGCGCGGAGAGGCCCCCACGCCGTTCGGCCGCGTCCATAAGCGAAGCGCGCAGCACAGTCAAGGAGCAGGCCCCAAAGCAAGCCCCTGCCCGACCCGCGCCACCATCCGGGCGCCGACATGCGCCCGGCAACAGACCCGAAGCCTACACGATGAAATCGCCCGTGCCCAGGTCGTCGAGCTCCAGCCCGACCACGCAGAGAAAGTCGAGGCCGTCGTCGAAGGCGAAATAGGAATTGCCCGCCCCATCGTTGACGCCCCTGGCGAACACCTCCGCCGTGCTCGCATAGCCGTAGCTCGACACGTCGAACCTGTCCTTGCCGCTCTCGAACTCAAACACGACGCTCTAAGTGTTCAGTCCCGGCATTTGCTGGATTGGATCGATGATGAATCGATCCAATCCAGCAAATGCCGGGACTGAACAGGTAGGTCATGATCGAGAATTCGAGCGAATCCCGATCGACAGTCATCGCGCCATAGGTGTCGACCTCATGGCCATGCTTCAGGCCCAGTGCATGGCCGAGCTCGTGCAGCACGGTATGCCAATCATAGTTGCCTATGGTTGGCATGCGGCCTGACGGACCGAAAAAGGCGTCGCCGCCCACCACGCTGGGGTGCGGATAATAGGCGTAGGCCGTGCCGGGGGCCGATGAATTGACGACGCGGATGGTGCCGGCGCCCGAACCGCTGCCGGCGTAATCGATGGTCAGATTGGTGAAACCCTCGACCGAAAATCCGCCAGCGCTGCCCGGCTGCGTGAAGATGTCCGCGTCGAGGGCGAAGTGCACGGCGATCATCTGCCGGTCGCTGACCTCGCCGAAACCTGTCAGCGAGCCGGGATCGTCATAGTGGACACCAAAGTCCTGGACGCTGTCGGGATCGCTGTAGCTGATCCGGCCGGATGCCCAACGGACGCCGGACAGAAGCGCGTCGATGTTCTGGTCGCCGGTCGGATTGACGGAGGCCGTCGTGTCGAAAGAGCCGTTTTCCTACCTGGAAGGTCCCGACGAAACATCCTGGAGACCGATACGGCCTGTCGGCACCTGAAGATCATCCCTGCCCAGACCGTTGGCCCCGATCGCCGCGGTCGCATCCTCCGATCGATACAGCGTGAGGGTCGGCGCAACGGGCGCGCCGTCGCCGAAATCCGAAAGCAGTTCCGTCAGCAGCAGAACGATGTCGCCCTGGAGCACAAACCTGCCGGTTGCAACGATTCCACCCATGCCTGTCCCCAAACCACTTATATTCGCCAAAGCCCCCCTGCTCCTAGAATAGCTGTCTTCCGGAGCGGAAGGGTTTTTTGCACAGGCCACCTTTCATTCGATCCGGAAAGCCAGGCCCGACGAGACCGGCTACAAAATCGCCGAGAACGGGCCTTGTAAGGCGCGGGGCCAGCCGTTATCTAGAGCGCCGCTCGGCCCGGCACCCAAGGAGAGGTGGCAGAGCGGTTGAATGCACCGCACTCGAAATGCGGCATACTCGCAAGGGTATCGGGGGTTCGAATCCCCCCCTCTCCGCCACCTAGTCTAAGTAATTGATATTGCTTGTGATATTGTCGCCGAACGCCGCGCAGAACGGCGGCTTTTTGCGAGTGGGCCTGTTCTCTCCGGTACCGAATTCAGCCGTTTCTGGAGAGAATTGAGCGCTTTTCTCAGTGGCGGATTTGGTGGTACCGAATTGCCGAACGCTAGATGGAAGCGTTGATGCGATGGCGGGCGCGTTGATCGGCCCAGACCGCTGGAACGGATTCTTCCGAGCGTAGAGCGCGCTGGGTCAGATGCGCCGGAGCCTTGCCGGCCAGGATCATCTCGGTGATGGCCGGATCGAGAAAGGCCAGCCGCAGGGTCCGGGTGATCCAGGATTTCGTCAGACCGTGGGTTCTGGCAAGGTCGCTGATGCGGCGTTCTGGATTCTGCAGCAGTTCCTCCCACCAGCCATGTGCCGTGGCAACGGCCAATGCCAGCCTGAGCAGTTTTGGGCTGACGCTGGGTGCCGGACGGCCCACAAGGTCCTGCCAGCGCTGGCGAAGCTGGGGGCCATCCAGCTTCGCCAGCGCCCTCACCTCATCCGAGACATCCATCTCAGGCAGGTCCGCTGGAG
>JAFKJW010000183.1:72431-84950 GCA_017305925.1 Hyphomicrobiales bacterium | reverse complement strand
GGCCACCCGATGGTGGTCGCCCACCATCCCGGTCCGGAGGGCGCGCCGCATGTCCTTTTCTACGGCCATTACGACGTGCAGCCCGTCGATCCGCTGGACCTCTGGCGCGACGACCCCTTCGCGCCGGCGGTGAAGACAGGCGAGAGCGGCTCGAAGGTCATCACCGGCCGCGGCTCGTCCGACGACAAGGGGCAGTTGATGACCTTCGTGGAAGCCTGCCGCGCTTACAAGGAGGTGCACGGCGCTCTGCCCTGCCGCGTCTCGATCCTGTTCGAGGGCGAGGAGGAATCCGGCTCGCCGTCGCTGAAGCCCTTCCTCGACGCCAACGCCGAGGAACTGAAGGCGGATTTCGCGCTGGTCTGCGACACCGGCATGTGGAACGCCGAGACGCCGGCCATCTGCGTCGGCCTGCGTGGCCTGGTCGGGCAGGAGATGACGGTGCACGCCGCCGACCGCGACCTGCATTCGGGCGAATTCGGCGGCGCGGCCGCCAATCCGATCCGTATCCTGGCGAAGGTCCTCGCCGACCTGCATGACGAGACCGGCCGCGTCACCATCCCGGGCTTCTATGACGGCGTCGAGGAGACCCCTTCGCAGGTGCTGAAATCCTGGGAAAGCCTCGGAGAGACCGCGGAAACCTTCCTCGGGCCGATCGGCCTCTCGGTCCCGGCGGGCGAGAAGGGGCGTTCGGTGCTGGAAATGGTCTGGGCCCGGCCGACCGCGGAGATCAACGGCATTTCGGGCGGCTACGAGGGCAAGGGCTTCAAGACCGTCATCGCGGCGCAGGCCTCGGCGAAAGTGTCCTTCCGCCTCGTCCACAGGCAGGATCCGCAGAAGATCACGCAGGCGTTCCAGGATTTCGTCCGCGCCCGCATCCCGGCCGACTGCTCGGTCGAGTTCCACCCGCACGGCGCCTCGCCGGCGATCCAGCTTTCCTACGACTCGCCCTTCCTGGTGAAGGCGAAGCAGGCGCTGACCGACGAATGGCCGAAGCCGGCGCTGACGCTCGCCATGGGCGGCTCGATCCCGATCGTCGGCGACTTCCAGAAGCGGCTCGGCATGGAATCGCTGATGGTCGGCTTCGGCCTTCCCGACGACCGCATCCATTCGCCCAACGAGAAATACGAGCTGTCCTCCTTCCACAAGGGCCAGCGGTCCTGGGCGCGCATTCTCGACGCGCTCGGTCGCTGAGGTAGATCATGACGACCATACGCCTCCACCGCGGCGACCTGCCCGACCTCTCCGACTATGCCGTCGACGCGATCGCCATCGACACCGAGACGCTCGGCCTGAAGCCGCACCGCGACCGGCTCTGCGTGGTGCAGATGTCGCCGGGCGACGGCACCGCCGACGTGATCCAGATCGCGCCCGGCCAGCGCAGCGCGCCCAATCTCGTGCGCCTTCTGGGCGATCCCGGCATCACAAAAATCTTCCACTTCGGGCGCTTCGATCTGGCCGTGCTCTACCACGCCTTCGGGGTGATGCCCGCGCCGGTCTTCTGCACCAAGATCGCCTCGCGCCTGACGCGCACCTATACGGACCGCCACGGCTTGAAGGACGTCACGCAGGAGCTGCTCGGCATCTCGCTCTCCAAGGTGCAGCAGTCCTCGGATTGGGCCGCCGAGACGCTTTCGCCCGAGCAGCTCGAATACGCCGCCTCCGACGTGCTTCACCTGCACAGGTTGCGCGAGGCGCTCCAGATGCGTCTCGACCGCGACGGGCGGGCGGCCGAGGCCGCCGCCTGCTTCGACTTCCTGCCAACCCGTGCGAAACTCGACCTGATGGGCTGGGACGAGGAGGATATTTTCGCGCATAGCTGACGCAACGGCCGCCGGGGCCTTGCGTTTACCGGACCGAATCTCATCGGAGGGATCGATGCCGAAACCTATTGCAACCGCGCCGAAGGATGGCCGCAAGGTCATGGTCCAGTGGCGCGACCGGGAAGGGGTGGAGAACACTTCGATCGCGCAATACCGCTCCGGATCCGATCCGGCGGACACCGGCTGGTGGGTCTTCATCGACGGCGACACGCAAAAGCGCGTGGAGCCGCATAGCTGGTCGTCAGCCGACGAGGACGAAGACGACCGATAGCCGCAGCCGGCGCTGCATGCTTAACCCGCCTTTAAACCGCCGCATCTAGTCTCCAGCGACGCGCCTTCACCGCGCGGGACGACCACGGGCGAGATGGCGAAGCGAAAAAGCACAGGGCGGATCGAGCCGACCTTCGACGGGCCGTCGCGCGGCAAGGCGTCCGGAGGTTTCTCCGTCAGCGAGGAGGACCGCGCCGTGCCATCCCGACGCAAATCGTCCGCGCGCCGCAAGGCGCCGCGCGGCAGGAAGCGCCAGGGCCGCGGCGGCCTGCTGCGCGGCCTTGGACGCCTGGTCTACTGGGCCTTCGTTCTCGCCATCTGGTGCGGCATCGGCGGGGCCGGCCTGGTCGTCTATTACGCGGCGAAGATGCCGACCGTCACCGCCTGGACCATTCCGGACCGCGCGCCGAACATCAGGATCGTCTCGGCCGACGGCGCCCTGCTCGCCAATCGCGGCATGACCGGCGGCGAGGCGCTCGGCCTGCACGAGATGTCGGCCTACATCCCCAAGGCCGTCATCGCGATCGAGGACCGGCGCTTCTATTCGCATTTCGGCATCGATCCGCTCGGGCTGGCGCGCGCCGTCGTCCAGAACGTCACGTCCGGCCGCGTCAGCCAGGGCGGCTCCACGCTGACGCAGCAGCTCGCCAAGAACCTCTTTCTGACGCCCGACCGCACGCTGGAACGCAAGGTGCAGGAAGTGCTGCTCGCGCTCTGGCTGGAGCACAAGCACAGCAAGGACCAGATCCTCGAAATGTATCTGAACCGGGTCTATTTCGGCTCCGGCGCCTATGGCGTGGAGGCGGCGTCGCGCCGCTACTTCAACAAGTCGGCGCGCGACGTCACGCTTGCCGAGGCCGCGACGCTGGCCGGCCTGCTCAAGGCGCCGTCGCGCCTGTCGCCGGCACGCGACCCCAAGGCGGCCGACGCGCGTGCCCAGCTCGTGCTCGCGGCGATGCGCGACCAGGGCATGATCGGCGACAAGCAGCTCATGGCGGCGATGAGCGCGCCTTCCAGGCGCGCCCCGTCCTACTGGACGGGCTCCGAGCAATATGTCGCCGACCGCGTGGTGGAGGAGCTGCCGCAGCTCATCGGCGAGGTGCGCTCCGACATCGTGGTCGAAACCACCGTGGACATGGGGCTCCAGAAGGTCGCCGAGAAATCGATCCGCGACCTCGTCGACGGCCAGGGAAAGAAGCTCAACGTCACCCAGGGCGCGCTCGTCTCGATCGACGGCAATGGCGGCGTGCGCGCCATGGTCGGCGGCACGGACTATGCCAGCAGCCAGTTCGACCGCGCCTCGGAGGCGCGCCGCCAGCCCGGCTCGGCGTTCAAGCCCTTCGTCTATCTGGCGGCGGTGGAAGAGGGCCGCACGCCTGACAGCGTGCGCAACGACGCGCCGATCCGCATCGGCAAATGGACGCCGGACAATTATCGCGGCAAATATTACGGCAAGGTCACGCTGGCCACGGCGCTGGCGAAATCGCTGAACTCCGTCGCGGCGCAGCTCGCCATGGAGGTCGGGCCGAAGACGGTGGTCGATACGGCGCACCGGCTCGGCATCGAATCCAGCCTCCAGGCCAATGTCTCGATCGCGCTCGGCACCTCCGAAGTGACCCCGCTGGAGCTGACGGCGGCCTACGTCCCGTTCGCCAATGGCGGCTTCCGGCCGGAGGTCTACTTCATCCGCAGGGTGAGGACGCTCGACGGCGCGGTGCTCTACGAGCACAGGCAGGGAGCCATGCCGCGCGTGCTCAGGCCCGAAATCGTCGGCATGATGAACGCCATGATGAGCGGGACGCTTGCCAGCGGCACGGCGCAGAAGGCCGCCTTCGGCTGGCCGGCCGCCGGCAAGACCGGCACCAGCCAGAATTCCCGCGACGCCTGGTTCGTCGGCTACACCGCGGACCTCACCACCGGCGTATGGTTCGGCAACGACGACGGCAGCCCGATGCGGAAGGTGACGGGCGGCATGCTTCCGGCCGCCGCCTGGCACGATTTCATGGCCGCCGCCCACAAGGGCAAGACGCCCGAGCCGCTGCCCGGTCGCTGGGAGGGCGGTGGCAGCGGCGGCGAGGCGCCGGTGCCGATGGCCGATGTCGGCGACGAGGACGACACGCTGGCCGCCGTCGGCCGCCGTCTGGATGCGATTCCGGCGGACTCGGGCCCGGACGACGGCCGGACGGCCTCGATAAGGCGCCCGGCCGCCGATGTCGGCGCCCCGAGCAAGAAGGAGACGTCGCTCCTCGACATCATCATGGGCGACAGTCAGTAGGGTCGCCCGCGCAAGGGCTCGCCAGTTCGTCCGCTCTCGGCTACAAGCGGGCGAGGAGACCGTCTCGCAATGGCCGAACCTGAATCCGGAAGGACGCCAGAATCCAGAAGGACGCTTGTGCTGACCGGCGCCAGCCGCGGCATCGGCCACGCGACCGTCAAGCGCTTCTCGCAGCAGGGCTGGCGGGTCATCACCTGCTCGCGCCAGGCCTTTGCCGAGAACTGCCCATGGCCGGCCGGGCCGGACGACCACATCAAGGTCGATCTCTCCGATCCCGAGGATGTCGGCGGCGCCGTGGCGGAGATCAGGCACCGGCTGGAGGCGAATGGCGGGCAACTGCACGCGCTCGTCAACAACGCGGCGATTTCGCCGAAGCTCGAGGGCGGTGTGCGGATGAATTCGATCGACACGCCGATGCATGTCTGGCGCGACGTCTTCCAGGTCAATTTCTTTGCGCCGATCATGCTGGCGCGCGGGCTTTTCAAGGAACTGGCCGCCGCCAAGGGCTCGATCGTCAACGTGACGTCGATCGCCGGCGGCCGTGTCCATCCCTTCGCCGGGACGGCCTACGCCACGTCCAAGGCCGCCCTTTCGTCGCTCACCCGCGAGATGGCGGCGGATTTCGGTCCGCACGGTATCCGGATCAACGCCATCGCGCCGGGCGAGATCGACACGGCGATCCTGTCGCCCGGAACCGAGAAGCTGGTGGAGACGATCCCGCTGCGCCGCCTCGGCAGGACGGACGAGGTCGCCGACATCATCTACTTCCTGTGCTCGGAACAGGCTTCCTACGTGACGGGTGCCGAGATCCACATCAACGGCGGCCAGCACGTCTGACGGCAGGCAGCACGCAAAAGCCCGCGGCCTGGCGAATGACGATTTGCGGCCGGATCGGCCCGCCGGGCGAGGGCCCGGAATATTATTCTTCCCGCTACGCTCCTGCCGGAAAAAGGATTTGCACGCCGCCGCAACCGCGCGACCGCGTTTCTTCTGATTCCGGCCCGCGCTGCGTACATAACGGGGCCGATCTCTGCGAAGCCTGTCCGCCATGTCCCGCGTCGAACCTTCCCTCAGCACCTTTCCCGTCTTCATGCGGGTCGAAGGCTGCCCCGTCGTCATCGTCGGCGGCGGCGAGGAGGCGCTGGCCAAGGCGCGCCTGCTCGGCCAGACCAGCGCCAGCCTGCGCATCCTGGCCGCAGACCCCGATCGCGAACTGTCGGTATGGGCGGAGGCGAACGGCGCCGCACTGGTCGGGGAGGCCTACGCGCCCTCGCATCTCTCGGGAGCCAAGCTCGTCTTCGCGGCCACGGGCGACGAGGCGCTCGACCGCGCCATAGCGGCCGACGCGCGTTCCGCCGGCATCCCGGTCAACGCGGTCGACCGCCCCGAACTCTGCGATTTCTTCACGCCGGCCATCGTCAACCGCGCGCCGGTCTGCGTGGCGATCGGCACCGAGGGCGCCGGTCCGGTCCTGGCCCAGATGATCAGGAGCAGGATCGACCGTCTTCTTTCGCCTTCGCTCGGCCGGCTTGCCGTGCTTGCCGCCTCCTTCCGTGGCGCCGTCGAGCGGATCCTGCCCAAGGGCAGCCAGCGCAGGACGTTCTGGAACGATTTCTTCGAGGGCGCGCCGGCGCGCGCCATGGAGGTCGGCCATATAGAGGAGGCGCGCGAGGCCGCGGCCGAGCTCCTGCTCCGCCGTTCCGGGACGACGGGCCACGTCTCGCTGGTCGGCGCCGGCCCCGGCGCGGAGGACCTGCTGACGCTGCGCGCCCAGCGCCTGCTGATGCAGGCCGACGCGATCGTCTACGACGCCCTGGTTCCCGAGGCGGTGGTGGCGATGGGCCGCCGCGACGCCGAAAGGCTTCCGGTCGGCAAGCGCAAAGGCTGCCATTCCAAGAGCCAGGCCGAGATCAACGACCTGCTCGTCTCGCTCGGCCGGGCCGGCAAGCGCGTGGTGCGCCTGAAGTCCGGCGATCCGCTGGTCTTCGGGCGGGCGGGCGAGGAGATGCAGGCGCTGCGCGATGCCGGCGTCTCCTACGACGTCGTTCCGGGCGTCACCTCGGCCTTTGCCGCCGCCGCCGATTTCGAGCTGCCGCTGACCTTGCGCGGCGTCACCTCCTCGATGGTCTTCACCACCGGCCACGACCTCAAGGGCGGCACCCTGCCGGACTGGGCGAAGCTCGCCATTTCCGGCGCGACGGTCGCCGTCTATATGGGGCGCTCGGTCGCAGCCGAGGTCGCCGCCCGGCTGATCGAGGCCGGCCTGTCGCCCGACACCGCCGTCGCGGTGGTGGAGAACGCCAGCCTTCCCGGGCGCCGCAGGCTGCACGGCACGCTCGCCGACCTGCCCTCGCTCGGCGCGCGTGACGACATGACCGGTCCGGTCATGACGATCATCGGCGATGCCGTGGCGGGCGCGAATTTCGAGGGTTCGGAGCCGCTGGCGCATTACGCGCCTGTCGCGGACGATCCGCGGAAGGTGCGCGCATGAAGGTGCTGACCGGCAACCGGCTGATCGACGGCGAGGCCATCTGGTATTCCCCCGTCGGCTGGATCGAGACGCTGGCAGGCGCGGATGTCGCGGCCGACAAGGCCGCCGAGGAGCGGCTGGAGGCGATCGGCAGGCAGGCCTTCGCCGACAATTTCGCGCTCGATATCGAGCTGATCGACGTGCAGATCGTCGATGGCGAGATCGTGCCGCTGCGACTCAGGGAGCGCATCCGCGCTGCCGGCCCCACCACCAGGACCGACCTCGGCAAGCAGGCGGCGCACGCCGCAAGGGCAGGATAGAGGCATGTATCGCTACGACGAATTCGACCGTGAGTTCGTGAACGCCCGCGTCGCGCAGTTCCGCGACCAGGTCGAGCGGCGCCTGTCGGGCGAGCTGACGGAGGAGCAGTTCCGGCCGCTCCGGCTGATGAACGGCGTCTACCTCCAGCTCCATGCCTACATGCTGCGCATCGCCGTTCCCTACGGCACGCTCTCGCCCAGGCAGCTGCGCATGCTGGCGCATATCGCGCGCAAATACGACAAGGGCTACGGCCATTTCACGACGCGCCAGAACATCCAGTTCAACTGGCCGGCGCTCGCCGACATTCCCGACATCCTCGCGGACCTCGCCTCGGTGGAGATGCATGCGCTGCAAACCAGCGGCAACTGCATCCGCAACGTCACCGCCGACCATTTCGCCGGCGCGGCGGCCGACGAGGTGGCGGATCCGCGCCCCTATGCCGAGATCCTGCGACAGTGGTCCTCGGTGCATCCCGAGTTCTCCTACCTGCCACGCAAGTTCAAGATCGCGGTGACGGGTGCGGCGCGCGACCGCGCGGCGATCCAGACGCACGACATCGGCCTGCACCTGAAGAAGAACGCCGATGGCGAGCTCGGCTTCGCCGTCTATGTCGGCGGCGGCCAGGGCCGCACCCCGATCGTCGCCAAGAAGATCCGCGACTTTCTGCCGGAGGCGGATCTGTTATCCTACACGACGGCGATCATGCGCGTGTACAATCTCTACGGACGCCGCGACAACAAATACAAGGCGCGCATCAAGATCCTCGTGCACGAGACCGGCACCGAAGAGTTCGCCCGTCAGGTCGAGGCCGAATGGGCCGAACTGAGCGACACCGCGCTGAAGCTGCCGGAAGCCGACATCCGCGCCATCGAGACCTATTTCACCCCGCCCGACCTGCCGGCCCGGCCGGAAGGTGACGATGCGGTCAGGCAGGCGCGGCTGGACTCGCGCTCCTTCTCGGAGTGGCTGGACCAGAACGTCGTCACGCACCGCCATCCCGACTATGCCGCCGTCACCATCTCGCTGAAGGGTATCGGCGAGACGCCCGGCGACGCCAGCGCTGCTCAGATGGAAGCCGTTGCCGACATCGCCGAGGCCTACGCCTTCGACGAGTTGCGCGTCAGCCACGAGCAGAACCTGATCCTGCCGCATGTCGCGCGCGCGGACCTGAGGGCAGTCTATGACGCGTTGGTCGGGATCGGCCTCGCCACCGCCAATTCGAACCTGATCACCGACATCATCGCCTGCCCGGGCCTCGACTACTGCGCACTGGCGAACGCCCGTTCCATCCCCGTGGCGCAGGCGATTTCGCGGCGCTTCGCCGACCTGGAGCGGCAGCGCGACATCGGCGAGCTGAAGCTGAAGATATCGGGTTGCATCAACGCCTGCGGCCACCATCATGTCGGCCATATCGGCATATTGGGCGTCGAGAAGAAGGGCGCCGAGCTCTATCAGGTGACGCTCGGCGGTTCCGGCGACGAGAACACGTCGATCGGCGAGATCGTCGGCCGCGGCTTCGGTCCCGACGAGATTACCGACGCCATCGAAACCGTCGTCGACACCTATCTCGGCCTGCGGCTCGGCCGCGACGAAAAATTCCTCGACGCATACCGCCGTGTCGGCGCCGCGCCGTTCAAGGAGGCGCTCTATGGTGCCGAATCCAAGGCTGCTTGACGGCGATGCCGCCGTCCTCGGCCGCGCCGCCGCGCTCAACGCGCTCTATGGCGGTCTGCCGCCGCAGGAGATCATCGCCCGCGCGCTCGCCGAGGATCTGGGCGGGGTCGCCGCCGTGTCCTCCTTCGGCGCGGATTCGGCGGTGCTGCTGCATATGATCGCCGGGGTAGACCCCGGCCTTCCGATCGTCTTCCTCGACACGGGCAAGCATTTCGGAGAGACGCTGGACTACCGCGACGCGCTCGCCGCGGATCTCGGCCTGACCGACATCCGGGTCGTCACGCCGGACGAAGCCGCGCTTTCGCGCATCGATCCCACCGGCAAGCTGCACGAGACCGACACCGACGCCTGCTGCAACATGCGCAAGGTGGAGCCGATGGCGCGCGGCGTCGCCCCGTTCGGCGCCTGGTTCACCGGGCGCAAGCGCTTCCAGGCCTCGACGCGCGCGGAGATGCCGGTGTTCGAGATGGTCGGCCCGCGCATCCGCATCAATCCGCTGGCGGGCTGGGGCACGGCCGACCTCGCCGACTACATGCGCCGCCACGGCCTGCGCGAGAACCCGCTGGTGGCCTATGGCTATCTGTCCATCGGCTGCTTTCCCTGCACGCAGCCGGTCAAGGCGGGCGAGGACGCGCGCAGCGGCCGCTGGTCCGGCCAGGCCAAGACCGAATGCGGCATCCATCTGACCGGGCTCGAACGCTCGCTGACGGACTCCGCCCTTTGATGCCGAACTGCCGGAGGAGACCGTCCGCATGACCGAAACCACAGCGCCCGCCTCGCCTCGCCTCTGGACGCCGTCCGGCTTCCGCGACGATGGCTGGACGCATGCCGAGAGCGCCGAGGCGCTCGCCGGCAACGGCTGCTTCATCCTGCCGCTTCAGGCCGTGCTCGATCTCGAGCCGGAAATCCGCCGCTCCGCCAGGGAGAGGCTCGGTGTCCTGGTCCAGCCCGGCGATCCGCTCGAGAAGGTCGCCGGCATTCTGGACGATCTTGCGCTGGTGGCGCTGGCGTTCCCGAGCTTCAGCGACGGCCGCAGCTTCTCCAAGGCGGAGCTTTTGCGCTCGCGGTACGATTTCAAGGGCGCGGTGCGTGCGACCGGCCAGGTTCTGGTCGACCAGTTGCCGCACATGCTGCGGCTGGGCTTCGACGAATTCGAGATCGTCAATCCGGTGCTGCTGAAGCGCCTGGAAGCCGGAAACATCGGAGGATTGCCGATTTATTACCAGCCGGCGGCGAAGGTCGCGCAACCGGGCGGGAAATATTCATGGCGCCGCCGCGCCTGAGTTGCCAAAGGTAAATCGGCAATCTGGTCCGACCAGATTGCCGATTCCCTCTTCCCCTCCGCCCGTGCGGGCCATAGGATGCGCGCATCTCGATTGGCTGAGAAGCACCTGGGGAGGAGTGACATGGCAGGCAAGAAGATCCTGATGCTGACGGGCGAGTTCAGCGAGGAATACGAGATCTTCGTGTTCGAGCAGACGATGCACGCGGTCGGCCACACCGTGCATGTGGTCTGCCCCGACAAGAAGGCGGGCGACGTCATCAAGACGTCGCTGCACGATTTCGAGGGCCACCAGACCTACACGGAGAAGATCGGCCACGACTACTATGCGAACAAGACGTTCTCCGAGGTCCGGCCGGAGGAGTACGACGCGGTCTACTGCGCCGGCGGCCGCGGCCCGGAATACATCCGCATCGACAAGCGCGTGCAGGCGATCGTCCGTCACTTCCACGAGGCCGGCAAGCCGATCTTCACGATCTGCCACGGCGTGCAGATTCTCATCGCGGTGGACGGC
The DNA here is from genome assembly GCA_017305925.1 of Hyphomicrobiales bacterium. Lineage (GTDB taxonomy): Bacteria > Pseudomonadota > Alphaproteobacteria > Rhizobiales > Rhizobiaceae > Arvimicrobium. The sequence goes on along the minus strand of JAFKJW010000183.1, from coordinate 74,324 downwards.
GTGGTGCGCGGGCGCGAAGTGGCCGCGCTGCAATATTGCGAGCCGGAGGTGACGCTGGCCGGCGGCATCTATGTCGACGTGCCGCCGACCGGCGCGCATCGCGACGGCAACCTCGTGTCGGCCAAGGGCTGGCCGGGGCTCGCGGCCTTCATGCGCGAGTGCCTTGCCGTGCTCGGCACGGAGATCCGGCACGGCGAGATCGAGATGCGGAAGGCGGCTCTGGCGGCCGAGTGACGGACGCGCCCGCATTGGCGGGCGCAATCCATCGGACTGCCGGCGGATCGAAGGCGGGCGGCGCGCGTGGGCGCCGCGGCAAGGACGCTCGGCGTCTGGCGACATCTCGACTTTCAATTGCTTTCGTTTTTCGATAGGTTCGGGAAAATCGAAAACGGGAGGAATTTTTGTATCTGACGCCCAGGCACGCCGAGATCGTCCAGATGGCGAAGGAAAGGGGCCGGGTGCTCGTCGACGAACTCGCCGGCCATTTCAATGTGACCCCCCAGACGATCCGCAAGGATCTCAACGATTTGTGCGACCAGCGCATGCTGCGCCGGATTCATGGCGGGGCGCTGTTCCCGTCCGGCGTCGAGAACATGGAATACGAGGCGCGGCGCAAGATCGCCGCCGAGGAAAAGGCCTCGATCGGAAGGGCGGCCGCGGCGCTCATCCCCGACGGCGCGTCGCTGTTCATCAACATAGGCACGACGACCGAGGAGGTCAGCAACGCCCTCCTTGACCACGACAGCCTGATGATCATTACGAATAACATCAATGTTGCCAACAGGATGCGGGTATATCCCGGCAACGAGGTCGTGATCGCCGGCGGCGTCGTCCGGGGATCGGACGGCGGTGTCGTCGGCGAGGCGGCGGTGGACTTCATCCGCCAGTTCAAGGTCGACTATGCGGTCATCGGCGCATCCGCCATCGACCATGACGGCGCCTTGCTGGATTTCGACTTCAGGGAAGTGAAAGTGGCCCAGGCGATCATCGCCAATGCGCGCCATGTGATCCTGGTCTGCGACGCCACCAAATTCGAACGCACGGCGCCCGTCCGCATCGGCCACCTCTCCCAGGTCGACACGTTCATCACCGACCGGTGCCCGGATGCGATCAGGGCGGTATGCGCGGAGTCCGATGTCCGGCTGATAGAGACATCGTCCGCCGCGGCGCGCTAGAAAGTGCGCGCCAATTTCGCTTGACACGTATTAATGTTTCGAATTAGCCTCGGATAGTTTCGATTTTATGGTCGAGCAAGGCTGGACTCGGGGGAGGAGGCGGCGCTGTCGGACGTCGATATCTTTATTGTCGGCGGTGGCATCAACGGATGCGGCATCGCCCGTGACGCGGTGGGGCGCGGCTTTTCCGTCTGTCTTGCCGAGATGGACGACCTCGCCAGCGGCACGTCATCCGGTTCGACCAAGCTGATCCATGGCGGCTTGCGCTATCTGGAGCACTACGAGTTCCGGCTGGTGCGCGAGGCGCTGGTCGAGCGCGAGATCCTCTGGCGCAACGCCCCGCACATCATCTGGCCGATGCGCTTCGTTCTGCCCTTTTTCAAGGGCGGGCAGCGGCCGGCCTGGATGCTGCGCGCCGGCCTGTTCCTCTACGACCATATCGGCGGCCGCAAGCTCCTGCCCGCGACCCGCACGCTGAACATGCGGACCGATGCCGCCGCCCGTCCGCTGAAGCCGCTCTTCACCAAGGCGTTCGAATATTCCGACGGCTGGGTGATGGATTCGCGGCTGGTGGCGCTGAACGCGCGCGACGCCGCCGACCGCGGCGCCCGGATCCGCACCCGGGCGAAGGTCGTCGGCGCCGAGCGCGGCGCCCATGCATGGGCGATCACCGTGGAGGACGTGTGGACCGGCGAACGCGAGACGGTGACCGCCCGCC
>JAFKJW010000183.1:18130-72399 GCA_017305925.1 Hyphomicrobiales bacterium | reverse complement strand
GGTGCTGAGCGAGGTGGTCCACAAGGGCGCCGCACACAATGTCCGCCTGGTGCAGGGCAGCCACATCGTCGTCGCCAAGAAGTTCGACGATCCGCGCGCCTATTTCTTCCAGAACAGGGACGGGCGCATCATCTTCGCGATCCCCTACGAGCAGGACTTCACGCTGATCGGCACGACCGACCGCGACTTCGACGGCGACCTGTCGGATGTGAGGATCTCGCCGGAGGAGATTGCCTATCTCTGCGCCAACGCCAGCGAATATTTCGCCGAACCGGTGCGCCCGGAGGATGTCGTCTGGGCCTATTCGGCGGTGCGCCCGCTCTTCGACGACGGCGCGTCCAAGGCGCAGGAGGCGACGCGCGACTACGTGCTGCGCGAGGACGCGCCGGCCGGCAAGGCGCCGCTGGTCAACAGTTTCGGCGGCAAGATCACCACCTATCGCCGGCTGGCCGAGTCGATGCTGGAGAAGATCGAGGCCGTCCTCGGCAGGCGCGGTCCGGCCTGGACCGCCGACGCGCCGCTGCCGGGCGGCGATTTCGGCGTGCACGGTTTCGAGGCCGAGCTCGGTGCGCTCCGCGCCACCTATCCGTTCCTGGACGAAGGCCTCGCTTATCGCCTCGTCCGGCTCTACGGAACGCGGGCGCGAAAACTGCTTGGGCCGGCGAAGTCGGTCGCCGATCTTGGGCGCGATTTCGGCGCCGGGCTGCATGAGGCGGAAGTGCGCTATCTCATGGAGAACGAGTGGGCGATGACCGCCGAGGACGTGCTGTGGCGGCGCACCAAGCGCGGGCTGCATATCGGCAAGGACGAGGCCGCCGCGCTCGAGGCCTATATGAGCGGGCTTCGGGACTCCACGGCCGCGGGCGTCGGCGAGGCGGGGAGGAGAGCGGGCTGATGCTCGAACTGCGCGATGTCTCCAAGACCGTCGGCGGAGCCGATCATATAAGCGGCGTATCGATGCGGCTGGAGCACGGGTCGCTCAACGTCCTGCTCGGCCCGACGCTCTCCGGCAAGACGAGCCTGATGCGGCTGATGGCCGGGCTGGACCGGCCGACCGCCGGCTCCGTCTGGTTCGACGGCAAGGATGTCACCGGCGTGCGCGTCCAGGACCGCAACGTCGCCATGGTGTACCAGCAGTTCATCAACTATCCGGCGATGACCGTCTACGAGAACATCGCCTCGCCCCTGCGCGTGGCGGGCAAGGACAAGGCCCGGATCGACGCCGAGGTGCGCCGCGCCGCCGCGCTGCTCAAGCTGACGCCGTATCTCGACCGCACGCCGTTGCAGCTTTCCGGCGGCCAGCAGCAACGGACCGCGCTTGCCCGCGCCATCGTCAAGAACGCGAGGCTGGTCCTGCTCGACGAGCCGCTGGCCAATCTCGACTACAAGCTGCGCGAGGAGCTGCGCGAGGAGCTGCCGAAGATATTCGCCGAGACCGGCGCGATCTTCGTCTACGCCACGACCGAGCCGCACGAGGCGCTGCTGCTCGGCGGCAGCACGGCGACGCTGAGCGAGGGCAGGGTGACCCAGTTCGGGCCGACCATCGAGGTCTTCCGCCATCCGCGCGACCTCGTCACGGCGCGCACCTTCGCCGATCCGCCGCTCAACACCATCGTCCTCGACAAGGTGGGCAGGGACTTCGTGCTGGGCGGCGGCGTGAGGCTCCCGGCTCCGCCCGATTTCGCGGACATTCCCGACGCGCGCTACACCATCGCCTTCCAGCCGCATCATCTGTCGCTCGATCGTCCCGGCAAGGACGCCGTCGCGGTGCCGGCAAGGGTGGCCGTCACCGAGATAACGGGATCGGAAAGCTTCGTGCATCTCTCCTTCGCCGATGCGCGCTGGGTCGTGCTGGCGCATGGCATCCGGGAATTCGAGCCGGACCAGATGGTCGAGGCATTCATAGATCCGAAGCACATCATGGTCTTCGGCGCCGACGGCCGCGCCGCCGGACGGATGAGGAAGGAGGCGGCCTGATATGGCGCGGATCGATCTTGACCATATCCGCCACGCCTACGGCGCCAATCCGAAGTCCGAGAAGGACTACGCGCTGCGCGAAGTGCATCATACGTTCCGGGACGGCGGGGCCTATGCGCTGCTCGGCCCCTCGGGATGCGGCAAGACCACCCTGCTCAACATCATCTCCGGCCTGCTGCGCCCCTCGCACGGGCGGCTGCTGTTCGACGGCAAAGACGTGACCGGCCTGTCGACGCAGCTGCGGAACATCGCGCAGGTGTTCCAGTTTCCCGTCATCTACGACACCATGACCGTCTACGACAACCTGGCCTTCCCGTTGCGCAACCGCGGCGTGCCGGAGCCGGATGTCGACCGCAAGGTGCGCGAGATCATCAGGATGATCGATCTCGAAAGCTGGACGAGCCGCCGGGCGAGAGGGTTGACCGCCGACCAGAAGCAGAAGATTTCGCTCGGCCGCGGCCTCGTCCGCTCCGACGTCAACGCCATTCTCTTCGACGAGCCGCTGACCGTCATCGACCCGCATATGAAATGGGTGCTGCGCTCGCAATTGAAGCAGCTCCACCGCCGCTTCGGCTACACCATGGTCTATGTCACGCACGACCAGACGGAGGCGCTCACCTTCGCCGACCAGGTGGTGGTCATGTATGACGGCGGCATCGTGCAGATCGGCACGCCGGCGGAGCTGTTCGAGCGGCCGAAGCACACTTTCGTCGGCTATTTCATCGGCTCGCCCGGCATGAACGTGCTGCCGGTGAAGATCGACGGGCGCACCGCCCGGCTGGGGGCCGAGACGATTGCCCTGCCCGGCAGGCCGGAGACCGCGGAGGGGGTCATCGAGCTCGGCATCCGGCCAGAATATGTACGCCTCGGCCGCGAGGGCATGGCGATGTCGGTTTCCAAGGTCGAGGATGTCGGCCGCCACAAGGTGGTCCGCGCCAGCCTGGAGGGGCACCCGATCGCGGCGATCGTCGGCGAGGACGAGGAGATCCCGGCCGAGCCGAAGCTCAGCTTCGACCCCGCCGGCATCAACCTCTACGCAGATTCCTGGCGTGTCGATTTCGACCGCAGCGACAGGGGGGCGTGAGCGATGGAAAGGACCTGGAACAACAAGGCCTGGTTCCTCGTGCTGCCGGTTCTGGTGCTCGTCGCCTTCTCGGCCGTCGTCCCGCTGATGACGGTGGTGAACTATTCGGTGCAGGACACTTTCGGCAACAACCAGTTCTTCTGGAACGGCGTCGACTGGTACCAGGAGTTGCTGGCGTCGGATCGCTTCTGGGAGTCGATGCTCCGCAACCTGATCTTCTCCGCCGTCATCCTGGCCATCGAGGTGCCGCTCGGCATCTTCATCGCGCTCAACATGCCGCGCAGCGGCTGGGGCGTTCCGGTCTGCCTCGTGCTGATGGCGCTGCCGCTCCTGGTGCCGTGGAACGTGGTCGGCACCATCTGGCAGGTGTTCGGCCGCGGCGACATCGGCCTGCTCGGCTACTACGTCAATGCGCTCGGCATCGACTACAACTACGTGCAGGATCCGTTCGATGCCTGGGTGACGGTCATCGTCATGGACGTCTGGCATTGGACGAGCCTCGTCGTGCTGCTCTGCTATGCCGGGCTGGTGTCCATCCCCGACGCCTTCTACCAGGCCGCCAAGATCGACGGCGCCTCGCGCTGGGCCATCTTCCGTTACATCCAGTTGCCGAAGATGCAGCGCGTGCTGCTGATCGCCGTGCTGCTGCGCTTCATGGACTCGTTCATGATCTACACCGAGCCCTTCGTCGTGACCGGCGGCGGCCCCGGCAACTCGACGACCTTCCTGTCGATCGACCTCGTCAAGATGGCGCTCGGCGAGTTCAATCTCGGACAGGCGGCGGCGATGTCGCTGGTCTACTTCCTCATCATCCTTCTTCTGTCGTGGGCCTTCTACACGGTCATGACCAACTACGACGCGGAGCGGTGAGGATGGCCGGGATCGACGAGAGGGCAGGGCAGGCGGCGGGCGAGATGGGCGCACCTTCCGTGAACGCCGCCGCGCAGGACCGGATCGCGCGGCGCATGCGCCGGCGGGGCGACGAGTCGCGCTGGTGGTGGCTGGTGCCCACCCTCTACATCGTCTTCCTGCTGGTGCCGATCTACTGGCTGGTCAACATGAGCTTCAAGACCAATCAGGAGATCATTTCCGGGCTGACGCTTTATCCGCATCAGCCGACCTTCAGGAACTACGCGATCATCTTCACCGATCCGTCCTGGTATTCCGGCTATATCAACTCGATCACCTACGTCGTCATGAACATGGTGATCTCGGTGGCCGTGGCGCTGCCGGCGGCCTATGCCTTCTCGCGCTACCGCTTCCTCGGGGACAAGCACCTGTTCTTCTGGCTTTTGACCAACCGCATGGCGCCGCCGGCCGTCTTCGCGCTGCCCTTCTTCCAGCTCTATTCCGCCTTCGGCCTGATCGACACGCATATCGCGGTGGCGCTGGCGCACTGCCTGTTCAACGTGCCGCTGGCGGTGTGGATCCTGGAGGGCTTCATGTCCGGCGTGCCGAAGGAGATCGACGAGACCGCCTACATCGACGGCTATTCCTTCCCGCGCTTCTTCGTGAAGATCTTCATGCCGCTGATCGCGTCGGGAATCGGCGTCGCCTGCTTCTTCTGCTTCATGTTCTCGTGGGTGGAGCTGCTGCTCGCCCGCACGCTCACCACCACCGACGCCAAGCCGATCGCCGCCGTCATGACCCGCACGGTCTCGGCCGCTGGCATGGACTGGGGCCTGCTCGCCGCCGCCGGCGTGCTGACGCTGATCCCCGGCGCGCTGGTGATCTGGTTCGTCCGAAACTACATCGCCAAGGGCTTCGCCCTGGGGAGGGTGTGATGACCGTCTCGCGACGCTGGGTCATGCCGCTCGTCGTGGTGCTGGCGGTCTATCTCGCCGCCACCGGCTTGCTGGCCACATTGGTTCCCGCGCCGGACGGGGCGCGCGACTGGACCGCGCCGCTGGTGGCGGGCGGCTGGATGGCATGGACGTTCCCGACGGCCATGTTCTTCCTGACCATCCTTTTCATCCTGTCGCTGATGGCGGTGTGGGAATACGCCTCGCCCGGCGGCAATCCGCGTGTCGGCCTGCTGCGCTTCGAGACGACACGCGGCGACCGCCTGTTCGTTTCGCTGCTCGGCAGCGCCTTCATCCATCTCGCTTGGCTGGGCCTCGTCGGGCCCAGCCTGTGGTGGGCTCTCGCCCTTTCCGTGGTCTACGCCGTAGGGGTGTTTCGCTACGTATAGGGGAGAAACTGTCGGAGCGGCGGCGTTGCAGGCCGCCGCCCCGGATCGCACTTGAAACCTGATTGTGGAGGAAACACATGCGACGGCACTTTCTAACATCGACCACGGCTCTTGTCCTGTTGCTCGGCGCGGGCAACGCTTATGCGGGCATGGACGAGGCGAAGGCCTTCCTGGACAAGGAAATCGGCGACCTGTCGACGCTTTCCCGCGCCGACCAGGAAAAGGAGATGCAGTGGTTCGTCGACGCGGCCAAGCCCTTCCAGGGAATGGACATCAAGGTCGTGTCGGAGACTCTGACGACTCACGAATACGAGTCGAAGGTGCTGGCGCCCGCCTTCACCGCCATCACCGGCATCAAGGTGACGCACGACCTGTTGCAGGAGGGCGACGTGGTCGAGAAGATCCAGACCCAGATGCAGACCGGTCAGAACCTCTATGACGGCTGGGTCAACGATTCCGACCTGATCGGCACGCACTGGCGCTACCAGCAGGTGCGCAACCTGACCGACTTCATGGCCAACGAGGGCAAGGACGTCACCAACCCCGGCCTCGACCTCGCCGATTTCGTCGGCAGCTCCTTCACCACCGCGCCGGACAAGAAGCTCTACCAGTTGCCCGACCAGCAGTTCGCCAACCTCTACTGGTTCCGCTACGACTGGTTCAACGACGAGAAGAACAAGGCCGACTTCAAGGCCAAGTACGGCTACGACCTCGGCGTGCCGGTCAACTGGTCGGCCTATGAGGACATCGCCGAGTTCTTCACCGGCCGCGACATCGACGGCAAGAAGGTCTACGGCCACATGGACTACGGCAAGAAGGACCCGTCGCTCGGCTGGCGCTTCACCGACGCCTGGCTCTCCATGGCCGGCAATGGCGACAAGGGCCTGCCGAACGGCCTGCCGGTCGACGAGTGGGGCATCAAGGTCGACGAGAACTCGCGTCCGGTCGGCTCCTGCGTGGCGCGCGGCGGCGACACCAACGGCCCGGCCGCCGTCTACTCGATCCAGAAGTATCTCGACTGGCTGAAGGCTTATGCGCCGGCCGAGGCGCAGGGCATGACCTTCTCCGAAAGCGGTCCGGTGCCTGCGCAGGGCAACATCGCCCAGCAGATCTTCTGGTACACCGCCTTCACCGCCGACATGGTCAAGCCCGGCCTGCCGGTGATGAACGAGGACGGCACGCCGAAATGGCGCATGGCGCCCTCGCCGCACGGCGTCTACTGGAAGGAGGGCATGAAGCTCGGCTACCAGGACGTCGGCTCGTGGACGCTGATGAAGTCGACGCCCGACGACCGCGCCAAGGCCGCCTGGCTCTACGCGCAGTTCGTCACCTCCAAGACCGTGGACGTGAAGAAGAGCCATGTCGGCCTCACCTTCATCCGCGACTCCACCATCCATGACAAGAGCTTCACCGAGCGTGCGCCCAAGCTCGGCGGCCTGATCGAGTTCTATCGCTCGCCGGCCCGCGTGCAATGGTCGCCGACCGGCACCAACGTGCCGGACTATCCGAAGCTGGCGCAGCTCTGGTGGCAGGCGATCGGCGACGCGTCTTCGGGCGCCAAGACGGCGCAGGAAGCCATGGACTCGCTCTGCGCCGAGCAGGAGAAGGTCATGGCCCGCATCGAGAAGTCGGGTGTGCAGGGCGACATCGGCCCGAAGCTCGCCGAAGAGCACGATCTCGAATACTGGAACAAGGATGCCGTCGCCAAGGGCAACCTCGCGCCGCAGCTCAAGATCGAGAACGAGAAGGAAAAGCCGGTCACGGTCAACTACGACGAGCTGGTCAAGAGCTGGCAGAAGTAGGCCGTTGACGCGGGCGTCCTCGCCCGTACCATGACAAGGGGAGGCGGCACGGCCGCCTCCTTTTCGTGCGCCCTTCGAGGCTCGCTTCGCTCGGGATGAGGGCCGTCGTGCATCGAGCCCGCCCGGCTGGAAGCTTTGGCGCAGGCGTCCCTCATCCTGAGGTGCGAGCGGAGCGAGCCTCGAAGGACGCACGATAACCGTCGATCCACGGAGAAGCTGCGTGTCGGGACACATCCTCGCCATCGACCAGGGCACCACCTCCTCGCGCGCCATCGTCTTCGACGGCGACATGCGGGTGATCGGCGTCGGCCAGCAGGAGTTCACCCAGCATTATCCGGCCTCCGGCTGGGTCGAGCACGACCCGGAGGAAATCTGGGCCTCGGTCGTCGCGACCGTGAAGACGGCTCTGAAGAAGGCGAAGCTGAAGGCCTCCGACATCGCCGCCATCGGCATCACCAACCAGCGCGAGACGGTGGTGATCTGGGACAGGGCGACCGGCAGGCCGATCCACAACGCGATCGTCTGGCAGGACCGGCGCACCGCGCCGCTCTGCGGCAAGCTCAGGAAAGAGGGGCTGGAGCCGAAATTCTCGCGCAGGACCGGCCTGCTTCTCGATCCCTATTTCTCCGGCACGAAGATCGCCTGGCTGCTGGACCGCGTGCCGGGCGCGCGCCGGCGCGCCGAGAAGGGCGAACTGCTCGCCGGGACGATCGATACGTTCCTCATCTGGCGCCTGACGGGCGGCCGGGTCCACGCCACCGACGCCACCAACGCGTCGCGCACTCTCGTCTATAACATCGCGGAAAACGATTGGGACGACGAGCTCCTGGGGATCCTGCGCATCCCTCGTGTCCTCCTGCCCGAGGTGAAGGACTGCGCGGCCGATTTCGGCGTCGCGGACGCCAGGCTCTTCGGAGCGGCGATGCCGATCCGCGGTGTCGCCGGCGACCAGCATGCCGCGACCGTCGGCCAGGCCTGTTTCGAGCCGGGCATGATGAAGTCCACCTACGGCACCGGCTGCTTCGCGCTGCTCAACACCGGCGACCGCATCGTGCGATCGAAGAACCGGCTCCTGACCACCATCGCCTACAGGCTGGACGGCAGGACCACCTATGCGCTGGAAGGCTCGATCTTCATCGCCGGGGCCGCCGTGCAGTGGCTGCGCGACAGCGCCAGGATGATCGACACGGCGGCCAGGAGCGGAGAGCTTGCGGCGTCGGCCGACCCGTCGCAGAACGTCTATCTGGTGCCGGCCTTCGTCGGCCTCGGCGCGCCGCATTGGGACGCCGAGGCGCGCGGCGCGATCTTCGGCCTGACGCGCAATTCCGGGCCGGCGGAATTCGCCAGGGCCGCGCTGGAATCCGTCGCCTTCCAGACCCGCGACCTGCTCGACGCGATGAAGAAGGACTGGAAGGGGGCGCAGGGCGCCGACACCGTCCTGCGCGTCGATGGCGGCATGGTCGCCTCCGACTGGACCATGCAGCGGCTGGCCGACATCCTCGACGCGCCGGTGGACCGCCCGACCGTGCTGGAAACCACGGCGCTGGGCGCCGCCTGGCTCGCCGGCTCGCAGGCCGGCGTGTGGCCGAAGGCCGGGGATTTCGCCCGCACATGGAAGCTCGACCGCCGCTTCGAGCCGCAGATGGACGACAGGGAGCGCAACGCCCGGATCAAAGGCTGGCGCGACGCGGTGAGGCGCACGCTGAGCACGCGGCGCTGACCGCCTCGCTCCCCGGTCCCACGATGATCAAGCCCCGCCCATCGGCCTGCCCGGCCGGAGCTTACCCGATCTGGATCAGGACCTTGCCGGCCTCCACCTTGACCGGATAGGTCTTGAGGTCGATGCAGACCGGCGCGCCCTTGGCCTCGCCGGTCTTGTAGTTGAAGCGGCCATTGTGCTTCGGGCACTCGATGATGTCGTCCATCACCAGCCCGCCGGAAAGATGGACCTGCTCATGCGTGCACAGGCCGTCGGTGGCGAAGTATTCGTCATCCGGCGATCGATAGATGGCGAAGGTCCGCCCGCCATGGTCGAAACGGATGACGTCCTCCTCGTCGATATCCTCTGCCCCGCAGGCCTCTATCCATTCACTCATCTGCTCATCTCCCTGGATTGTGTCTCTGGGTCGTGAAGAAAGGCGGCAAGCCGGCGCCGCGTCCATGCGAGCCTCGGGAGGCGTCCGTTCCGCGGCGAAGAGCGCGTGGCCTTGCGGATCCCGTCGCGCGGTCGTCAGCGCGTTTCCTCTCCGCCCGCCGCGGCGATGACGCCGACGATGATGAGGCCGGTCAGGAGCAGCCTTACGCCGGCGCTGACGCCGAAGGTGTTCAGCATGGTCAGGAGCAGCACCAGGAAGAGCGAGGCGCCCCATATGCCCGGCACGTTCGCCTTGCCGCCGGCGACCGACGTTCCGCCGATGACGACCACGGCGATGGACGACAGGAGATATTCATTGCCGATGTCGATGTTGGCGCCGCGGAAGTAGCCGGCGAGCAGCGCGCCGTCGAGGCCGCCCAGAGTGCCGCAGAGCGTGTAGGTGGCAAAGCGCGTCCACCCCACATTGATGCCGGCAAGCCAGGCGGCGCGGATGTTCTGGCCGATCGCCAGCACCGAGCGGCCGTAGATCATCCTGTTCAGGGCGAGTGCGGCGAGGACGGTGAAGAGGATCGTCAGCAGCGCCAGCAGCGGGATGCCGAGGATCTGGATGTTGGTGAAGGCGGCGAAGCCGGGCGGCGGCTTGATCTGCAGGCCGCGCCCATAGGCGATGTCGATCGAGTGGATGATGAAGCTTGCCGATAGCGTTGCGATGATCGGCGGAATGCGCAGCGCCCAGATCAGCAGGTAGTTGGCGACGCCGACCGCCGCCCCGCAGGCGAGTGCCGCCAGAAGCCCGAGCGCGATGCGGCTGTCCTGGCCGTTCATGACGGTCATGGCGACCGCGCTGGCCAGCCCGATATTCGCCGGCAGCGAAAGGTCGACATTGCCGGGACCGAGCGTGATCACGAACATCTGCCCGGTTCCGACGATGACCATGAAGACGGCGAGCGACAGCGCAGCCGTGATCATGCCGCCGCCGCCGTAGCCGCCCGTGAAGGCGACGGTCGCGAGCCAGATGAGGAGCGCGCCGACGAAGGACCAGATCCACGGCGTCGATGCCATGCGGCGAAGGGCTGTCATGGTCAGCGCTCCCGCCTGCTGATCAGCACCCGCGCGGCGAGCACGATGATGAGGATGATGCCGTTCGCCGCGACCTGCCAGTCGGGCGGGATCTTCATGAAGGTGAGCAGCGGCGAGGCGGCGAGCGCCAGCGTCAGCGCGCCGATGACGGCGCCGACCGGCGACACCCGCCCGCCGACGAACTCGCCGCCGCCGAGGATGACGCCGGCGATCGCCAGCAGCGTGTAGCCGTTGCCGATATTGGCGTCGGCCGAGGTGGTGATGCCGATCAGCGTCATGCCCGAGAGCACGCCGAAAAGCCCGGCAAGCGCGAACATCGTCACCTTTATGCGCAGCAGCGACCAGCCGGCGCGGCCGATCGCCGTGGCGTTGCCGCCGGTGCCGCGCAGGATGGCGCCGTATGACGTGCGCATCAAACCGACATGCACCACCAGCGCGATCAGGATCGCGGCGATGATCGGCAGCGGGATGAACGGCGGCTTGTAGCCGGCGATCGCGCTCAGCCATTCGGGCGCCTTGCCGCCCGGCTTGGGCAGCAGGAGCACGGCCAGCCCCTGCCAGACGAAGCTCATGCCGAGCGTCACCACGATGGAGGGCAGGTTGCGCAGGTGGATGAGCGCGCCGAGCAGCGCGTAGATCCCGATCGACCCGATGAGGATGAGGATGCCGACGAGCGGGGCGTCGCGCAGCCATGTCGCGGTGACGCAGCCGACGAAGCCCACGAAGGTGCCGATCGAGAGATCCAGCTCGTTGACGGCGATGATGAACATCTGCGCGATGGTGGCGAGCGCGATGGGGATCGCCAGGTTCAGCATCAGGTTGAAGCCGAAATAGCTGATGGCGCGGGGATTGAGCCACGCGATCGCCAGCAGCACGATGGCGAGCGACACCGCCGGGAGCATGGAGCGCAGCATCCTGGCGCGCCCCGCGGCGCCGGCTCTCGGCGCCCGGCGCTCGACGGCTTCGACGCTCATTGGGCTGTCTCGCTGAAGGAGGAATGAATGACTTTCTCTTCCGTCAGCTCGCCGCGGTTGAGCTTCGCCACGATGCGCCCGCCGCGAAAGACGTAGACCCTGTCGCAATGGTCGAGCTCGTCCGTCTCCGTCGTATACCAGAGGAAAGTCCGGCCTGCCGCCGCTTCCTGGCGGATGAGATCGTAGACCTCCAGCTTGGTGCCGATATCGACGCCGCGCATGGGGTCGTCCATCAGGATGATCTCCGCGTCCGAGCCGAGGGCGCGCGCGAACAGCGCCTTCTGCTGGTTGCCGCCCGAGAGCGACAGGATGTTGTTGTTCATGTCGGGCGTGCGGATGCCGATGCGCTTGCGCCATTCCTCGGCCAGTTCGGCCTCGCGTCTGGACGAAATGAGCACGCCCTGTCGCAGGCGCTTCAGCGAACGGATGCCGATGTTCAGCGAGATCGACCATTGCTGGAAGATGCCGTCGGTCTGCCGGTCGCCCGCCACCAGGGCGATCGGGCCGTTCACCTCGACGCCTTGCTTGCCGCGCGACCCCGCCGCGCCGAACACCGAGAGCAGCAGGTCGGTCTGGCCGTGGCCGGCGAGGCCGGCAAGGCCGATGACCTGGCCCTCATGGGCGACGAGTTCGGTGCCGTCCGTCTGCTGGCGCGGCCTTGCGCGCACGCGCACCGGCCCTTCCTTGCGCGCCTCGCTGTCGCGATGCTGCGCCTTGTGGTGCGTCTCGGCGCCGCCCATCGCCGCCACGAGCTTCGTCCTGTCGAAGGCCGATGCCGCGTTCCCGGCGGCCACCTTGCCGTCACGCATCACGACGATGCGGTCGGCATTGTCGAGGATCTCGCCGAGCAGGTGCGAGATCAGGATGACGCTTCCGCCGCTTTCCACGAAGCGGCGCACGAAGGCGAGAAGCTGGCCCGCGGTCTCGGCGTCCAGCGACGACGTCGGCTCGTCGAGGATCACCACCTCAAGCGGCTCGTCGGTCACGGTGAAGGCTCTCGCCACCTCCACCATCTGCCGCTTGCCGAGCGAAAGGTCGCTGACGATGTCGTCCGCGTCGATGCCGTGGTCCGGGAATATCTCGTCGAGCTTGGCGCCGATCAGCGCGGCCGCGCGCTTACGCCAGCCGATGCCCCTGAGGCTCTGGTGGTTGACGCGGGTGTTCTCGGCCACGTTGAGGTTCGGGCAGAGCGAAAGCTCCTGGAACACGCAGCGCACCCCGAGCATTTTCGCGCGCGCGACGGAATAGGCTTCCTCCTGCCGGCCGCCGATGACGATCCGCCCGGCGGTCGGCTGCAAGGTGCCGGCCAATATGTGCATGAGCGTCGACTTGCCGGCGCCGTTGTGCCCGACAAGCCCGATGCATTCGCCCTTGCCGATCGCGAAGTCGACCCCGGCAAGGGCCCGGACGGCGCCGAAATGCTTTTCGACGCCGACCAGGTTGACCACCGCTTCAGGCGCTTCCGCCATCGGTACCTCACGCATCGTCGGCAGTTGCGCCGCCGGCCTTACTTGATGTTGGCCTCGATCGCCTTCTTGGCTTCGTCCAGCGTGTATTCCTTGCTGGCCACGCCGCCTTCCGGAATGGTCGGCAGCACCGCCTCGAAATCGTCCTGGGTGAAGGCCAGATAGGGGACGAGCAGGTCGTGCGGGATGTCGGTGCGTCCGTCGAGCACCTGCTGGGCCACCCAGAAGGCCAGCGTCGAGACGCCGGGGGCGATCGAGGCCGACCAGGTCTTGTAGCCGTCCTTCTCCTTCTGCTCCTTCCACCACTGCAGCTCGTCCTGGCGGTTGCCCATGATGATCGTCGGCCGCGGCTTGCCGGCGGCGGCGAAGGCCTGCGCGGCGCCGTAGCCGTCGCCGCCCTGAGTCACCACGCCGACGATGTCGGGCAGCGACGGCAACACGGTCGCGACCGCCTTCTGGGCCGTCGTCTGGTCCCAATTGCCGGTCACGGAGTTGACGATCTTGAACTGCGGATTGGCCTTGACGCCCTCCTCGAGGCCCTTGTGGATGGCGTCGTCGATCGACGTGCCGGCAAGGCCGCGGATCTCGAGCAGATTGCCGCCATCGGGATGGAGGGCCTTCATCTGCTCGATTTCCTGCTTGCCCATGTCCTCGTAGTCGACGACGACGCGATAGGCGCAAGGCTCGGTCACGACGCCGTCGAAGGACACCACCACGATCCCGGCATCGCAGGCCTGCTTGACCGCGCCGTTCAAAGCGTCGGGAGAGGCGGCGTTGATGACGATGGCGTCATAGCCTTGCAGGATGAGGTTCTGGATCTGCGCCGCCTGGGTCGGAACCTCCTGGTCGGCGGTGGTGAACACGTCGGCGGCCGCGACCACCTTGTCCTCCACGGCCTTCTTCGTGATCTGGTCGTAGCTCTTCAGCATCGCCTGGCGCCACGAATTGCCGGCGTAGTTGTTGGAGAAGGCAATCTTCTTCCCGCTGGTATCGGCGAGCGCGGCGCCCGACGCGCAAACCGCCAGCACGGCGACCGAGGTCAACAGCTTCTTCATTCATTCCTCCCGATTCGAGTCTCGCTCGCGCCCGTCGACGCTCGCGCAGTGACGGAAACCCTCATGTCGCATCCGCCGGGCCTTCCGCCGGGCGACCTGTGACAGCGCTATCATTTTATGAAATCAACGCCGCGTCAACGAGGGAAGCTTTGAGCCACGCCATCGACTCCGGCGATGACGCGCCGGAAGGCCAGGCAGACCGTGACCGACCTCCGGGAATGTCGAGGAGCTGAAGCCATGCCGGTCTCAGCCGGGCCTCCCTCGGCTCACGGGTGTGCCGACCGTCAGGAGCGACCCGCCGGGCGTGCGGCTTGATGCCTACCGCGGGCGGTCCTCGACATCGAGGGCCTTCAGGAGGTCCAACAGCTCGTTCGGCAGGCTCTTCTCGACAGCGAACAGCGGAATACGTCGCAGGAAACGCGCATTCTCTTCCGTCCGGATCTGTCGCCTTATGTTGCTGGTGAGCGCATCGAGCGCGCTATCCTTGTTCTTGGGCATGCTTTCCGATCCCGGATTCGGGCGGTCAACGCAGCTCGCGGGGCTGCGGTTCCCGCCTTTGCGGCTCCCCTCGAAAGCAAGCCGGATTCAGGTAAAATTTTAGCTAACGCCTCGTCACGGTGATCCGCGCCCTATCGCCTCTTGATCGGTGCCGCGGCCTGCTCCATAAGCCCCACTCGATTTTCGCCGCGCGCGAAACGGCCCTCCACAAGCCACGAGGAAAACCATGTCAAGCTTCAAGCCGCTCGTTTTCTCGGGCGTTCAGCCCACCGGCAATCTCCATCTCGGCAACTATCTCGGCGCGATCAAGAAGTTCGTCGCCCTGCAGGACGGCAACGACTGCATGTATTGCGTCGTCGACCTGCACTCGCTGACGGCGCAGCTCGTCCATGACGACCTGGAGGACCAGACGCGGCAGATCACCGCCGCCTTCCTTGCCGCCGGCATCGATCCCGAAAAGCATGTCGTGTTCAATCAGAGCCGCGTCATGCAGCATGCGGAGCTGGCGTGGATCTTCAACTGCGTGGCGCGCATCGGCTGGATGAACCGCATGACGCAGTTCAAGGACAAGGCCGGAAAGGACAGGGAGAACGCCTCGCTCGGCCTGCTCGCCTATCCGAGCCTGATGGCGGCCGACATCCTCGTCTACCGCGCCACCCATGTGCCGGTCGGCGAGGATCAGAAGCAGCACCTGGAGCTGACGCGCGACATCGCCCAGAAGTTCAACAACGACTTTTCGGAGCGGATCGCGGCGCGCGGCCTCGGCGTCGAGATGAAGATGGGCGACGAGACCGTGCAGGGCTATTTCCCGATCACCGAGCCGGTGATCGGCGGTCCGGCCGCGCGCATCATGAGCCTGCGCGACGGGTCCAAGAAGATGTCCAAGTCCGATCCTTCCGACCTGTCGCGCATCAATCTGACCGATGACGCCGACGCCATCTCCAAGAAGATCAGGAAGGCGAAGACGGACCCGGACGCCCTGCCGTCCGAGGTCGACGGGTTGGCCGGCCGGCCGGAGGCGGAGAACCTCGTCGGCATCTATGCCGGGCTGGCGGACATGTCCAAGCAGGACGTGCTGAACGAGTTCGCCGGCGTGCAGTTCTCGGTGTTCAAGCCGGCGCTGGCCGACCTCGCCGTGGAGAAGCTGGCGCCGGTCGCCGCCGAGATGCGCCGCATCTCCGCCGACAGGGCCTATGTCGACGCGGTGCTGAGGAACGGCGGGGAGCGCGCCCGCGCGCTGGCGGAAGCCACGATGCACGACGTGCGCTCGATCATCGGCCTGCTGCAGGACTGAACGCCGCGTCACGGCCGCTTGCCCGGCCTCCGCGCCGATGGCAGATTGGGCACGCCGCTGGAAATAGACCATGGTCTCCAAACGTCTCAGCCGGGAAGCCGGCCACCGCCGGAAATTCCTCGCCATCATCGACGACACGCCCGAGTGCGAACGTGCCGTCGCCTATGCGGCGCGCCGCGCCAAGACCACCGGCGGCGTCCTCGTCCTCCTGTTCGTCATCGAGCCGGGCGATTTCCAGCACTGGCTGGGGGTCGAAAAGATCATGCGGGAGGAGGCGACCGCCGCCGCCAAGGCCGCTCTCGACCAGCATGCCGCGCGCGCGCGGGAGCAGGGCATCGAGCCCGAGCTGGCGATCCGCGAGGGCAAGCCCTCGGAAGAGATTCACGGGCTGATCGAGGAGGACCAGGACATCGCCATCCTGGTGCTTGCCGCCGGCATGGGCAAGGAGGGTCCCGGACCGCTGGTCTCGCTGGTCGCCGGCAAGGGGACCGGGTTCCCGATCCCCGTGACGGTCGTGCCGCAGAACCTCAGCGACGAGGACATCGCCAACCTCGCCTGAAGGCGCTGCGGCATGCTGATCCTTGATGGCGGAGGGAAATGCGACTATCTGGAATTGATCCAGAAAATTCCGCGCCAGCGGAACGGAGCGCAAGATGTTCATCCAGACCGAAGCCACGCCCAACCCGGCGACCCTGAAGTTCCTGCCCGGAAGGGAGGTGCTGCGCGACGGCACGGCGGATTTTCGTGATGCCGCCGCCGCCCGGGACGCCTCGCCGCTGGCCGCGCATCTGTTCGACATACCCGGCGTGACCGGCGTCTTCTTCGGCTACGACTTCATCACCGTCACCAAGGACGGGCCGGATTGGCAGCACCTGAAGCCTGCGGTGCTCGGCACCATCATGGAGCACTTCATGTCCGGCCAGCCCGTGATGGCGGCCGGGTCGACGGATATCGAAAACGCCGACGGCGAAGAATTCTACGACAAGGCCGACGAGGAGATCGTCGTCACCATAAAGGAACTGCTCGACACGCGCGTCCGCCCGGCGGTCGCGCAGGACGGCGGCGACATCACCTTCCGCGGCTTCGAGAACGGCACGGTCTACCTGAACATGAAGGGCGCCTGTTCCGGTTGCCCCTCCTCGACCGCGACGCTGAAGCACGGCATCCAGAACCTGCTGCGGCATTTCGTGCCCGAGGTCCAGCAGGTCGAGCAGGTGTCCTGACGCCGCCTGCCGGGTCACGCTTCCTGTGCTGAATCCGCTCCGCCCTCTGGATTAGCGGAACTCTTTCCGTTTTGGACCTTGCGTCCGGTGGCGCCGCTTGCTTGTAAGAGCGCGGTGTCGCGCGGCGGAAGGAAAAGCGGATGGCGATCGAACGGATCGAAGGGTTCCTGTGCTCCGAGGGAGAGCTCTCGGCTTATGTGAATGACCTGCTGCGGGCGGCCGGCGCCGATGCTCCGGGTGCCGAGGCGGTGGCGCGGGCGGTGGTCGACGCCTCGGCGCGCGGCGTGGACACGCATGGCGTTCGGCTCGTTCCCTGGTACATGCTGATGCTCGAAGGCGGACGCATCAACAAGCGCCCGAACGTTTCCTTCACCCGCAAGGCGGCGGCTGTCGGCCATGTCGATGCCGATGACGGCTTCGGCCACAGGGCGAGCTTCCTCGCCGTGGAGGAGGGCATCGCGATGGCGCGCGAGAGCGGCGTGGCGGCGATTACCGTGGGGCGGTCGACGCACCACGGCGCCAGCGGCGTCTACGCGCTCGCCGCGGCGCGCGGCGGCTTTGCGGCCATCGCCATGACCCATGCGGACGCGGCGGTGGTGCCGTTCGACGGCGTCAAGCCGTTCCACGGAACCAACCCGATCGCCTTCGCCGTTCCGGCGCCCGGCGAGGAGCCGATGCTTCTGGACATGGCGACGAGCGCGATCCCCTACAATCGCATCTTCCTGCGTCGCGCCACCGGCACGCCGCTGCCTCCGGAAGTCGCCGTCACCAAGGACGGCGCGCCGACCGTCGATCCTTTCGAGGCGGCGGCCGTGCTGCCGGTCGGGGGCTCCGGCTTCGGCTACAAGGGGGCGGCGCTGGCGGCGATGGTCGATCTCCTGTGCTCGGCCTTCACCGGCATGGAGCACGGCTTCCGCATCCCGGCGCTCGCGGGAGCCGGCTACGACAAGCCGATCCCGATCGGCCATTTCTTCCTGATCCTCAATCCGGCGCTGTTCCAGGCGCTTTCGAGCTTCGATGCGCGCGTGGGCGAGTTCCTGTCCGATCTCCGCAGCCAGCCGGCGCAGCCCGGCCGCAGGGTCCTTGCGCCGGGCGACATCGAGAAGGCGGAGGCCGTTCGCCGCGCCGGAAACGGCATTCCGGTCGACGGCTCGACCTGGGCATCGCTGGAGGAATCGGCGAAGCGCTACGGCTGCGCCGTGCCGGCCGCGCGGCCGACCTCGCAGGTCTCCGCGGCCTGACGCGCACGCGGCAGGGGAACCTTGCCGGGCCTCCGGGGTTTTGCGCCTGCCGCCGGAACTCTCCTGCGGGATCGGAGGAAACGAACCATGATGATGCGCCTGCTTTCCCTTGCCGCCGCCGGGCTTCTGGCGCGGCGGATCATCGAGGAGAACCGGCAGAGGCCCGTGGCATTGCTGACCAAGGCGGGAAGCGGCCCGGCGGGGAAACGCAAGAACGCAGGTGCCTCGGCCCGCTCCCGCGCTACGCCACGGCGCCAGGATCGAGGCTGATCGCCTTGACAAGCGCGAAGACGCGCATTCCCGGGCAGAGCCGCAGCGCCTGCGCCGAAAACCCGGTGATCCGTGCCTGAATCGTGTCGCCGGCGCAGTCGATGCCGACCTGCACGTCGCCCCGCGGCAGGCCGCTGATCCCGACGATCCTTCCTTCCAGTATGTTGAGAGCGCTGATCGCCCTCGGCCGCTCCGTGGCGATCATCACGTCGCGGGCCCTGATGCGCAGCCGCACGCGGTTGCCGGGGGACTCCGCCTTTCCCGGAACCCGCCATTCGCCCGCCGCCGAGCGCAGCACGGTCAGCCCGCCTTCATGGGAGACGACCCTCGCCTCGATCACCGTCCCGCCCTCGCGTTCCTGCTCGGGCGGGAGAATGTCGAGCCGCGCCAGCACGGCGTCGACGGGGCCGCTTGCCGTGACGCGCCCTTCGGCCAGCATCACCACGTCCGTGGCGAGCCGCGCCACTTCCGCGAGCGCGTGGCTGACATAGACGACCGGTACCTTCGATTCGTCGCGCAGGCGCTCCAGATAGGGCAGGATCTCGGCCTTTCGCGCATCGTCGAGCGACGCCAGCGGCTCGTCCATCAGCAAGAGGCGCGGGCTTGCCGCCAGTGCCCTTCCGATCGCCACGCGCTGCTTCTCCCCGCCGGACAGGTTGCCGGGCCGCCGCTCCAGCAGCTCGCGAATCCCCAGCAGGTCGACAACGGCGTCCATGTCCGCATAGCGCTCGGCCGGCGGCGTGAAGAACCGCCCGTAGCCGAGATTCTGGCGGACGCTCATATGCGGGAAAAGCCGTGCATCCTGAAAGACGTAGCCGATGCGCCGCCGGTGCGCCGGCAGGAAGACGCCGTGCGCCGTGTCCACGAACACCCGGCCCTCGCTTTCGATGCGGCCCTCGTCCGGGCAGATCAGCCCGCCGATCAGATTGACGATGGACGTCTTTCCCGAGCCGGACGGCCCGAACAGGGCGGTAAGGCGCCCGCTGCTCGTGAAAGCCGCCTCCAGCGTGAAGCTTCCCTGCCGGTGACGGATGTCGAGGGAAAGGCTCATGCGAGGTCCATGCGCCGGCTGACGCGCCGCGACAGCACCTCCGACGCGACCAGCGCGGCCATCGCCACGACGATGGAGACGAGCGTCAGGCGCATCGCGCCGAAATCGCCGCCCGGCACCTGCGTGAAGGTGTAGATCGCCGAGGGCAGCGTCTGGGTCTCGCCGGGGATGTTGGAGACGAAGGTGATGGTGGCGCCGAACTCGCCCATCGCCTTGGCGAAGGAAAGGATCATGCCGGCGATCACGCCCGGCAGGATGAGCGGCAGCGTCACCGTGAGATAGACCCAGGCCGGACCGGCGCCCAGCGTTCCGGCGGCGGCTTCGAGCCTCCGGTCGACCGCCTCGACGGACAGGCGGATCGCCCGCACCATCAGGGGAAACCCCATGATGCCGCAGGCGAGCGCCGCACCCGTCCAGCGGAAGGAGAAGACGATGCCGAAAGCCTGTTCCAGGACATGCCCGATCGGCCCGCGCCGGCCGAAGCCGAGCAGAAGCAGGTAGCCCGTCACGACCGGCGGCAGGATCAGCGGCAGATGGACGATGCCGTTGAGCAGCGAACGGCCCGGAAAGCGGCCGCGGGCGAGAAGATGCGCGACGAGAAGGCCGAACGGAAGGCTGACCAGCGTCGCCCAGGCCGAGACCTTGAGGGAGAGGCGGACCGCGTTCCACTCGTCGGGACTGAGGGCCAGCCACTCCATGTCCGCGGCGCCGCGCTCCGTCTACTGCGCCAGAACCGTGAAACCCTGCTTCTCGAACAGCGGCTTGGCCTTGTCAGACTGGACGCATTTCAGGAAGGCCGGCGTGTCCGTGTCCTTCGAATCGGCCGTGCGGGCGATCGGATAGACGATCGGCGGATGCGAATCCTCCGGGAAGGTACCGATGATCTTGACCTTGTTCTCGGCAGCCGCGTCGGTCTTGTAGACGATCCCGAGCGGCGCCTCGCCCGAGGCGACCAGCGCGAGGGCGGCGCGCACGTTCTCGGCCTGCGCCACCTGGCCCTCGACCGACGTCCACACGCCGAGGCTTTCCAGCGAGGCCTTGCCGTATTTGCCGGCAGGCACGGAATCGACGTTCGCCATGGCGAGCTTGCCGTCGCCCAGCAGCTTGGCGAGGTCGAAATTCGGCGCGATATCGACGCTGGCGGTCGAATCCGCCGGCGCGACGAGGACGATGCTGTTGCCGAGCAGCTTCGTTTCCGTGTCCTTGTCGATGAGGTTCCTGTCGGCGAGATACTTCATCCAGTCGAGATCGGCCGACATGAAGACGTCGGCTGGCGCGCCCTGCTCGATCTGCTTGGCGAGCGCCGAGCTCGCCGCGTAGGAGATGGTCGCCTTCTCGCCGACCTCGGGTTCGCAGGCCGTGTTGATCTCGTCGAGCGCATTCTTCAGGCTCGCCGCCGCGAAGACGGTCACTGTGTCGTCGGCCGTCGCGGGCGCCGCGCCGCAAAGAACCAGCCCGACAGCCGCGCCGAGCAGCGCCAGCCTCGCTTCGCCATTCCTGAACATCGTCGTCCGCTCCCTGTTCGGCATCCAAGCCGTCGCGATATATACAGACGGATATAACTATGGAAGGCGGTTGAACGTCAACATCGGCAGGCCTTTGCGGACCTTGCGTTTCCGTCGGTTGCGCTTATGACAGCCGAAACGCCGTTGTCGCCGGAGCCCTCATGACACAGGATATTCTCATTGCGCCTTCCGTCCTGTCGGCGGATTTCGCGCGCCTCGGAGAAGAGGTCGAGGCAATCGACGCCGCCGGCGCGGACTGGATCCATCTCGACGTCATGGACGGGCATTTCGTGCCGAACATGAGTTTCGGGGCGCCGGTCATCAAGGCGCTGCGCAGCCGCAGCGCGAAGTTCTTCGACTGCCATCTGATGGTCGCGCCGGTGGACCGCTATCTCGCCGATTTCGCGGATGCCGGCTGCGACCAGATGACCGTGCATGTCGAGGCGGGGCCGCACCTCGACCGCTCCCTCCAGGCGATCAAGGCGCTGGGCAAGCGGGCCGGCGTGTCGCTCAATCCCGCCACGCCGGAGAGCAGCATCGAATATGTGCTGGATCGCCTCGACACCATCCTCGTGATGTCGGTCAATCCGGGCTTCGGCGGCCAGGCCTTCATCCCCGCCGTCGTCGAGAAGATCCGCCGCATCAAGGCGATGATCGGCTCCCGGCCGATCCGCATCGAGGTGGACGGCGGCGTCGGCGTGGCCAATGCGGGCGAGCTGGCGCGCGCCGGCGCCTCGGTTCTGGTGGCCGGCGCGGCCGTCTTCAAGGGCGGGTCGGTCGACATCTATCGCGCCAACATCGCGGCGATCCGCGCCGCGGCCGGGGTGCCGGGGAGCACGGACCGGTGAGCCAGGTCGCCGGGCGCCGCTGGCCGCTTGCCGTTCTGTTCGACCTCGACGGTACGCTGATAGATTCCGCGCCGGACATCCGTGGCGCGGTCAACGAGCTTCTGGAGCGCCACGCGCTCGGCCCGCTTTCGCTCGACGCGGTGAAGTCGATGATCGGTCAGGGGGTCAAGGTCCTGGTGGAGCGCGCCTTCCGCGCCTGCGGCAGGCCGCTTGAAGGCGAGGCGCTGGAGAACGTCCATCTGGAGATGCTCGACATCTACGGCAACCACCTCACCCGGCAGACCGTGCTGATGCCCGCCGCGCTGGAAACCCTGGAGGCCCTGCATGGCGAGGGCGTCCGGCTGGCGGTCGCCACCAACAAGCCGCAGCGCGCCGCCGAGGCCGTGCTCGATCATTTCGGCTTCTTTCCCTATCTCGGCTCCGTCGTCGGCGGCGATGCGGGCGTCGCCAAGAAGCCGGCGCCTGACATCCTGCTCGCGGCCCTGGATCGCCTCGGCGTCGGTCCGGCCGACGCGCTGATGGTCGGCGACAGCCATTCGGACGTCGCCTCCGCGCGCGCGGCCGGCATGACGGTGGTCGTCGTGCGCGGCGGCTACACGGCCGTGCCGGCCGACGAGCTCGGCGCCGACCGCGTGCTGGAGACGCTCGGCCAGTTGCCGGAAGCCTTCGAGACGCTGCGCGGGCCGCCGGGCTGACCGCAGCCCATTGCCGCGTGGCCGCCGATCGGTCATGCTGCCGCACTTGAAATGAGGAGCTATACGATGAGCCTGGCGCATCTGCCGCGCAACGAAGCGACCAACCTGCCGCATTATCAGGGGCGCGTGGATCTTGCCTGCGCGTTCCGCTGGACGGCGCGGCTCAACATGCACGAGGCCGTCGCGAACCATTTTTCGCTCGCCGTGAACGACGACGGCACGCAGTTCCTGATGAACCCCAACCAGGTTCACTTCTCGCGGATCAAGGCAAGCGACCTTCTGACCATCGACGCCAACGATCCGGCCACGATGAACCGCCCCAACGCACCCGATCCGACGGCCTGGGGCCTGCACGGGGCGGTGCACCGCAACTGCCCGCATGCGCGTTGCGTCCTGCACGTGCATTCCATCCACGCCACGGTGCTGGCGTCGCTCGCGGATTCGCTGCTGCCGCCGATCGACCAGAACTCCGCCATGTTCTTCGGCCGCCAGGTCGTCGACGACAACTATGGCGGGCTCGCCTTCGAGGGGGAAGGCGAGCGCTGCTCGCGCCTGCTCGCCGACCCCAGGATCCAGGTCATGGTGATGGGCAACCATGGCATACTGGTCGTCGGCAACACCGTCGCCGAGGCGTTCAACCGCATGTATTATTTCGAGCGCGCCGCCGAGACCTACATCAAGGCGCTGTGGACGGGCCAGCCGCTGCGGCGGCTTTCCGACGCGGTGGCGAGCAAGGTCGCCGCCGAGATGGATGACTATCCCGGGCAGGCTGACCGTCATCTGGAGGAGCTGAAGGCGATCCTCGACGAGCAGGAGCCGGCCTATCGCAATTGAGCGACCATCGCTGCTCATGGCATTCAGCTGTGAGCAATTTCCTCACGTGAACGACATTTGCGCGTCGCCGATTTCCCTGTAGGGTGGCCTGAGGCAGGACCTTCATGAGCGCGCAACAGGACACGATACGGCAAAGGCAGGACGACGCGGCGCGCGCCGGCTGGCTCTACTACGTCGCCGGCAACACGCAGGACCAGATCGCCGCGAAGCCCGGCATCTCGCGCCAGACCGCGCAGCGACTCGTCTCGTTCGCCGTCTCGGAGGGGCTGGTGAAGGTGCGGCTGGACCATCCCATCGCCGAGTGCCTCGAACTCGGCGAGAGGCTGAAATCCCGCTACGCGCTGGATCTGGTCGAGGTGGTGCCGAGCGACCCGGGCAATCCCTCCACGACGATCGGTATCGCGGAGGCGGCGGCGGCCGAGATCGAGAGACGCCTGCGCTCGCCCGGGCCGATCGTCATGGCGATCGGCACGGGCCGCACCCTGAAGGCGGCGATCGAGCAGCTTTCGCCGATGGAATGCCCGCAGCACAAGGTGGTGTCGCTGACGGGAAATATCGCGCCCGACGGGTCGGCGGCCTTCTACAACGTCATCTTCACCATGGCCGACCTGATCAAGGCGCGCAGCTTCCCGATGCCGCTGCCCGTCATCGCGTCCTCGCAGGCCGAGCGCGAGATGCTGCACAGCCAGCCGATGATCCGGCACACGCTGGAGCTCGCCGCCTCGGCCGATGTGACCTTCGTCGGTATCGGCGACCTCGGGCCGAACGCGCCGCTTTATGTCGACGGGTTCATTTCGGAGGCGGAACTGAAGGCGCTCCAGCGCGCCGGCGCGGCTGGCGAGATCGTCGGTTGGGTCTTTGACCGTGACGGGCGCCTGATCGAGGGCCTGACGAACGAGCGCGTCGCCGCCGCGCCGCTTCCCTCGCGCGAACGCTCCCTCGTCGTGGCGCTCGCCATGGGCGAGGCCAAGCTGCCGGGCCTGCGCGCCGCGCTCAACCGGCGGCTGGTCAACGGCGTCATCACCGACGAGCGGACGGCGAAGGCCCTGCTGGAATAGCTCACTGCTCCTGAAAGACGTTTCCGTACCTTCTCGCGCCGCGTTCTCCGGCGCTACCTTCCGTTCATCTGCCGTGGTCTCTTTCCGCGATGCTGCAACGCAGCGACGAATCCGCGTTGACATGCGCTTCGTAAGCTGAGTATTTGCTCATAGCCAAAGCAATTGCTCAAATCCTGGCTTTTGGGAGGACACGCATGACCATCAGAACGCTCATCCTGGGCGCGACCGCCAGCCTGTTGGCCTTTGCCGCGCATGCCGAGACGATCACCATCGCCACCGTCAACAATGGCGACATGATCCGCATGCAGAAGCTGACGGACGACTTCACCCAGAAGAACCCCGACATCCAGCTCAACTGGGTCACGCTGGAAGAGAACGTGCTGCGCGAGCGCGTCACCACCGACATCGCCACCAAGGGCGGCCAGTACGACGTGATGACCATCGGCACCTACGAGGTTCCGATCTGGGCCAAGCAGAACTGGCTGCTGCCGCTGGAGAACCTCGGCGCCGATTATGACGCCGACGACATCATCCCGGCGATCCGCAACGGCCTGTCCGCCGACGGCAAGCTCTATGCCGCGCCCTTCTACGGCGAGTCCTCCTTCGTCATGTACCGCAAGGACCTGATGGAGAAGGCCGGGCTCCAGATGCCCGACGCGCCGACCTGGGACTTCATCCGCCAGGCCGCCGACAAGATGACCGACAGGGCCGCCGGCGTGAACGGCGTGTGCCTGCGCGGCAAGGCCGGCTGGGGCGAGAACATGGCCTTCCTCACCGCCATGTCGAACTCCTTCGGCGCGCGCTGGTTCGACGAGGAGTGGAAGCCGCAGTTCGACCAGCCGGAATGGAAGAACACCTTGCAGTTCTATGTCGACCTGATGAAGGCCGACGGGCCGGACGGCGCTTCCTCCAACGGCTTCAACGAGAACCTCGCGCTCTTCCAGCAGGGCAAGTGCGGCATGTGGATCGACGCCACCGTCGCCGCCTCCTTCGTCACCGGCGCGGATTCCACCGTCGCCGACAAGGTGGGCTTCGCGCTGGCGCCCGACACGGGGCTCGGCAAGCGCGGCAACTGGCTGTGGGCCTGGTCGCTGGCGATCCCCGCCGGCACGCAGAAGGCGGCGGCGGCCGAAAAATTCGTCTCCTGGGCAACCAGCAAGGACTATCTGAAGCTCGTCGCCGACAAGGAAGGCTGGGCCAACGTGCCTCCCGGCACGCGCACCTCGCTCTACGAGAACCCCGAGTACCAGAAGGCCGCGCCCTTCGCCAAGATGACGCTCGACTCCATCAATGCGGCCGATCCGACGCATCCGACCGTCAAGCCGGTGCCCTATACCGGCGTGCAGTTCGTCGCCATCCCCGAGTTCCAGGGTCTCGGCACCACAGTCGGCCAGCTCTTTTCGGCGGCGCTCGCCGGTCAGATGAGCGTCGATGAAGCGCTGAAGCAGGCCCAGGACGCCGCCACTGCCACGATGCAGGAAGGCGGCTACATCCAGTAAGGCGCCTCCCGGTGCCTTGGCCGTCCGGTTCCCGTCCGGACGGCCGCTTTATACCCTGACGAACCGTAGGGCTCGATCCGGACGGCGCGGCTTCATTCGCGCTCCGGCTGCCGTCCGCCACGCAGCGATGAGACACTGCGACCCGCCATTTGGGAGGAGACCATGGCAACCAAGCAGACCGGCACGCTGGCGCGTTTCATGATGGCGCCGTCCGTCATCCTGCTCTTCGTCTGGATGATCGTGCCGCTCGCCTTCACGCTCTGGTTCTCCTTCCTGCAATACAACCCGCTGAACCCGGTCCGCGACGGCTTCGTCGGCTTCTCGAACTACGCGCTGTTCTTCAAGAACCCGGCCTTCCTCGCCGCGATCCTCCACACGCTGGTGATCGTGCTGGCCGTGCTCGCGATCACCATTGTCGGCGGCATCCTGCTGGCGCTCCTGCTCGACCAGCCCATGTGGGGACAGGGCTTCGTGCGCATCCTGGTGATCTCGCCTTTCTTCGTCATGCCGCCGGTCGCGGCACTGGTCTGGAAGAACATGCTGATGCATCCCGGCTACGGCGTGTTCGCCGACATCGCCCGCTTCTTCGGCCTCCAGCCGATCGACTGGTTCGCGCAATACCCGCTGTTCTCGGTGATCCTGATCGTCGCCTGGCAGTGGCTGCCCTTCGCCACGCTCATCCTGCTCACCTCGCTGCAATCGCTGGACGGCGAGCAGATGGAGGCGGCCGAGATGGACGGCGCCGGTTTCCTCAGCCGCTTCTGGTATCTGACGCTGCCGCATCTGTCGCGGGCGATGACCGTGGTCGTGCTGATCCAGACGATCTTCCTGCTCTCCGTCTATGCGGAGATCCTGGTCACGACCAATGGAGGGCCGGGCTACGCCTCCACCAACCTGCCCTTCCTGGTCTACCAGAAGGCGCTGCTCGAATACAAAATCGGCCAGGCTTCGGCCGGCGGCATCATCGCCGTCATCCTCGCCAACATCGTCGCCTTCTTCGTGATGCGCGCCGTCGGCAAGAACCTGGACAAGTGAGATGCTGGTCGTGCCGATGATTTCATCGACCCCCGCCCCTGACCCCTCCCCGCAAGGGGGAGGGGGATATGGAAGCGCCGGCACCAGGTCCCCCTCCCCCTTGCGGGGAGGGGTCAGGGGTGCAACCCGCAATTTATCGCAATTGTCGCGTCGGGAGATCTGACCATGGCACGCGCAGTCACCACGAGGCACAAGACGATCGCCACGGCCGCTGCCTGGATCGTCGCGCTGCTGATCTTCTTCCCGATCCTCTACACGATCATCACCTCGTTCAAGTCAGAGCAGGAGGCGATCCAGGGCTTCAGCCTGTTCCCGTCGGGCACCTTGGAGAGCTATGCCGAGGTGCAGTCGCAGTACAATTATTTCCGGCCGTTCCTGAACTCTGTGATCCTGTCGGTCGGCTCGACCGTCCTGGCGCTCGTGGTCGCCATTCCGGCGGCATGGGCGATGGCGTTCTCGCCGACCAGGCGCACCAAGGACATCCTGATGTGGATGCTGTCCACCAAGATGATGCCGGCGGTCGCCGTCCTCTTCCCGATCTACCTGATCTTCCGCGATTTCGGCCTGCTCGACAGCCGCATCGGCATGACCATCATGCTGATGCTGATCAACTTGCCGATCGTGGTGTGGATGCTCTACACCTATTTCCGCGAGATCCCCGGCGAGATCCTCGAGGCGGCGCGCATGGACGGCGCCTCGCTGTGGAACGAGATCGTCTACGTGCTGACCCCCATGGCCATCCCCGGCATCGCCTCCACCCTGCTCTTGAACATCATCCTGGCATGGAACGAGGCGTTCTGGACGATTCGCCTGACGACCACCAACGCAGCCCCCCTGACGGCCTTCATCAGCTCGTTCTCCAGCCCGCAGGGGCTGTTCTGGGCAAAACTCTCGGCGGCGTCGACGCTCGCCATCGCGCCCATCCTGATCATGGGCTGGTTCAGCCAGAAGCAGCTCGTGCGCGGGCTCACCTTCGGCGCCGTGAAATAAAGCATCGGACCGAAAAGTGTGCGCGCTTTTCGGATGAATCCGATGCGATAACAAAGAGATAGAGTGGCATTGCGGTTCTGATTGAATGCAGTCCGCTCTAGGGTTCGAGGGAGAAGAAAATGGGCAAGATCGCGCTCAGGAACGTCAACAAGTCCTTCGGGGCGACCACCATCATCCCGAACATCGACCTCGACATCGAGGACGGCGAGTTCGTCGTGTTCGTCGGCCCGTCCGGCTGCGGGAAGTCGACGCTGCTGCGCCTCATAGCCGGCCTGGAGGACGTCACCGGCGGCACCATCTCCATCGACGGGCGCGACGTGACCAACGAGGCGCCGTCAAAGCGCAAGCTCGCCATGGTGTTCCAGTCCTACGCGCTCTATCCGCACATGACGGTGGCCAAGAACATCGCCTTCCCGCTGAAGATGGCCGGCGAGAGCCAGGATGTCATCGACCGGAAGGTGAAGGACGCCGCCCGCGTCCTCAACCTCACCAACTATCTGGAGCGCCGGCCGGGCCAGCTTTCCGGCGGCCAGCGCCAGCGCGTCGCCATCGGCCGTGCCATCGTGCGCCAGCCCTCCGCCTTCCTGTTCGACGAGCCGCTCTCCAACCTCGATGCCGCGCTGCGCGGCACGATGCGGCTGGAGATCAGCGAGCTGCACCAGCAGCTCAAGACCACCATGGTCTACGTCACCCACGACCAGGTCGAGGCGATGACCATGGCCGACAAGATCGTCGTGCTCAACGCCGGCAACATCGAGCAGGTCGGCTCGCCGCTGGAGCTCTACAAGACGCCGAAGAACCTCTTCGTCGCCGGTTTCATCGGCTCGCCGAAGATGAATTTCGTGAACGGCGGGCCGGCTGCGGCGCATGGCGCGGCCACCATCGGCATCCGCCCCGAGCACGTGAAGGTTTCGAAGACCCAGGGCGAGTGGAAGGGCGTCGTGGGCGTGGCCGAGCATCTCGGCGCCGACACCTTCATCCACGTCAACACGGAGGCGGCCGGTCCGCTGACCGTGCGCGCCGACGGCGATCTGTCCGTGGAGCACGGCGAGACGGTCCATCTCACGCCCGACCCGGCCCGCATCCACCGCTTCGGCCAGGACGGGTTGGCGCTCTAGACGAGCGATGCCAATGGATGCGATGGCGCCCTTTCGCGCCCCCCTTTGTCCGGCAGGGCAGGGGAGGCAACGCAAAGCACCGGCCGAAAGGCCCCGGATCGAGGAAGGCATCTCCGCATGACCACGAAACTCTCCCTCGCCAACCTCTCCGGCCTGCCGAAACCGGTCGCCGCCCCGTCCTATCGCACGGGCGACCTCAAGCCGGGCATCCTGCATTTCGGCGTCGGCAACTTCCACCGCTCCCATCAGGCGGTCTATCTCGACGAACTGTTCAATGCCGGGCGGGACCACGACTGGGCGATCGTCGGCGCCGGCGTGTTCGAGGGAGAGAAGCGCGGCCGCGACATCCTGAAGGCGCAGGACTGGCTGACCACCGTGGTCGAGCAGGACACGGGCCACATGGCCGCGCGCGTCACCGCCGCGATGATCGACTTCCTGGTGCCGGGCGACGCGGCGGCAATCGTTGCGAAGCTCGCCGATCCGGCGATCCGCATCGTCTCGATGACCATCACGGAGGGCGGTTACTTCATCGACCCTTCGACCGGGCATTTCAATCCGGCGCACCCGGACATCGTGGCCGACGCCGGCAACCCGGAGCATCCGAAGACCGTCTTCGGGCTGATCCTGCTTGGGCTGCGGCGGCGCCGCGCCGCGGGCAGGCCGCCCTTCACCGTCATGTGCTGCGACAACATCCCCCATAACGGCCATGTGACCCGGGAGACGGTGTGCGGGCTGGCGAAGCTTTCCGATCCGGCCCTTGCCGAATGGGTGGCGGAGAACGTCGCCTTCCCGAACGCCATGGTGGACCGCATCACGCCCGCCACCACGGATCGGGAGCGCGAGATCCTGAAAGTGCAGTTCGGCGTGGAGGACGGCTGGCCGGTCTTCTGCGAGCCGTTCCGGCAATGGGTTCTGGAGGACGATTTCCCGCTCGGCCGGCCGGCGCTGGAAACGGTCGGCGTGCAGTTCGTCGACGACGTGTCGCCCTTCGAGCTGATGAAGATCCGCATCCTGAACGGCGGCCATGCGGCCATCGCCTATCCGTCCGGCCTGATGGACATCCATTTCGTCCACGAGGGCATGGAGAACCCGCTGGTGCGCGGCTTTCTGAGGAAGCTGCATGTCGAGGAGATCATGCCGACCGTGCCGCCGGTGCCCGGCGAGGATCTCGAGCAGTACCGGGAACTGATCGAGCGGCGCTTCGCCAACCCGAAGATCGGCGACACCATCCGGCGGCTCTGCCTCGACGGCTCGAACCGCCAGCCGAAATTCATCATTCCGACGATCGCCGACAGGCTGAAGGCCGGCGCTTCGGTGGAGGGCCTCGCGCTGGAATCCGCGCTGTGGTGCCGCTACTGCTTCGGCGAGACGGATTCCGGCGCGGCGATCGAGCCCAACGATCCGAGTTGGGAGCGTCTGGTGGCCACCTCCCGGGCGGCGAAGGCCGATCCCGCCGCATGGCTCGCCATGGAGGACATCTACGGCGATGTCGGCCGGTCGGCGGTCCTCGCGGAAACCTTCGCCCGGCACCTGAAGGCGCTCTGGAAGGACGGCACCAGAGAGGTCTTGACGCGCTACCTCGCCGCGTGACACCCGCTTTTCCAGGACATGCCGAGGACGATTCCGTTGACCTGCAAGCTTGTCATCTTCGACTGTGACGGCGTGCTGGTCGACAGCGAGCCGATTTCCATCGCGGTGCTGCGCGACGTGCTCGCCGGCGCCGGCGTGGCGATCGGCGAGGCCGACGCCTATGACCGTTTCCTCGGCAAGAGCATGGCGACCATCGCCGACGTGCTGCACCGGGATTTCGGCCTCACCGTCACCGACGCCCATCTGGAAAAGATACGTGCCGACCTCTACCGCCGCTTCCGCGCCGAACTGCGGCCCATCGCCGGGATCGACGCGACGCTGCGCCGGCTTGCGACGCGCTGCTGCGTGGCCTCCTCCAGCCAGCCCGAGCGCATCCGCCTCTCGCTGAAGCTCACCGGCCTTCTGGAATTGCTGGAGCCTCACATATACAGTGCCGTCATGGTGAAGCGAGGCAAGCCCTTCCCCGATCTCTTCCTCCATGCCGCAGGCGACATGGGTGCGGCGCCGGGCGACTGTATCGTCGTCGAGGACAGCCCGGCGGGCATCGAAGCGGCCCGGGCGGCCGGCATGCGGGTCTTCGCCTTCGCGGGCGGGTCGCATGCGGCGCGGCCGGGCTTTCGCGACGGCCTCGCCGCGCTTGCGCCCGATCTTCTCTTCGACGACATGCGGCGGCTTCCGCAGCTTCTCGTCGGCGGGGCGGCGCGCGAAGCGTCCTGATGCCGCCGGCCGTCTGCGCAGTCGACGTCGGCACCGGCAGCGCGCGCGCCGCGGTCTTCGCTTCCGGCGGCGACCTGCTCGGCTATGCGGAGACACCCGTCGCGATGCACCAGCCGGCGCCGGGCTGGGCCGAGCATGATTCCGAGCAGATATGGCGGGCCGTCGTCTCGTCGGTGCGCGCCGCGACGACGGCATCCGCCGTGCCGGCGGAAGAGATCGCGGCGATCGCCTTCGACGCCACCTGCTCGCTGGTCGTCCGCGGCGCCGCCGGGGCGCGGCTCCCGATGGCGGAGGATGCCTCCGCATCCTGGGACACGATCGCCTGGCTCGACCATCGCGCGCTGGAGGAGGCCGACGAGATCACGGCCACCCGGCATCCGGCGCTGGAGCAGGTGGGCGGGACCATGTCGCCGGAGATGCAGCTTCCCAAGCTTCTGTGGCTGAAACGCCGCCGCCCCGACATCTGGAGCCGGGCCGGCTATATCGGGGACCTCGCCGACTTCCTGGCCTTTCGCGCCTGCGGCAGCGCCACCCGCTCGCTAAGCACGCTGACGACCAAATGGGGATACGCGCCGGACCGCGACAGCGCCTGGCCGGACGATCTCCTGGCGGCGCTCGGCCTTTCCGATCTGCTTGAGCGCGCGGGCATCGCGTCGCCGCCGGCAGCCGTTGCGACGGCATTGGGAACGCTCGGCATGGAGGCGGCCGGCGCCATGGGCCTGGCGGCGGCCTGCAAGGTCGGCGCCGGGCTGGTCGATGCCTATGCTGGTGCGCTCGGCGTGCTCGGCGGCCTGCCGGCATCGGAGCTCGACCGCAGCGCGGCCCTCATCGCCGGCACGTCGAGCTGCGTCATGCATGCGGCGGCGGTGCCGCGGCCGCGCAGGGCGGTCTGGGGCCCGTATCGGGACGCCGCGCTTCAGGGCCTGTGGATGAGCGAGGCCGGTCAGTCGGCGAGCGGCGCGCTGCTCGATCACGTGGTCAGGCTGCATGGGCTCGGTCCCTCCGCGGCCACGCATGCCCGGATCGCCGAGCGCGTGCGTGCCTTGCGGGCAGCCGAGGGCGATGATTTCGCGAGCCGGCTGCATGTGCTCCCCGATTTCCACGGCAACCGCGCTCCCTTCGGCGATCCGCATGCGCTGGGCGTCGTGCACGGCCTGCCGCTCGATTCCTCCTTCGATGCGCTCTGCCGTCTCTACTGGCGGGCCTGCGGCGGCGTCGCGCTCGGCATCCGCCAGATCGTGGACGCGTTGCGCGCGGACGGTTGCGCGCTGGACGCGCTCCATATCGCCGGCGGGCATCAGAAGAACCCGCTGCTGATGGAGCTCTACGCCGACGCACTGGACTGCCGCATCGTGGAACCGCGGGCGCGGGAGCCGGTCCTGCTCGGTACGGCCATGGTGGCGGCGGTGGCAGGCGGCATCCACCCCGATCTTCCGGCCGCCGCGCGCGCGATGACCCGGCCCGGCCGGACGAGAACGCCCGATCGGGCGGCGAAGGCGGCCTACGACCGCGACTATGCCGTCTTTCTCGAACTGCACCGCCAGCGCGCGGCGATCGACGCGCTGATCCGGCGCGGCTGAGCCGCCGGCCTGCGCCCGAGCTTGCCAGCGGGGATGCTTCCCTTTAAACGCGACGGCCTGCCCCGATGCGTGGCATCACGGGGTGAAGCCATGCCGGACCGAAGCTCCGGCGTGCCAGAAGCGGAATGGCGACAATGTCTGCGGTCTTCGTCGGCGCGCGAGCGTCCGGCAATCATCCATGGCGTCACGAGGCGAGGGCGACGCTGTCCCTCGCCTGGCCGATGATTCTGACCAACCTCGCCCAGGCCGTGATGACGGCGACCGACGTGATGATCATCGGCCGCCTCGGCCCCGAGGCGCTGGCAGCGGGCGCGCTGGGCTCGAACCTCTATTTCGCGCCGATGATCCTCGGCCTCGGCTTCGCCTATGCGACGTCGCCGATGATGGCGGCCGAGCTCGGACGCAAGCGCCACTCCGTGCGCGACGTCCGCCGCACGGTGAGGCAAGGCCTCTGGCTTTCCGTTCTTGCCGCCGTTCCGATCTGGATTTTCCTGTGGAACACGGAATGGATCCTCCTGGCTCTCGGCCAGGAGCCCGCGCTGGCGAGAGAGGCCGGCATCTACGTGCGCACCCTGCAATGGGCCATCCTGCCCTTCTACGGCTATATCGTGCTGCGCTCCTTCATCTCCGCGCTGGAGCGGCCCGGCTGGGCGCTGGTGATCATGCTGATCGCCGTCGCGCTGAACGCGCTTGGAAACTGGGCGTTCGTCTTCGGTCATTTCGGCTTTCCGGCGCTCGGCATAGCCGGTTCGGGGCTGGCGACGACGCTGGCGAGCTTCTTCATGTTCTTCGGTCTGGCGGCGGTGATCGCGGTGCACAGGGTGTTCCGCCGCTACCGCCTCTTCGGCCGCTTCTGGCGGGCGGACTGGCCCCGCTTCCTGGCCCTTCTGAAGCTCGGTGCCCCGATCTCGGGCATCCTCGCCTTCGAGGTGACGGTCTTCAACACCGCGGCGTTCCTGATGGGCATCATCAGCGCCGCGCAGCTCGCCGCCCATGCGATCGCGCTGCAGATCGCGTCGGTCTCCTTCATGATCCCGCTCGGCATCGGGCAGGCGGCCACGGTCCGGGTCGGGCTGGCCTTCGGCGGACGCGATTCCGAGGGCATCACCCGCGCCGGCTGGACGGCGCTGGTCATGGGCGTTGGCTTCATGGGGCTTGCGGCGGTGATGATGGTCGCCGTGCCGAAGCTGCTGATCGGGGCGTTCGTCGACCTGGGCGACCCGGCCAACGCCGCCGTCATCACGCACGCGGTGACCTTCCTCGCCTTCGTCGCGCTCTTCCAGGTTGCGGACGGCGCGCAGGCGGTCGCGTCCGGCATCCTGCGCGGCCTGCAGGATACCACCGTGCCGATGATCTATGCGGCGGTCGGCTATTGGGGCATCGGCCTGACGCTCGGCGTGCTCCTCGCCTTCCATTTCGGCATGGAGGGCAAAGGCATCTGGATCGGCTTGTGCACGGGGCTCATCGTGGTCGCCTGCCTGCTCATCTATCGCTGGATGCGGCGCGGCAGGCTGCCCGGCTTCATCCGTCTGCAAGGGCCATAGCCGCTCGCCGGAATGGCGGGCGGCATGCTATGCCGCTTCGATGAGCAAGCAAAGCGGCCTCGTCTGTCCATGCCCTCGGTCGTGATCGATCTCGACATCATCGCGGAGAACACGCGCCGGGTGATGGCGCGCCTCGAAGGGCGGGTCGCCGTCTTCGGCGTCACCAAGGCCGCCTGCGGCTCGCCGCTCGTCGCCCGCGCCATGCTGCGCGGCGGCGCGGCCGGCCTGGCGGACTCGCGTCTCGACAATGTCCAGCGCATGCGCAACAGCGGCATCACCGCGCCGGTCATGATGCTGCGCATTCCTTCGGTCTCGGAAGCGCCGGAGGTCGTGCGGCTCTGCGACATGAGCCTCAATTCGGAAGCGGCGGTGCTCGACGCGCTGGCCCGCGCGGCCGAGGAGCAGGGCGTGGTGCACGACGTCATCCTGATGCTGGAGATGGGCGACCGGCGGGAGGGCGTGCCGCCGGAGGAGCTGATCCCGCTCGCGGCCACCGCGATGGCCGAGCCGTCGCTGCGCCTTGCCGGCATCGGCGCCAATTTCATGTGCGCCAGCGGCGTGATGCCGACGCGCGGGAAGCTGGAGAAGCTCTGCAATCTCGCCGACGCCCTGGAGCAGCGTTTCGGCACCAGGCTGGACTGGGTGTCGGGCGGCAATTCCTCGAATCTGGCGCTGATGGAGACGGAGGCGATGCCCGAGCGCATCAACATGCTGCGCATCGGCTCGACCATCCTGCGCGCCGAGAACTCCTTCACCGGCGGCACGCTCGCCGGCTTCGACGACGGCGCCTTCACGCTGGAAGCCGAGCTGGTGGAGATCAAGGCAAAGCATTCTCTCCCGGACGGCGAGACGGGCCCCGACGCCTTCGGCAACCGGGTCGTCTTCGAGGACAGGGGTGTCAGGCTGCGCGGCATCGTCAATCTCGGGCGCGTCGACATGCGCCCGGAAGGCCTGAAGCCGCGCCACCGCCATGTCGAGATCGTCACCGCCTCCAGCGACCATCTCATCGTCGACATCACGGCTGCGAAGAAGTTCGCGGTCGGCGACACGATGCGCTTCGAGATGGATTACGGCGCGCTGGTGCAGGCGATGCTGTCGCCCTATGTCGACAAGAAGCTGGCGGGGCGCGAGAGCATCGCGCCCCGTCCCAGCGCGGTCCGGCTGATCGCCGCGCCGGATCTGCACGATCGCGAGGAGACGCGCGCCTTCGTCGCGGGCATCCTCAATCTCGGCATGGAAGTCAAGCGGGACGGCAGCCCGGAAGCGGCCGACCTGCCGGTCTGGGTGATTCCGGGCCGCGAGGCGATCTTCGACCTGCTCGACACGGCGGACAACGAGGCGGTCGAATCGGGCCTTCTCTGGGTGGATTCCGACCCCGGCGAGGTCGGCCGCATCGCCAATCCGGAGGCGGCTGCGATCTTCGCGATCCAGCGCGCCTCGCGCGAGCAGGCGACGGCGATCGCCGGCCGCGGCATCCTGGCGCTCACCATGGAGGACATCGACCTCGTGGGTATCCGCGAGGCGGCGCGCAAGGCGATCCAGCGCGTCACGCAGACTACGGACGGCTTCGCGCTGGTGCTGCACGCCTCCGTGGCGCGCGGCATGGGCGAGGACGTCCGCGAGGCGGGTCTCAGCTACCGCGAGTGCTCGGCGTTGATGGAGCGCGTGGCGGCGAGCCAGGAATTGCGCGCGATCGTCCTCTCCGGCATCGGCGAAAATCCCGCCGCCGCTGCGCTGGAGACGGCATACGGCTACCTGCTCAGCGCGCTCGGCAAGCGCATCCTGAGCGGCCGGCCGGATTAGGCTCGACGCCCGATCGATCTTGCTTGCGCTGCAAGCGTCTGACCCCGTGCGATCTGAAGGTCTTTCGGATGGCACGGAAGCAGTAGTCCATTGGCTGTCGGATCGGAGTGGGCGGCAACCCGGTTCCACCTTGTCGTTTCCCCGGGCAGCCGCGGCTTCGCCGCGCGGCCTGATCGGCGTCGGACGACTATCGAAATCGAATCCTTCCATTCTATCTTGCCGCTCACCCAAGACGATTGCGGAACAGGCATGCGGCAAGCGGCAGGGTAATGGCCGCGACGACCAGAAGAGGAAGGAAATTGAAGGCTATGTCCCCGAATGTGGCGCCCTCGAGATAGATGCGCCTGACAATGTCGATGCCGAAGCGCAACGGGTTCGCATAGGTGGCTGCCTGCAGGATTGCGGGCATGTTGCGGACCGGCGTCAGCAGCCCGGACAGCAGCGTGAGCGGCATGACGACCATGAAGGTATAGAGCATCGCCTGTTGCATGGTGAGAGACACCGCCGAGATCGACAGGCCGATGCCAACCGCAGAGACCGTAAACGTCAGCAACCCGAGATAAAGCAGCCAGATCGACCCGTTCATCGGAATCTGGAACCAGAGCAGGATAATCAGAAGGATGATCGTCGACTGAAGGAGGCCTACCAGAATGGAAGGGAGCGCCTTGCCGATCAGGATCTGCAACGGCGTGAGCGGCGTGACGAGCAGCTGGTCGAAGGTGCCCTGTTCGCGCTCCCTTGCGACCGACAGTGCCGCGAGCATGAGCGTCTGCAACATGCTGAGCGAGGCGATGAGGGCTGGCATCAAGTTCCAGCGGGATTCCAGGTCCGGGTTGAACCAGGCGCGCCGCTCGATGGTTACCGGCGCCGTGACGCCGGACGCCTGGTTGTATGCCGTGACGACCGCCCCGACATACGCCGCGGCGGCTCCTGCGGTAGAGGAGTTGCGGCCGTCAAGAATGACCTGAAGCGGCGCCTGCCGGTTGGCCGCCAGACGTGCCTCGAAATCGGGCGGAATGCTGACGACGAGAAGGGCGCGGCCCTTGTCGATCACCTCTGCGATCTGATCGGACGAACCCAGCGTTGCGACCCGCTCGAACACGCCGGTGCCGTCAAGCCGGGCCAGCAACTCCGTAGAAGCCGCGGCGTGGCTCTGGT
Organism: Hyphomicrobiales bacterium; assembly: GCA_017305925.1. Classification (GTDB taxonomy): domain Bacteria; phylum Pseudomonadota; class Alphaproteobacteria; order Rhizobiales; family Rhizobiaceae; genus Arvimicrobium. Next base: position 35,124 of record JAFKJW010000183.1, on the reverse strand, counting down.
CGAGAACGGCGTAGGGCACATGGGTGAGGTCGAAGGTGGCGCCGTAGCCGAACAGGAGCGCCTGGAGGAAGGCAGGGGCGACCAGCAGGGTCCGGCTGGACGGGTCCTTGAACAGAGCCAGCAGTTCCTTGCGAAACAGGGCCAATGTTCCGGTGAAATAGGCGATCGTTGCCTGCATCGCGTCAGTCCAGCTTCTTTCTGAGCGAGCGGCGCGCCAGTCCGATCAACACCACCGTGTAGAGGACGAGGATGGCGCAGTTCCGGAGAATGTCGGGCCAGTAGTCGCCCGCCATGAACAGCGTCTTGATCAGTCCCATGAAATGCGTGGCCGGCAGGATCTGGCTGATCACCTGGATCAGGACGGGCATGTTGCGCAGGTCGAAGACGAAGCCCGAAAGCATCATCGCCGGCATGAAGCTGGTAAGCAGCGCCACCTGGCTCGCGGCGAACTGGTTGCGCGTGGCAGCCGAGATGAAAAGGCCGAGGGCCAGCGAAACCATCAGATAGAGAAGGGAGGAAACGACGATCACCCACAGCGAGCCGCGCATCGGCACCTGGAACAGATATTTGGCCGCCAGCAGGCACATGATCAGGTCGATGCCGCCGATGAGGACGTACGGGGCGAGCTTGGCCAGCACCAGCTCCAGCGGCCTGACCGGGGTAACGAAGAGCGACTCCAGCGTGCCGCGCTCCCATTCCCGGGCAACGAGCAGCGACGTCAGGAAGGCTCCGATCAGCGTCATCACCAGAACGATCAGGCCGGGAACCAGATACCAGGTGCTCTCGCCAGCCTCGTTGAACCACATGCGCTGCACGATGACGACGCTTCCGGTTTCCGTCGGATTGTCGCCTGTCCGATCCGCCAGCTGCTGCATCGGGAGCGCGATCGCGCCTCCGACATAGCCTTCGATAACCGAGGCCGTGTTCGAATCGACACCGTTGAGCAGGAGCTGCAGGCGCGCATTGCCGGATGCCAGACGCCTCGAAAAGTCCGGCGGCACGCGCAGGATGGCATCGCTCTCGCCGGCCCGGATCATCCTCTCCGCCTCGGCCATCGACATCGTCCAGCTCGGCGCGAGATAAGGCGAGCCTTGGAGCCCCGCGACGATGTTCCGCGCCGTCGGAGAGCTGTCCTCCATCACCACGGTCACACGCGCGTCCTTCACGTCGAAGGAAAGGCCGTAGCCGAACAGCAGGATCAGGACCAGCGGCAGCAGGAGCCCGACGATCAGGTTGCTGCGGTCGCGCAGCATCTGCCGGGCTTCCTTGCGCGTCAGCGCGATGAGGCGTCGTGAGAAGCCGGATCCGCTCATGCCGCCCTGTCCTTCCTCTCGCGGGCGGTGCGGCCCTGCTCCACGATCGCGATGAAGGCACTGTTCATGTCGATGCCGGCATCGCCCGCCTGTTCACGCACCTGGCGTGGCGTGCCGAGCGCCAACACCTCGCCGGCGTCCTGGATGGCGATGCGGTCGCAATATTCCGCCTCTTCCATGAAGTGCGTCGTGACGATGATCGTCACGCCGCTGCCGGCCAGTGCCGTAATGGTGCGCCAGAAAGCCCGACGCGCCAGAGGATCGATGCCGCTGGTGGGCTCGTCCAGGAAGAGGATCTCGGGCCGATGCAGGAGGCCGGTCGCCATGGCGAGGCGCTGCTTGTAGCCGGCGGGCAATATGCCGCTCCGCGCGGCCGGATCGAGACTGAATTGCTCCAGCGATGCGGAGACGCGTTCGCGCAGCGCCTTTCCCCTCAGGCCGTAGGCGCCGCCGAAGAACTCCAGGTTCTCGCGCACGGAGAGATCCCCATAGAGCGCGAACTTTTGCGAGACATAGCCGATGCGCCCGCGTGCCTCGGCGCGCGCGTGACGCAGATTGAGGCCCGCGACCTCGAGATGGCCGCTGGTTGCCGGCAGCAAGCCGCACAGCATGCGAAAGGTTGTCGTCTTGCCCGCGCCGTTAGGGCCGAGCAGCCCGAAAATCTCGCCGCGCGCGACGTCGAAGGAGGTGCTGGCAACCGCGGTGAAGTCACCGAACTTGCGCACAAGGTCGCGCACGACGATCACCGGCTTGCCGTCGTCCGTGACCGTGTCGGCAACGGGCGTTTCCGGTTCTTTCCTTGGCGCGGTCGTAGTCTCCGCCCGGCCTTCTTCCGTTCTCAGAAACATCATGAAGGCGTCTTCCAGCTCTTCCGCGCGCGGCTCGACCGGAGCGTTGTCAAGGAGCGCATCGAGGCGGCCTTGTTCTGCATCCGGCTGGCGGATGAAGCGTACACTGCCGCCCGCCGGCACGGCGTCGATGACAAGGTCGGGAGCGTCGATCAGCCTGGCCTGAAGCGCGCGCGCCGGCATGCCTTCGCAAGGCATCGCGGTGAAGGTCAAACCTTCCGCCCGCCTCTTCAACACGTCGGGAGCGCCCTCGGCCAGCAGCTTTCCCTTGTTCATGACGAAGACCTGTGCGCAGCGCTCGGCCTCGTCCATGTAGGCGGTGCTGACGATGACGCCGAGCCGTTCCTGTTGGATGAGTTGCTGCACGATCTTCCATAAATCGCGCCGCGACAGCGGATCGACGCCGACGCTCGGTTCGTCCAGCAACAGGAGATCGGGAGAGCGGACCAGCGTGCAGGCAAGCCCAAGCTTTTGTTTCATGCCGCCCGAGAGCTTGCCGGCGGGACGGTCGGTGAAGCGCGCCATGTCGGTCATTTCGAGCATGCGCTTGAACCGTTCCTTGCGGTCTTCCTGCGGAACCCCGTGCAGGTCGGCGTAAAGATCGAGATTTTCCTGAACGCTCAGATCCTCGTAGAGACCGAAGCGCTGCGGCATGTAGCTGATGCGGTTCTGCACGGATTGCGGATCGGCGGCGACATCGATGCCCAGCACGTGCAGGGAGCCGGCATCGGGCTTCAGGAGCCCGGCCATCATGCGCATGAGCGTCGTCTTGCCGGCTCCGTCCGGTCCGACGATCGCCGTCAGTTCGTTCGCGCGTGCCGTCATCGAGATGCCGTCGACCGCGATAATCCTGCCGTCCGGCCCCTCGAAAGTCCTGCGAAGGTCTTCGGCGCTGACGGCGACGTCCGGCCCGCTCATGGAGCAGGCCCGGTCGTCAGCCGGACGGTCACCGGTTGGCCGAGGCGCAATACATTGTCCTTGTCCTCGACGACGACGCGCACCTCGTAGACAAGGCTCGTGCGCAGTTCCTCCGTCTGGACGGACTTGGGCGTGAACTCGGCGACCGACGAGATATATCCCACCTTGCCGCTGACCGGCTTATCCGGATCGCTGTCGGTGAAGACCAGCGCCTCCATGCCCGGCCTGATCCTGCCGAGATCCGGTTCGTTTACATAGACGCGAACCCATTTGGGTTTGTCGAGGGCCAGCGCGAAGACTGCCGTCGCCGAAGTGACCATGTCGCCGGGCTCACGCAGCCGGGAGCGGACGACGGCATTGACCGGCGAGCGGAGCTGGCCCTGATCGATCTGATGATTCAGAAGAGCGAGATTGGCTTCCAGCGCCTTGAGTTGTGCCTCGGCCCCGGCGATGTCTTCAGTCCGCGCTCCTGCCTCGGCCAGCTGCAACGCCGCACGCACCTCCTCGACCTTGGCGCGCGCGGCCTCGGCACTCGCGCGGGCTTGATCGACCGCCTGTACGCTGGACGTTCCGCTGGCCCGAAGGCGGCTCGCCCGCGAAAAATCCTGTTCGGCGATTGCCGCCGTGGCTTCCGCGGATACCAGTTGCGCGCGCACCTGCGCGATCTCTTCCGGGCGCGAGCCGTTGCGAAGCTTGAGGAGCGCTTGCCGCTGGACCTCGACATTGCCCTCCTGCTGCTCGGCCTGGAGCTCCAGCGTGCGAGTGTCGAGTCGGCCAATGACCTGCCCCGATTTTACGGAGTCGCCTTCCTCGGCGCGAAGCTCGGCTATCCGGCCGCTGCCGTCGAAGGCGAGCGAGACCTGGCGGATGTCGACATTGCCATAGAGATCGAGTTCGTTGGTGGCGGCCGGTGTGTGCCGGTTCCACCAGTACCAGCCCGTGCCGCCAGCGGCGGCGATCAACAGAATGGCGAAGAGGGCTTTCTTCATGAGAGGGGCCTCGAGGCAGCTCGGCCTGCGCGCGAGCTGTACGGAGACTAAATTTAAATTGAATTTAGCCTTCGTAACGCTTATTGTCGAGACCTGTTTGCGAGGAGGCCGACTTTGCTATCCGCCTGGTCCCCCGACCGTTGCGGCTCCATACCCGGCGCCGCAAGCGGCTTTGGATACCCTACGGGATCCGATGCGGTTATCGGCCTTGCCGCATTGCCTTCGAACGATGCTTTCAATCACGGCCGTTTCGCGATCTTTGCCGCTCGCCATCCCCGCGGCAGAGCGGGACAAAACGACAGGCAGCGTCCAGCCGGCCGGTGTCCCGTCGCTCGGTACGATGGACCGCATTCCTGTCGATCCCTTTCGTCCGGTATGGCGAAAATTCTCGCGGGCATACGATCAGGCTGTCGACGGATGCGTGAATGAGGCATGAGACGAGTGGGCGCCATAAGGAAGACAGATCGCACCCAACGCCCCGATGGGGAGGCGACCTATAACCGCATCCTCGATGTGGCCGGCGATCTTTTTGCCTCGGCCGGTTTTGCCGAAACGACGAACAAGATGATTGCGGCGAAGGCTGAAGTGGACCTTGCCTCGATCAACTATCATTTCGGCAGCCGCAACGGCCTCTATCAGGCGGTGCTGGTCGAGGCCCATCGCAGGCTCGTCAGCGTGGAGGGCCTGGAGCTGCTCGTCTCGGCCGAGTTGCCGGCGCGCGAAAAGCTGAGAAGGCTGATCGAAATGCTGGTCGAGAGCGCGACGGCCGAACACAGCTGGCATGCAAGGGTCCTCAGCCGCGAGGTCCTGTCGCCATCCTCCCATCTTCAGACGCTGCAAGAACGCGAAATTCCGGCCAAGCTGCCGTTCGTGCTCGCAATTCTCAGTGACATCACGGCGATCCGTTCCGATGATCCGGCTTTGCTCCGCTGCCTGATCAGCGTCATGGCGCCCTGTGCGATGCTGCTGGTCGTCGGGCGAAACGTCTTTGCCTTCGCGGAGGAAATTCGCCACATGCCGCGCAGGGACCTGGTCGAACATCTTTACAACTTCGCGATCGGCGGGCTCGAGGCGATCAGTCGCCACCGATCCTGACGTGCTCCCCGTCTTGGGCGCCCGGGGGCTGAACTTCCGGGGTTTTGGCTCAGATGGGGGAAGCCGCCGGAGAGCCTTTCATGAGGCTTTCGCTTCGGAACTTGCCGTGAAGGACCCGATGAAGGCGTTGTCCGTATCATCGGCCGAGCAGTTGCTTCGACGCAACGGCGAGGCATTCCCTGAAACCGGTCAGGTCCGAATAGAGCTTGTCCGGGGCCGCCGCATGGCGGATGACCACTCCCTTCCGGCTCTCGATGCCGCCATCCAGCATCAGATTGTCGGTCATATCGTAGGTTTCCAGTTCCAGCCCGTCGGGTCCACGAACGGCGCCCAGTTCATCCGTCCTGAGATCGCCGCCATAATAGTCCTTCACCCGCTCATAATGGCCAACGGCAATGTTGGTGAAGGCATAGGCCGGGCAACCCCGGCCGCACATGAAGCCCAGCTCGTAAACCGTGCCGACATCCGCCGCGATGCCGCGGAACGGCGTGAGATTCGCGATGATGAAGTCGGCGCTCAGCATCAGGCGTTCGTTGATCTCGCTGGTGGCAAGGCCTCGCGCCTTCCCGGTCAAGGATGCGGGGGTCTCGAGGTCGCCGGGACAGACCGGCACGAACCCGTAGGCGCGGGTAAGTTCGATCTTCTCGTCGAGAACCATGCGGGCGTTGGGGATGAATACCTCCGGCCCCGCCAGATAGACTTTCATGCCGTTCCTCTTTCCGTGCCTTGGCCCTGAACGACCGCGCCCGGCTCATATGCCGGACGCGGCTTGCTTCCGCAGGCTGTCCCGCTTCCTATCGGTCCAGCCACGTTCTTTCGAAATGCTGCTCGAGATTGGGGTGGGCGGGATTGTCCTTCACCGCCGGAACCGAATGCGTGAAGAGCGAACGCCAGTAAGGTTGGATGAGGATCCCCGAATCCTGGAGGATCTGTTCCACATCCTTCATGATCCCCTTGCGCTTTTCAGGGTCCGGAACGGCCAGCGCCTCGTTCAGCCTGGCGTCGAATTCCGGGCTGGCGAAACCGGATTCGTTCCAGGGCTCGCCGCTGCGATAGGCAAGCGCAAGGTTCTGCACGCCGAGCGGCCGCATGCCCCATGACGTCATGGAGAAAGGAAATTTCGTCCAGTCGTTCCAGAAGGTGGAGCCGGGCAGCACCGTGCGCTTCACCTTGAAGCCCGCCTCGCGCAATTGGCCGGCGATGGCGTCGCCCGAATTGCGATGCCAATCCTGGTCGCCGGTGATCAGCTCGTGCTCGAAGTCCATCTGGCCGGCTTCGGTCATCAGCTTCCGGGCGCCTTCGAGGTCGCGCGTCTTCTTCGGCAGCTCGTAATATTCCGGATGCAGCGGGCAGACATGGTGGTTTTCGGCCACCGTGCCCCTGCCGCCATAACCGAGCTGAAGGACGGCGTCGTTGTCGGTGGCCATCTGCAGGGCGCGGCGCACGCGCACGTCGTCATAGGGCTTGTTGTTGACGTTGGTGCGCGCAAGAATGGTGGCTGCGGTCACCACCTCGGACTTCACCAACCCGAGGCCGTCCATGATCTCGACATAGTCGGCCGTCGTCTCAAAATTCGTGTCGATCTCGCCCGTCTCGAACGCGTTCACCCAGGCGGCAGGGTCCGTGCCGTAGTCGATGAACTCGATGCCGTCGAGATAGGCCTCGCCGCCCCACCATTTGCCGTTCTCGCGCCGCTTGACGACCGCCTTGGTGCCGACATCGTAGGACACGAGCTCGAAGGCACCGGTCCCGACCGGATGGGCGACCAGGTTGGAGCCGTTCTTCTCATAGTCGCGATGCACGATCAGCGACGAATATTCCGTCATCGACGGGATGATGGAAATGTCGGAAGCCGAGAGCTTCAGGACGATCGTGTAGTCGTCGACCCTTGTAATGGCGCCCTCGCGCGCCTTGCCCGTCGCCCCGTCGATCAGCGCGGTCATCCGGCCGGCCATGGAATTTCCTTCGGCCGTTCTGTCGCACCAGCGATAGAGGTTGAAAATCACATCTTCGGCGGTGAACTGGTCGCCATTGTTCCAGGTCACGTCCCGCCGCAGGTTCAGCGTGTATTCCGTCGCATCGTCGTTGATCTTCCAGCTTTCCAGCAGCGAGGGCTTGAAAGTGTAGTCGACGTCGTAGCGCACCAGCGTATCGAGCATCTGGCGCGCGATATTGGCCATTTCCGGCCAGTCGAAGTTGCGCGGGTCCTTCTGTTCCTTGACGAAGGTCGAGACGCGAAGAATCCCGCCCTTCTTCGGCTCGGCGGCATTGGCCACCGACGGCGCGGCAAGCCCGACGAGGCCATAGGCCGCCGCAGTGGACGCGCCGAAAATGGTGGCCAGGGCCAGAAATTCCCGACGGTCCAGATGTCCGGCGGCGACCTCCCCGGCAAGGCCCGTCACCAGCTTGCGATGGCGATCAAATTCATCGTTCGACGTCACAATGTCCTCTCCCATTTATTTCACAGCTCCGAATAGATCGACGAACCAGTTCCAGAAGCCGTCGACGTCGATATCGACGGCCACATGCGCGTTTGGTGGTTTCCCGGAGACGTTGTTGAAATCGGCGATGGTCATGCCGCGGGTGATTTCGCCGCCGGTTTCGAGGTGCACATAGTAGGTCTCGAACGAGAACAGCGACGGCTGCACGATCGCCGCGAGTGCGATCACGTCATGCAGGTTCGGTTCGTCGGCGCCGAATTCTTCCTTGCGCCGCATCATGAAATCCAGCACCCGGCCGACGATATCGGCCGCCCTTCCGGGGCTTGCGTTGATCCGGTCGAACACCCGACGCGGAAGCTCGGGCTTCAGCGTGACGTCGAGCCCCACCATGGTCAGGTCGCATCCGGACTCGAACACGATCCGCGCCGCCTCGGGGTCGCAATGGAAATTGAACTCGGAGGCAAGCGTCATGTTGCCGCCGCGGATGGCCCCACCCATGACGGTGATGCGCTTCAGCGTCGACCGAAGCTCCGGATGCTCAATCAGGGCGGTGGCGACGTTGGTCAGCGGGCCGACGGCGAGGACCTCCAGCGCCCCCGGGTTCCGACGGGCGGCCGACACGATCATCCCCGGCACGCCGCCGGCGGCATAGTCCCGGTGCGCGGCCGGGAGCACGACGTCCCCCAATCCGGTCGCGCCATGGCTGATCGCGGGAGAGAGCCGCCGCGTCAGCGGCTGGGCCGCGCCGACATGCACGGGCACGTCGCAACCCAGGAAGTCGACGAGATCGATCGTATTCCGGCTGGTGTGCTCGATCCCGACATTGCCGCAGACGGTCCCGATGCCGATCAGGTCGACCGCATCGGAGCAGAGCGTCGCCGCAGCGATGCAGACGGCGTCGTCCGTTCCGGTGTCGACATCCATCACCAGCGGGATCCCTGGCGGCTTCGTCACGTCGCAAACAACCCGGTCGCCATAACAGTCAAATGCCCCAATTCGACTTAGGTAAACGTTTTCGTAATGGCTTTTTCGCGCGATGTCAACGAGAGAGGCGGTAAGCGCCACGACTTCCGGACTCCTCATTCCAGTCGACACGATGGATGCGAGAGGCTACGGGATGACGGCTGTGCAGCGAAGAATGCGAGGGTGCGTGGCGACCACCATCAAGGATATTGCAAGACGTGCCGGCGTATCGCCGGCCACGGTCTCAAAGGTCCTCAACCGCAAGGATGCCTTCATCGGCGAGGAGACGCGAAAGAGGATCTGGTCGCTTGCCCGCGAGCTCAACTACAGGCCCAATTCCATCGCCCGCTCGCTGGTCACCCGCAGGTCGCGCGTCATCGGCATCGTCGTTCCGGACATCCTCAATCCGTATTTCACCGAATTGGTGCGCGCCTGCGACGATGCCGCGCGCCGCCGCGGCTATACGACGATCCTTTGCAATTCGGACGGCATACCGGCGAACGAGGAAGCGCATCTGACCTTCCTCGCCGGGCACGGCGTCGACGGCATCGTGCTCGCTGCGAGCGACGTGGTTCCGAATGCCGACCTTCTTCAGGCCCTGAACATCCCCTTCCTCTCCATGGATCGCGAGATCGGAGAACTCGATTGCCTGGCAGCCAGGGTGGACACGGACTGCCGAAGCGGCGCCCTCCAGTCGGCCGGCTACCTGATCGCCAGGGGACACGACCGCATCGCCTTCCTCAGCGGCTCGGCCGCGAGCGCGAACACGCGGATCAGGCTGGAAGGTTTCGAGGAGGCGCACCGCAGCGCGGGGATGGCGGTCGATCCGGAGCTCGTCCGCTGCGGCGAGTTCCAGCACAGCTTCGGCTATCGGGCGACGCTGTCGCTTCTCGACACGACGTCGTTTTCCGCCATCTGCTGCATGAGCGACATGCTGGCCATCGGGGCCATGGCCGCCTTGCGCGAAAGGGGGGTCGGGATTCCTGGCGGATGCGCCGTCATGGGTTTCGACAACATCTATCTGGCACCGCTGCTCGACCGGCCTCTGTCGACGGTGGACCGGCGCATCTTCGAATCCGGACGGATCGCCATCGATGCGCTGATCGATTTCCTTGAGGATCCGGAGCGGCGCCGCTCGGCGATCCTTCTGGAAACAAGCGTGGTCGAGCGCACCACGGCCTGAGATGCCCATGAAGCCGAATGGCCATATCGCCATCCCGTTGCTGATGAAGCTGCGCAACATCGCCAGCGGCATGCATGACTATCGGTGCGACCGCGGCTTTTTCCTCATGGACCCGATGCAGCTGCTCGCCGCACGCACGGCGGTGCCCTTTTCTGGAACTACGGGCCGGGAGTCGACACGCGCATCCGCCACGAAGAATTGACTTCCGCCACAGGTATCTTCAATACGGGCTCCTTCTACCGCAACAATACCGCGAGTCCTGCGTTGGCGAGCAAGGTCGATCTTTCCTCCCTGAAGCGGGCGCTCGAAGTTGTTCCCGACAAATTCAGGGGACCCGGCGGCGTCGCGGGTGTCGTGGCGAACGGCGAGGTGGTGGCGCGCCAGGCATGGGGATACGCCGACATGGCGAACGGCCTGGCCATGACGACGGCCACCCGGCTGCCGATCTGCTCGATCAGCAAGCAGTTCACGTGCGGCGTCCTCCTGGATCTGGTCGGCGATCCGGCCCGCCTCGACGGGCGGGTGGCGGATTTCCTTCCTCGCCTCGAAGGCCGCCGTCCGACCGTCGCCAATTTCTGCAACATGCAGTCGGGCCTGCGCGACTATTGGGCGCTGACCGTCTTACACGGCGCGCAGCCCGAAGGCATGTTCGGGCGCGAGGACGCCAAGCCGCTGCTGGCTCGCATGCGGACCACCCACTTCGAGCCGGGCAGCGGCTATTCCTACTCCAACGGCAACTTCCGCATCCTGTCCGATCTGCTGGAGGATTTCTCGGGCCGTTCCCTTGCCGAGCTTTATGCCGAGCGACTGTTCGGGCCCGCCGGCATGGAAACCGCGCTGCTGACCGCCGACACCAGCGAGCCCTTGGACGGCGTGATCGGCTACGAAGGCAACGACCAGGTCGGCTTCTTCCCCGCCACGAACCGCATCTACTGGACGGGCGATGCCGGCATCTCGGCTTCGCTGGAAGACATGCTGGCGTGGGAACGCCACATCGATGCCGCCCGCGACGACGCGGACGGCCTCTATCGGCGGCTGTCGCGGCCGCAGACTTTCAGCGACGGGACATCCGCGCGCTACGGCTACGGCCTTTCGCACGAGACGGTGGACGGCGTTGCCGTGACCGGGCATGGCGGGGCGTTGCGCGGCTTTCGCCTGCACCGCATGCATGCGGCGTCGGAGCGGTTGTCGGTGGTCGTCCTGCTCAACCATGAAGCGGATTCTCACGAGGCGGCGCGCATGTTGCTGCGCGCGGCCCTCGGCCACGGCGAGACGCCGGCGCCGGCCGGCGTGGCCGATCCGGCCTGGAACGGCCACTATCTGGACAAGGCCAACGGCCTTTTGCTCAGCGTGACGGCGGACGGCGCGATGCTCGACGTGCGCTACGCTCACGCACCCGAGCGGCTGCGCCTCAGGTCGGAAGGAACCGCAGAGGCGCCCTCGATGACGCTGGCGCGCGACGGCGACGCCATCCGCTTGAGACGGCCCAGCGAAAACCTGAGCGCGAGCGCGGTCCGCGTCGCCGACGAAGTCACCCAGGGGCTGGAAGGCAGGTATTTCTCCGGCGAGCTGGATGTCTGGCTGGAGATCGACAAGGCCGGCACCGCGTTGTTCGGCCGCTTCGAGGGTCTGATGGGCAGCGGTCCCATGCACGCGATCCACCCGGTGGGGCGGGATGTCTTCGTGCTGTCCTGCCAGCGCTCGATGGATGCCCCCGCGCCCGGCAACTGGACCATCCAGGTCGAGCGGGACGCTGCCGAAGGCATTCGCGGTCTTGTCGTCGGCTGCTGGCTGGCCCGGAACATCGCCTACGAGAAAGTGGCCTGAAGGCCGGCCTCGACAGCCCATCATCAGAACCTCGACGCCTGCCGGCGTCGTTGGCGAAATGCACGTGCTGGGTGAAAGCGTCGAAGCTCGACGGGTTGCGCCGCGCATCGGCGGTCATCAGCCGGTCGCAGTGGGGAACCGCGTAAATCGTGCCGTCCGGACGCGGATGCTCGATCGGCGGCAGGGAGCCCTCAAGCCCGTCGACGACGGCGATCGGGCGTGGCGAAGCGCGCATTTCATCTTCTTGCTTCGCGCGCCAACAACGCCGACAGGCTTCGTGCCTCGCCCGCTTGCCGGCCGGTTATCCACTGTATTTCCTCGGAAATTTCATCGCTCGGTTACAAGAATGCCGGGCGGTCGGCACAAAGCCGGCCCGAAACGGCCGCATTGATCGTTTTGACTCGACACTGGCAACCGCGCCTGCAATTGTAGTTGAAGTGCGCGTTTTATTGGGCTTGGATGATACGGGGCTTGACCATATTCGGTCCGGTCGTGGGCGCGCTTCTTGCGCTCTCGCCGGGAAACGCCGCAGCCGAGACACACGCGCTTGTCGTGGGTGTCTCCGGTTATCCCGCGCTTGCCGAGGCGCTCCGCCTCACCGGTCCGAAGAATGACGCCCGCGAGTTCGCCAACACCCTGGTGCGATTGGGCGTGCCGGCCGGCAACGTCACCGTTCTGGCCGACGGCGTCCGCGATCTTGCGGAGGGCGTGGCGACACCCGGCGTGGGCACGAAGGCGGCGATCCTGGCGGGCCTCGACCGGCTGGCGGAGACCGGCAAGCCGGGCGATCTCGCCGTCTTCTACTTTTCCGGCCATGGCTCGCAGCAGCCCGATCTCGACGGCGACGAAGAGGGGGGCGCCGACGAGGTGTTCCTGCCCTACGATGTCGGGCACTGGAACAAGGCCGGCATCGAGAACGCCCTGGTGGACGACGAGCTGCGCGAGAAGATCGACAGGATCCGCGACAAAGGCATCGACGTCTTCGGGGTGATCGACGCCTGTCATTCGGCGACGGGCTTCCGCGACGTGCCGGGAGACGACGCCCGCTCCCGCGAGGTGCCGCCGCAGGTCCTCGGCGTGCCGGATCTTCCCGCCGCCGCCGTTCAGCACCGCACCCTCTTCGAGGCGCGGGCCAGGAAGCCGGGCCGCGGCCGCGCCGCCTTCTTCTATGCCGCGCAGGAGGACGAGGAGGCGCTGGAGCGCGTGCCTCCGAACGGCGAGGAAGGCCAGAATTTCGGGGTCTTCACCTACAATCTCCTGAAGCGCCTCAACCAGACGCCGGACCTGACCTACCGGAACCTGCATCAGGCGGTGATGGCCGACATCAAGCGCAACACGCTGCTCTCGACCCAGACGCCCGACGCGGAGGGCGACCTGCTCGACCAGCCCGTGCTGCAATTGCGGGAGGCGCCGCCGCGCCGCCAGTGGAAGTTCTACGGCGGCAAGATGCAGGGCGGGCAGCTCGACGGCATCACCGCCGGCACGGTGGTCGCGCTCTATGCCGACCCGGCCGCGCCCGACGATCAGGCCGTGGCCCATGGCGTGGTCGAGGAGGCGGGCGCCACGAAAAGCATCGTCCGGGCGACCGCCTGCCCGCAGGGCGGCGACGAGGACTGCGCGGCCCTCCCGAGCGCCAACGCCTTCGACAAGGCGCGCTTCGCCAGGATCGTCGAGCCGGCCTTCGACTTCTCCGTCGGCTTCTCGGAGCCGGTGCGCCTCGATCCGGGCGACGGCAGGGACTATGCCGATGCCGTCGCGGCGTTCAGGGCTGCGGTGGAGACGGGGCCGCTGAAGGCGCGCGTTTCGATCCGTAAATCGGGCTACGACATTGCGGTCGGCCTCGTGGACGGCAAGCTGGCTTTCGCCTCGAATGCCGGCGCGATCGATGCGAACGGCGCGGGCTCCTCGCCGCGGCTCACCCTGCCGCAGGACCCGGCGGGTGCAGCCGCCGCGGTCTCCGACGCGGTGACGCGCATGTCCAGAGTGCTTGCGTTGCAGCGCCTGGGCAACGATGCGGAAGGGCTGAAGCAGGTCGGCTTTTCGACAGGGTTGCACGTCGCCAAGGCAAAGACCTCCGCCCTGAAGGATGGCGTCTGCTCGATGGATGCCGCCGACTACGAGCCGCCGAAGCCGGTCGGCGACGCGCCGCGCTTCAGCGATTGCGACATCGTTTCCGTGGCCATGAGGAACGACGGGCGCAAGCCGCTCGACGTGACCGTTCTGCTGGTCGGGCCGGATTTCTCGATCACGCCGGTCTGGCCGGTGGACGGCGATTCCAGCCGCATCCCCGAGCAGGAATCCAAGACCGCCGATCTCCTCCAGATGGAGCCCGGCGCCGCCGCGGCCTCGGACGAGCGGCTGATCTTCGTCGCCGTGCCCGGCGTCGGACATGCCAACGTCGTGTTCGACAATCTCGGCCAGGAAGGCCTGCGCGCCGCGCCGGACGATCCGCCTCAGATCGCGGCGATGCGCGACCTCGTCTCCACGGGCCTGAACGACCTCGACCGCGCGACCGCCAGGGCGCCGGCCGGGATAGAGGAGGAAATGTCCATCAGCGTGCGCCCCTTCCATGTCGAGAAGGGTCGCTGATGCGTGAGATGGGTGCCCGGCTGTCCGGCACCCGAAGGGAGTCCGAATACCGGGCCGGCTTTGAAGGGGAGCGCCGGAATGCGGATTGTCGGAAGGCATGGCCGTCCGATTGCACTTGGAACGTCAACAGAGGACTGACACCATGAAGAAATTTGTTATCGCAGCTTTGTTTGCGGCGTCCAGCCTGACGGCCGGCGCCACTTTCGCACAGGACAAGCAGGATCTGACGGCGGCTCAGCAGACGGAAAACCGCATCATCCTCGAAACCGCCCGCAACCTCGTCGGCTATGGCGAGGCGAAGTCCGATCCGCTGGCTCTCGTCACCGCCGCCAAGATGGTGGCGAGCGTGCCCGGCAAGGTGCTCGCGGATCAGGCCAAGGGCGAGGAAGGCGCCGACAAGGCGGCTGCCTTCGATATCGAGGGCGTGCTGAAGAAGGCCGAGGACCTTTCCCAGGGCGACGAACTCATCAAGAAGGTGGCCGCGGACGTGCGCGCCGCGGCAGCGGCGAATTCGAAGGCCGTCTGCTACTGGCAGTACTATTGCTACTACAATGGCTGGTGCGAATACGCCTACGCCTGCTGGTAAGCCATAGGTTACATTTATCGGGAACCCCGCGACAGCGTTCGCGGGGTTCCTTGTTCTCGATGCTTCCCAAGGTTTTCGATGCTTCCAAGGCCCTCATCCGGCCTCGCCGCTCGGCAGGCGTCTGGCCCGTCAGGCGACACAGGATGAAGGGCGCTTGATGCATGCCGGGCTTTCGTCGCCTGATCCTCGCGGCCGTGTGACGGCAGCGCCGCGGACCCGCGCCCGGCGTGGACAAATCCAGTCCCGACCCTTCGTATTTTCTGCAATCGACAGGGAGCCTGTCCCCGCCTCCGGCGCCTGTCCTATACTTGCCGCACTGTCGCGCGCGAGGGGAAAGGAAGCGCACCGAACTTCCGGGCGGGACAGCGGCGAGCAGGTCGGATGGCGTCTGCGGTAGGCGGCATCCAGGTGAGAGACCTCCGGGACCTGACCGGAACGGAAGAGAAGCCCGCGCCAATGCGGGTGAGGCACTTCACGGTTCGAAACGCCGGCGTGGCGCGGGTGACCGTGCAACGTTGATGAAAACGCGTTATGCCCGGATCGCCGGGCATCCGCGCCACGCTTCCCTTTCACCTCGGAAGGAAAGGGCAATGGCCAGGGCGAGCTTTCGCAGCGTGGCAATCCTTTCCGACGTCTTTGCCTCCGCTCGCCCCCTTGCGCCCAGGCGCGGGATTTCATGATGCCATGCGCCGCCGCACGCGCGCGCGGCGCATTTCGATGCTATATGCGACCTCCGCGCAGGGCTCGCCGCCTCCGCGGGAAACGAGCAGAGGCACGAACAAGCATGCCACGCACCGACATAGCGCGCCGCGTCTACAACCACACCTGGAAGCTCGACCCCATCCTCCGCAGCCTCTTGGATACGGACTTCTACAAGCTTTTGATGCTGCAGATGATCTGGGGCATGTACCCGGACGTCGACGCGACCTTCACGCTGATCAACCGCACGACCTCCGTCCGGCTTGCCGACGAGATCGACGAGGGCGAGCTGCGTGCCCAGCTCGACCATGCGCGCACGCTGCGCATGTCGAAGAAGGAGATGATCTGGCTGGCCGGCAACACCTTCTACGGCCGCAAGCAGATCTTCGAGCCGGAGTTCCTGGCGTGGCTGGAGGATTTCCGCCTGCCCGAATACGAGCTGCGCAGGCAGGACGGCCAGTACGAGCTGCATTTCTACGGCCCCTGGAAATACACCACGATGTGGGAGATACCCGCGCTCGCCATCATCAACGAGCTGCGCTCGCGCGCGGCGATGAAGAGTTTCGGGCCTTTCGCGCTCGATGTGCTCTACGCCCGCGCCAAGGCCAGGATGTGGGCCAAGACCGAGCGGCTGAGGGCGCTGCCGGACATCCTCATCTAGGATTTCGGCACGCGGCGCCGGCACAGCTTCCTGTGGCAGCGCTGGTGCGTGGAAGCGCTCAAGGAGGGCATCGGCGAATCCTTCACCGGCACCAGCAACGTGCTGCTCGCCATGGACACCGATCTGGAGGCGCTGGGCACGAACGCCCACGAGCTGCCCATGGTCTTCGCGGCGCTGACGAGGAGCGACGCGGAGCTGCGCGCCTCGCCCTACAGGGTCTTGCAGGACTGGCAGCGCTATTATGGCGGCAACCTGCTGATCGTGCTGCCGGACGCCTTCGGCACGGCGGCCTTTCTGCGCGACGCGCCGGACTGGGTGGCCGACTGGACCGGCTTCCGGCCCGACAGCGCCCCGCCCATCGAGGCCGGCGAACGCATCATCCATTGGTGGCGGCAGAAGGGGAGGGACCCGAAGAAGAAGCTGCTCATCTTCTCCGACGGGCTCGACGTCGACACGATCGTGGACACCTACCGCCATTTCCGCGGCAAGGTGCGCATGGCCTTCGGCTGGGGCACCAACCTGACCAACGATTTCGAGGATTGCGCCCCCGTCGAGACCGACGGGCTGAAGGCCATCTCGCTGGTCTGCAAGGTGACGGCGGCGAACGGCCGCCCGGCGGTGAAGCTCTCGGACAATCCCGAAAAGGCGACCGGCGACCCTGAGGAGATCGCCCGCTACCTCAAGGTCTTCGGCAACGAGGCCCGCGAGGCGCACAAGGTCTATGTGTAAGAGGCGCAAGCCTGTCGTTCGGTGAGACAGGTGCGTCCTTCGAGGCTCGCCCGTTCGAATTCGTGACCTCTCTTCGGCGTCCTGCAGGCTCGCGCCTCAGGATGAGGGAAGTGGTTTGCCGAACCCGCCACGAAGCAGGCTCGATGCGCCAGC
>JAFKJW010000183.1:0-18067 GCA_017305925.1 Hyphomicrobiales bacterium | reverse complement strand
CCCGCCACGAAGCAGGCTCGATGCGCCAGCCGCCCTCATCCTGAGGCGCGAGCCCGCAAGGCGTCGATGAGCAAGGCAATGCCTTGAGAGGGCGAGCCTCGAAGGACGAGGGAAGTGGTTTGCCGAACCCGCCACGAAGCAGGCTCGATGCGCCAGCCGCCCTCATCCTGAGGCGCGAGCCCGCAAGGCGTCGATGAGCAAGGCAATGCCTTGAGAGGGCGAGCCTCGAAGGACGCACCTCCAAGCAAAAGCCCCGCCGGATCGCTCCGGCGGGGCTTTTTCGACAGGCCTGAGAGCCGGGCTTAGCTGCCCTGCTTCTTCAGGGCCGCGCCCAGGATGTCGCCCAGCGAAGCGCCGGAGTCGGTCGAGCCGTACTGGGCGACCGCTTCCTTCTCCTCGGCGATTTCCAGCGCCTTGATGGAGACCTGCACCTTGCGGGTCTTCTTGTCGTAGACGATGACGCGCGCGTCGACCTTCTGGCCGACGGTGAAGCGCTCGGGGCGCTGCTCGTCGCGGTCGCGCGACAGGTCGGAGCGCTTGATGAAGGTGTCGAGGCCGGATTCGACCAGACGCACTTCCACGCCGCCGTCCTTGATCGCGGTCACTTCGCAGGTGACGACCGCGTTCTTGCGCAGTTCGCCGCCGACCGCCTCGCTGGCGCCGCCGCCACGCGAGAGCTGCTTGATGCCGAGCGAGATGCGCTCCTTCTCGACATCGACGTCGAGAACCTGCGCCTTGACCATCTGGCCCTTCTGGTACTCCTCGATGACCTGCTCGCCCGGACGCGTCCAGTCGAGGTCGGAGAGGTGCACCATGCCGTCGACGTCGCCGTCGAGGCCGATGAACAGGCCGAACTCGGTCTTGTTCTTGACCTCGCCCTCGACGGTCGAGCCGACCGGATGGTTGCTGGCGAAGGCATCCCACGGGTTCTCCAGCGTCTGCTTGAGGCCGAGCGAGATGCGGCGCTTCGACGGATCGACCTCCAGCACGACCACGTCGACGCCCTGCGAGGTCGACAGGATCTTGCCGGGATGCACGTTCTTCTTCGTCCAGCTCATCTCCGAGACGTGGATGAGGCCCTCGATGCCCGGCTCCAGCTCGACGAACGCACCGTAGTCGGTGATGTTCGTGACCGTGCCGTGGATCTTCTTGCCGAGCGGGAACTTCGTCCCGATATCGCCCCACGGATCGCTCTCGAGCTGCTTCATGCCGAGCGAGATGCGGTGCGTCTCCTGGTTGATGCGGATGATCTGCACCTTCACCGTCTGGCCGATATTGAGGATCTCGGTCGGATGGTTGACGCGGCGCCACGCCATGTCGGTGACGTGCAGCAGGCCGTCGATGCCGCCGAGGTCGACGAACGCACCGTAGTCGGTGATGTTCTTGACCACGCCCTCGACCACCTGGCCCTCTTCGAGGTTCTGGACGATCTCCGAGCGCTGCTCGGCGCGGCTCTCTTCGAGCACGGTGCGGCGCGACACGACGATGTTGCCGCGGCGGCGATCCATCTTGAGGATCTCGAAGGGCTGCGGGTTGTGCATGAGCGGCGTGACGTCGCGGATCGGCCGGATGTCGACCTGGCTGCGCGGCAGGAAGGCCACGGCGCCGTCGAGATCGACGGTGAAGCCGCCCTTGACCTGGTTGAAGATGATGCCTTCGACGCGCTCGCCCTTGGCGAACTTCTCTTCGAGCTTGCCCCAGCTCTCTTCGCGGCGGGCCTTGTCGCGGCTCAGCATGGCCTCGCCCAGCGCGTTCTCGATGCGCTCGACATAGACCTCGACCGTGTCGCCGACCTTCAGGCTGCCGTCCTTGGCCTTGGCGCCGAACTCCTTCAGGGGCACGCGGCCTTCGACCTTGAGGCCGACGTCGATGATGGCCATGTCCTTCTCGATGCCGGTGACGGTGCCGCGCACGACCTGGCCTTCGCCGGAATGGCCGTCCGAAAACGATTCTTCGAGGAGCGCGGCGAAATCGTCGCGCGTTGGGTTGGATTGTGACATTTGATCTCCTGGAACGCTCCGCCCGTTGCGGAGCTGCGCCGTGGGTTCGTGTTGCGTTTGCCGGCCCGCACTCGTCGGTTTCATCGAAACCCTGCCGCGTTCGTCGCGGCACCGGCGCTTGGGTGAATGCTGGCAGGCGGTTAAGGTCCCGACCTTCTCATGGGCATCCGGCTCGGCTCTCGCCGCAACGCGGGCCCGTCGATGTCAGGCGCCGTTCCGCTTGGCCAGCGTGTCGTCGACGATCGCGCGGGCCGCCCGGAACGCGGCCTCTATAGACATTTCGCTCGTATCCAGCAAGTGCGCATCCGCGGCGGGCCTGAGCGGCGAGTCCGAGCGGGCCGTGTCGCGCTGGTCGCGCCGCTCGATGTCGGCGAGGATTTCGGCGAAATCGGCGCTGCCGCCACGCCCCTCTATGTCCCGCAGGCGGCGGGTGGCGCGCACGTCGGGGCTCGCCGTGATATAGAGCTTCACATCCGCGCCGGGGCAGACGACCGTGCCGATGTCGCGGCCGTCGAGCACCGCGCCCGCAGCCTGGCGCGCGAAGTCGCGCTGCTTCTCCACCAGGATCCGGCGGACTTCGGAGATCACCGCCACGCGCGAGGCCGCATCGCCCACCGCATGCGCCGACAGGGCGTGCTTGTCGAGATTGGCGAGGTCGACCTGCCGCGCGGCCTCGACCGCATGGGCTTCGTCGTCGAGCGGCCAGCCCCTGGCGATCAGCACATGGGCGACGGCGCGGTAGGTCAGGCCGGTATCGAGATGCGGCAGGTGATAGTAGTCGGCGAGGCGGCGCGCGAGCGTTCCCTTGCCCGATGCGGCGGGTCCGTCGATGGCGATGACGAGCGGTGCGGTCATGCGACCGCTTCAAGCCGAGAAAGGCCCGCAATGCAAGCCGCTGCGCGTCAGCGCCTTTCGTCGTAGCGCCGCACGAGCGCGGCCATCCCGGCATTCGCATGCGGCTGGCCGGCTTGTTCGAGCCCGCCGATCACGCCTGCCACGTCCGCGCGCGGCCGGTTCTGGCTGGCCTTCCACTTGCCGGTCATCTCGGTAATCGCGATCTCGACGCCGACGATGCCCTTGATCTGCGCCGCTATGAAGCTGTCCGGCGCGTCGCCGACCGCCCAGGGGTCGGCGCGCCGTTCCTCGTGCTCGCCGGTCAGCTTTTCGATCTGGCCGCGAAGCCACGCCGGATCCTCGATCACCCTCGCCGTTCCGCGAACCTGTACCGTCGCGTAGTTCCAGGTCGGCACGACCTTGCCGGTCTCGCGCTTGGTGGCATACCAGGAGGGCGTGATGTAGGCATCGCTGCCTTGGAAGACGACGAGCGCCGGCGCGCCGGCCGCGATCTCCTTCCATTGCGTGTTGGCCCGCGCCATGTGGACCTGCAGCAGGCCCATGTCCCCGTCCTCGGCCGCGAGATGGAACGGCAGCAGGTTGGCGGTCGGACCTTCGGGGCCGGCCGTGATCAGCAGGCCGAGCGGATGGGCGCGGATCAGCGCGTGCTGGAGCGCGGGGTCGTCCTCGCGGAAATGCGGCGGCTGGTACATGAGGGACTCTCCCTGGGGGATTCAGCCGATGTTACCGCAAGCGCCCGTCGCGGTATCGGCCCAGAAGAAGGGCAATGCCGTGGCCAAGGACGAGCCCGGCCGAGGGCGGCAGCATCAGGAAGAGGTAGGGACCCCATTCGCTCTCAGGCGCGGCCGCTCCGCCGGAACCGTGTCGCGGCGTAGCGCCTGTTCCGCCGAAGGCATAGAGCGCGATGAAGAGAAGCGGAAGAATGACGAGGAAGACGGTTCTTGCGCGGCCTGGCCGTGCGGGCCGGTCCAGGTCGTTTCCGCTGCGCAGCGCCGCCCAGGTGGACATGCCCGCCCAGACCGCGAAGGGAAAGCCGCCCATGGCGTAGAGCAGATAGACCGTCGCGGAGGACGCCAGCGACTGGAAAAGCGCCATCAGTCGATCTGCGCGCCCAATCCCGTCATCAGGTCCATGAACTCGGGGAAGCTGGTTGCGATCATGGCGGAGTCGTCGATGGCGACGGGCTTTTCCGAGGCAAGGCCCATGACGAGAAAGCTCATGGCGATACGATGGTCGAGATGCGTGGCGACAGTACCGCCGCCCAGCCTCCTGCCGTCCGGCCGTCCGCGCACCGACAGCCAGTCGCTGCCTTCGGTGCAGTCGACGCCATTCGCCTCCAGCCCGCGCGCCACCGCGGCGAGCCTGTCCGATTCCTTGACGCGCAGCTCTTCGAGCCCCTGCATCAGCGTCTCGCCCTCGGCGAAGGCGGCCGCCACCGCGAGCACCGGATATTCGTCGATCATCGACGGCGCGCGCCCGGGCGGCACCGTCACGCCCTTCAGCTCGGAGGCGCGCACGCGCAGGTCGGCGACGTCCTCGCCGCCCGCGCTGCGCGCGTTCAGCACCTCGATGTCGCCGCCCATTTCCTGAAGCGTGAGCAGGAGCCCGGTGCGGGTGGGGTTCATCAGCACGTTCTCGATCGTGACGTCCGATCCCGGCACGAGGAGCGCGGCGACCAGCGGAAACCCCGCCGAGGACGGGTCGCCCGGCACGGCGATGGTCTGGCCGGTCAGCCTGCCCTGGCCCTCGATTCGGATATGGCGCACGCCCTCGCGGTCCGTCTCGACCTCGATGTTCGCGCCGAAGCCCTTGAGCATCTTCTCCGTATGGTCGCGCGTCATGACCGGCTCGACCACCGTGGTGATACCGGGCGTGTTGAGGCCGGCCAGCAGCACGGCCGACTTGACCTGCGCCGAGGCCATCGGAACGCGATAGGTGATCGGCGCCGCGTGCTTCGGGCCGCGCAGCGTCAGCGGCATGCGGTCGCCGGGTGCCGCCTTCACCACCTGCACGCCCATCTCGCGCAGCGGATCGAGCACACGGCCCATCGGGCGCTTGGACAGGGAGGCGTCGCCGATGAAGGTCGTCTCCATGTCGTAGGTACCGACCAGCCCCATGGTGAGTCGCGATCCCGTGCCGGCATTGCCGAAATCGAGCGGGGCGGCGGGCTCCAGCAGGCAGCCGTTGCCGACGCCCCGGATGATCCATTCGCCGTTGTTCCTGGCGATCGCGGCGCCCATCGCCTTCATCGCCTCGCCGGTGCGCAGCACGTCCTCGCCTTCGAGCAGGCCGGTGATGCGGGTTTCGCCCGCCGCGAGCCCCCCGAACATGAAGGAGCGGTGCGAGATGGACTTGTCGCCGGGCACCCGCGCGACGCCGGAAAGGGCGTCCGAGCGCCGCGCCCGGGCGGGTTTGGGAGTGTCGTGGTGATCCATAGCGCCTCGCTCCGGAGCGCTGTCCGAACGACGGCCCCTGATGTTGCGCGGGCCTCCTAACACGGCTTTCCGGCCGCGTCATCCCTGCCGCGGGGCGCCCGAATCGGGGCTTTCGATAGGCTTTGACAGGGTGAAGTTCTGCGGTTAAGGGGACCGGTCTTTTCTGACGAGGTTTACCCGTGGCTAAGCCCGAACTTGGAACAAAACGCATCGATCCGGAGACGGGTCGGAAATTCTACGATCTCAACCGCGACCCGATCGTCTCGCCCTATACGGGCAAGTCCTATCCGCGCAGCTATTTCGAATCCAGCGCCAGCCTCGCCGGCGACGAGGAGGACGACGTCGAGGAGAAGGAACTGGACGCGGAAGATGCGGTCGAGACCGTTTCGCTCGAGGATGCCGACGACGAGGCCAAGGGCGACGACCTTCCCGATCTCGGCGACGACGATGTCGATCTGGGCGATGACGACGAAGAGGATGTCTTCATCGAGGATGAGGAAGAGGAGGACGACGACGTCTCCGGCATCATCGGCGTGGGCGACGACGACGAGGAAGTCTGATCGTCCTTTCCCTGTCGTCGGGTAAGGCGAAAGACCGAAAAAGCCGGCGGACGGGCTTGATATTCGCGGTGGGCGAGGTTAGAAGCCGCCCACTTTCCCCGGCACGACCCCAATCGTGCCGACCTTTGCCGGAAACGGCGCCGGCCGCTCTCTCACTGGAGAATTGTGCCGGGTGTGGGGCCATAGCTCAGTTGGGAGAGCGCTTGAATGGCATTCAAGAGGTCGTCGGTTCGATTCCGATTGGCTCCACCAAACATTCCTGCGGTGAACTGCGGGAAGGATCTCTCCTGGAATAGTGACGATATTCCCGTCGCGTAGCCGACGGTGGCTGGCATTGTGTGGCAGAGACGCGCCCTGTTTCCCTCAATCAGGCCTTTTCCTGGCTTCGCGTCTCTTGACGGTGTGTCCCCGTTCCACGCGTTTTGCGATGTGATGCTTGTGCATCAAGCCGATGGCCCGGTGATGGTGAAATGCTATCCGATCGTGAGCGGGCCCGCCTTGGATTGCAGAGGTGACGCTGACGTCATTCCGGCTTCGCACTTTCCGACATGGAAGGCGTCATGAAGCGTGACCTTGCCGATGTAGACCGGATTGGTCGGCAGATAGGTGAGCGGCCCGCGCATGAGGACCAGCTTGGGCTTTGACTGGGACGATGACATTGCATGATCGGAGAGAGCAGGTTCGTCACCCCCGATGCCCGAATGCTGAAGATGGATACCGAAGGATATTGTCGTCGAAGTTCCGCCAGTAGCGCGCCAACCGAACCCAGATCGAGCAGCCGGGCGAACATACGCCGGACCGGTGCCGAAGGAAGACTGCCTCCACGCATCGTCTAACTTTCGGTCCCGGCCAGGCGTCGTGTCGCCTTGCGTCGCATTTTTTCGGCGATCACGACGAGCACCAGTGCGGCGAGGAAATTCAGCGTCGCAATGGCCGGATAGATCGGCGAGGAACCGACGGCTATGCCGCTGAAGATGAAGATAGGGAGGGTCTGAGACGACCCATTCAGGGAATACGAAAGATAAAAGTTTCCCCAGGAAAGGAGAAAGGCGAGGATCATCCCCGCCACGATCGCCGGACGAAGAATAGGCAGGGTAATTCGCGTCAGCACCTGCCACTCCGAAGCCCCGGCGTCCCGTGCCGCATCCTCGATCGCCGCGTCGAAACCGTGAACCTGCACCGAGACGACCACCAGAACGAAAGGGGTGGCATAGATCACATGGCCGATCACCAGCGTGATCATGCCCATGGGCACCGCGATGAAATTGCGCAGCACCGAAAAC
Organism: Hyphomicrobiales bacterium; assembly: GCA_017305925.1. GTDB lineage: Bacteria > Pseudomonadota > Alphaproteobacteria > Rhizobiales > Rhizobiaceae > Arvimicrobium. The sequence goes on along the minus strand of JAFKJW010000183.1, from coordinate 10,934 downwards.
CAAAGCAACATCATCACGCCCAGAAGGAGCTGTGGAAAAAGGATCGGCAGGAAGCTTAGGGCCTGAAGTGCTCGTTTGAAGGGAAAGTTGAGCCGCATCCAGGCCAGCGCCGATCCGGTGCCGAGAATCGTGCTGAGGATCATGGTGATCAAAGCCAGGATCAGCGAGCTTTTCAGCGCATTGTAGAAGTTGGGGTTCTGGAAGAGCTGCGCATACCAGTGCAGCGTCATTCCCTCGATCGGAAAGGTCAGGACACGGCTATCGGCGAAGGAAAAGAGCACCAGCGTCAGAATAGGAACGTATAGGAACAGGATAAAGGCGAGCGTTCCGCCGACAAGCGCCCAGTCGATGATCCTGTTCTGTAGCCGCAGCATCAGGAGGTCTCTCTGCCCGCCGCGCCGATCCTCAGCCTGCTGCCAATCATCACAAGTCCCAGAAGCGCCGCCAGGGCCACCAAAACCAGCGAAAAGGTGAGCGCGGCGCCGAGCGGCCAGTTCACCCGCGTCTCGAATGTCTGGCGGATCAGCTCAGAGGCGAGGGGCTTCGTGCCGCCGCCAAGGACCTTGGATTCGAGAAAGGTCCCGAGGCTGAGCACGAAAACCAGAAGCGCGCCGGCGATCGCCCCCGGCAGCGATAGCGGCAGGGTGATCTGCAGGAAGGTCCGTAGCTTGCTGGCGCCCGCGTCGTAGGCGGCATGCTTCAAGTCGGGATCGATCCGTGCAAGCGAGAGGTAGATGGTGAAGATCGGATAGGGTGCCAGGTTGTACACGATCCCCAGCATGGCTGCCTTCGGCGTAAAGAGAATGTTGGTGGCGCCCGGTCCGAAGCCGAGCTTCTGCAGAAGCCAGTTGCCGACGCCATGCACATCCAAAAACAGCACCCAGCCGAAGGTTTTCAGCACCGCATCGGTCAGGAAGGCGAATATGATCAGGATCTGCACCTGGTTGCTCCAGGCTGCAAGGCGCGTGTTCAGCGCATAGGCCACCGGATACGCCACCACGACGCAGACGATGGTGCTGAGCAGCGCCGTCCAGACCGTGCGCAGCAGCACAGCGCTGTAGGTCGGATTGCTCAGTACAGTGCTCCATGTGTCGAAGGACCAGGTCCAGCGCAACTGATAGAGCTTGGTTTCCTGGAAGGTGAGAAGGGGCGTGAGAACCATCGGGCCGATCAGGAAAAGCACCAGCAGCAGGGCGAAGGGCAGGACCGAAATCCACAGCTCCCAATGCCGGCGGTTGTTGCCCGGCGTGCTCATGAGGCGCCTTCTACGACATAGAAGCAGGCGCGATCGAAGCAGGCGATGACCTTCTGCCCGATTTCGATATGGCCAGTATCGAATCCCGTGCTTTCGGCGATGAAATCCCGATCGAGCCCGGACACCCTCAGGCGATATTGGGTCGACGATCCCTTCGTAAACTTCTCGGTCAGCTCGCCTTCGACATGCCAGCCGCCGGAAGTCGGAGCTTCGGCCGCGATCCGGACATCCTCGGGACGGATCAGCAGGTCGGCTCTCTCGCCGCCGATCGTCGGCGCGATCTGGCCGGCGGCCAGCTTCGTCGGATCTCCCCGGCCACAAAGCGGCGCGATCACCGCACCGTCGCCCTCGGCCTTCACGGAAACGGGCAGGAAATTCGTTTCGCCGATAAAGCCCGCGACGAAACGCGTCGCGGGCGTGCGGTAGATCTCCGACGGTAGGCCTATCTGCTCGATCTTGCCTGCGACCATGACGCAGATGCGGTCGGCCAGCATCATCGCTTCTTCCAGGTCGTGGGTGACCAGGACGAAGGTCGTGCCGACCTCGCGGTGAATGCGCTTCAGCTCCGCCTGCAACGATTTCTTGAGCTTGGCGTCCAGGGCGCTCATCGGCTCGTCGAGAAGAAGCACGCGAGGATAGGAGACCAGCGCCCGCGCCAAGGCGACACGCTGCTGCTCGCCACCCGAAAGCCGGGCCGGATAGCGGTGTCGGTATTCCGGCTTGAGATGCATCATCTCGAACATCGTGCGAACGCGACGGATCTGCTCATCTTCGGGCACGCCCTCGATGCGCAGTGGGAAGCGAATGTTCTCCTCGACCGTCTTGTGCGGAAAAAGCGCCAGCTTCTGGAAGACCATACGCGTCGGGCGCTCGGCCGGCGAAATGCCGGCCATGTCGCGGTCCTGGATGCGCACGCGGCCTTCGGTCGGAAATTCGAAGCCGGCGAGGATTTTCAAGAGCGAGGTCTTGCCGCAACCCGAAGGGCCGACCAGTGCGATGAATTCGCCGTCGTCGATCGTCAGGCTGACACGGGACAGGGCACGAAAGCCGCCGTAATCCTTGGAGACGGCATCAACCTCAAGAACGGCGTTTTTCACGGAGTATTCCTTTGGGAACGCACAGGGTCCGGCGGGTCCTTTCCAAAGCCCCGCCTTACCGGTCCTAGCGCGCCGCGAGTTCCTCGCCCCAGATGGCGAGAAAGTCATCGACATTGGGCACGATGCGGAGGAAGTTGGACCGCTCCTGCGCGGTCGGAGCATAGTCCAGCAACATTGCCTCGCGTTGCTTGGGCGTCATCAGATCTTCTGCGGCCTTTGTCGGGACGAGATTGCTCGTCGCTTCGGTGAAGGCCAGGTTCATCGCGACCTCCGGCTTCACGAGATGCTTGAGGAACGCCTTGGCGAGATCGGAGTCCTTGCCGTTCTCGATCAGACCGGTGGCTTCCATCCAGATCACGCCCTGCTTCATGCCGTTGTTGGGCTCGGGCACGGGGCAGACAATGTTCAGATGTCCCTGGGCGCGCATGTTCAGCGTGGTGTAGGTGCCGCCGCCGATGAGGCCGAAGAGCGAGCCGTCGAGAAGACCGCGCTGCGCGATGGCGAGATCCCCGATGATGGCGCGGGTGTTGGCCAGCGCGGCCTTGATCACCTTGCGCACCTCGTCGAGAGCGGCCTGATCCAGCTCTTGCCAGGGGTCTATTCCCGCATGCAGGACCAGCGGCATGATTGGCCACTCGCCCCAGTCGAGCAGGCAGATCTTGTCCTTGTACTTTGAATCGAAGACCGGAGCATAAGTGCGCCAGTTCTCCACCGTGTCGTGATCGAGGTTGATTGAGGGCGAAACCCAGCCCCAGCGCGTCGGCAGGCCGGTGACCTTGCCATCGTCCATCAGCGGCTCGAAAGGCGCCTGGAATTGCGGGTAGAAGCCCGCATACTGCTCGGCGAACTCGGCGGGATCGAGATAACGGCAGAAGCCCGCGGGCCCCATGCGCTGTACCCAGGGCAGATCTGTGGAGACGAGGTCGAAGTCGCGATAGGCTCCAGCGGCAAGCTTGGCGAAGCCGCCGGGCGAATCCGTGATGCGGTCGACCGAGAACTCCACGTCGTGGTCCTTCTTGAACGGGTCGAGCACGGCTGGCGAGTCGTAACCTTCCCAGCACATGTAGTTGAGGTGCTCGGTCGCCGCGAAAGATGGCGATGGCAAGGCAGCGCCAGCCGCAGCAGCGCCGAAACCCTTCAACACGGTGCGGCGGTTGATCCGGTGATAATAGGACAGCGTGTGTTTCATTTATGCCCCCCTCGAGTAGCGCGGCGCGATATCTACACCTTCGACTGCGGCAAGAGTTTCCCAAATCCAGCCGAAACTGCATATCCCCAACGGGATATCTGCTTTTCCTGCGCCCTATGCGATGAACGACGCCCAACGGAGTGGCGAGATCGGGCGGACGACCGCCGCTCCCTGGGGGAACTCACGGCGGTATCGGCATGAAGATTTATGACCACATCGATGGCGCATGGGTCGTCCCGCCTTCGGGGGTCCGATTACCGACCGAAAATCCCTATTCAGGCGAGGTCTGGATCGCCCTGGAAACCTCCGTCGTCAATCTCTTCATCATTCGCCAAGCAAAAGGCCCCGGACGTGTACTCTGCTGACTGGTCCTACCCCACCAAGATTAAATTCGGCGCCGGGCGCCTTGCCGAACTGGGCGAAAGCTGCGAGGCTCTTGGCCTCGCGCGTCCGCTTCTGGTCACCGACCGAGGTCTTGCGGCGACGAAGATCGTCGAGCGGGCGAAGGACGCCCTGAAAGCCGCCGGCTACGGCGCAGAGATGTTCGCCGAGGTAGAGCCGGACCCGACCGACCATATTCTCGAAATGGGTCTCGCCGCCTTCCGCGAGGGTGGCCATGACGGCGTGGTCGCCATCGGCGGCGGTTCCGCGCTGGATCTCGGCAAGACCGTCGCTTTCATGGCGCATCAGACCCGTCCGGTCTGGGATTTCGAGGACATCGGCGACTGGTGGACGCGCGCCAATGCAGATGTGATCCGTCCCGTCGTCGCGGTGCCTACGACGTCGGGCACCGGATCCGAGGTCAGCCGCGCAACCGTCATCACCAATTCCGTAACGCAGACCAAGAAGATCATTTTCCACCACAAGCTCATGCCATCGATCGCGATCCTCGATCCAATGCTGACCGTCGGACTGCCGCCGGTGCTGACGGCGGGAACGGGCATGGATGCGCTCACGCACAATATCGAGGCCTTTTGCGGCAAATATCCCCATCCGCTGGCCGACGGCATAGCGCTCGAAGGCACGCGTCTGGCACGGGAAAACCTATTGCGCGCCTATCAGGACGGCTCGGACATCGAAGCGCGAGGCAACATGATGATCGCCTCGGCCATGGGTGCCATCGCCTTCCAGCGGGGACTCGGCGCAGTCCATGCCCTCTCGCATCCGATCGGCACGCTCTATCATACCCATCACGGCATGACGAACGCCGTGCTGATGCCCCATGTCTTCGACTGGAACCGGCCAGAGATCGAAGCCAAGATCGAGCGCCTCACCTACCATCTAAGGATCGGCGGCGGCTATGACGGCTTCCGGCAGTGGCTCGTCGACCTTGCCGCCGCGATAAAGGTCCCGGTCTCGCTGACGGCTCTGGGCGTCAGGCGCGAGGATTTCCGCCGCATCGCCGAGATGTCGGTACTGGACCCGACCGCTGCGGCCAATCCCCGACCCTTCCATGTCGAAGGCGCGCTTGAGATTCTCGAAGCGGCAGCGTGAGACGACGATGAAGACGCTGGCGGGACTGGAAAAGCGGCGCTCAAGCTTGAGACCCCGCGCCTATGTCGACGGTGCATTTTCCGCGTCCGCGACGGACGCGACCTTCCCAAGTTTCAATCCCGCCGACGGCAGCCTCAGTGCCGAAATCGCATGCTGCGCGGCGGCCGGTGTGGACCGGGCCGTGGCCGCCGCGCCTTCAAGGCGCGGAGCCTCGCCGGAATGGAACCCGCGCAACGCAAGGCGCTGCTGCCGAGGTGACGAACGGCGGCCGCCTCGTGCAGGAAGAGATCTTCAGTCCAGTGCAGCGCGCGGTCGCGACCGATGCCCGATTCCGAGACCAAGGCGATCTGGATCAGGATTTGACCCCCCGTCCCAGGAAGTGGGACAGGAAATAGGAAAACAGCTCGGCCTGGCTGGAAATTTTCAGCTTCCGATAAATGTTCTTGCGGTGGATCTTCACTGTGCCTTCGACGATGTCGAGCGTCAGCGCGATCGATAGCGAGGAATGTCCGCGCAGGATCAACTCGGCGATTTCTGCCTCACGCGGAGAGAGCCGCTGTTCCTCGCCGCCCAGCGCATCGGCAAAAGTCCAACGCTGGTTCGAGGGACCGGCCGTCCGGTGCGGTCCAGCAGCCCGATCGAGATGCAGCTGTGCCGCCGCGGTCCATTCGGCCGAACGGTCCTGGACATCGGCGATCTCGGACCGGCTGTAGCGCCCGCTCTCGCCCGTGCGCAGCAGGCTAATCACGTCGCATTGGCGATTGCGCCTCATGAACAGGCCCAATTCGTCCCGGATGCCGGTGCGGGAATAATGCGCCTTGAAATACTCGGTCGAGCGGAACTTGTCCGGCGACACGTCGTAGAGCGCGAAGGCGCCAGTGTGATCGGTCTGCGTGGCGAGCGCGAAGAAGGGGTCCAGCAGATAAGGTCCTGCCAGGTAGTCCTCGATCAGGACGTCATGCCGCTCGCGTTCCAGCACGTCGAAGGTGCAATAGGGAGCGCGGTCCGCGGGATAGGAGAGCACGACGAGATCGTCGAAGGGCAGGATATGCCGCACAGCTTCGGCAAAACGCTCCCAGAACGTCGGCTCCCCGACGGCCCGCAGCATTGCCGCCGCAAGTCTCGAACCCCGGATGATAGCCTCGCGTCGGATCAATCGCGCCACCCTATCCTATTAGGGATATACTCCCTGAATTTGCCCAGACTTATCAAGTCCCGCAAGGAACGCGAGGGAACAGGGCCATGATGGCGGGCAACGATGCCGAAATTTTCGCAAGCAAACTCAAGGAGATGGGTGCGCAGACCGTTCATATCGGCATGGTCGATGCCGAAGGCGCTTTCCGTCACAAGGCAGTCCATGCCGATAAGGCAGTGAAGCTCGTACGCGACGGCTATTCCTTCTGCGAAGTGCTGCAATACTGGACGCTGGACGAGGTGCCTTTCAGGGAAACCGCCTTCCCGGACCGCCCCGCTTTCATCGACGTCAATTCGCTCCGCTCTTATCCCTTCACGCCGGATGCGGCTTTCTGCATTGCCGACTTCGACGGCGAATTCGGCCGCTGCTCGTCGCGCAACGTGCTGCGTCGGCTGCTCGGCCAACTCGCGGACGATGGCCTGACGCTTTATTCTGCCTTCGAATTCGAATTCAACCTCTTCGCCGAGAGCCGCGCCCAGATGGCCGAGCGAGGCTTCACGAACCCGAAGAGCTTCGCGCCGGAAAACCGCACCTATTCGCTCCAGACGGCCGCGGTCTATGGCGATCTGATCGACGGGCTCAAGGATACCATGACCAGGCTGGATGTGCCGCTCGACGCGCTTCATTCGGAGCTGGGACCCGGCTTCTTCGAGGCGCCGCTCACCTATTCCAAGGGACTGCGCGGCGCCGACAACGCCGCGATCTTCAAGAACTTCGCCCGTGCCTATTTCGCCAGGAACGGCATCGTGGCGGGGTTCATGGCAAAGCTCTCACAGAGCCTGCCAGGCAATTCCGGCCATCTCCATGTCTCGCTTCGCGACGCCGAGGGCAGGCCCGTCTTTGCCGATCCCAGTGACCCTCACGGAATCACGGACACCTGCCGTCACTTCATCGGCGGCGTCAACCTGCTGCTGCCGGAACTTCTCGGCATGGTCGCGGGCACCGTCAATTCATACAAGCGGCTGATCCCCGGCACCTGGGCGCCCACAATGCCCAACTGGGGCGTGCAGAACCGGACCTGCGCACAGCGCGTCATCAATGACAGACCGGAAGCGACGCGAGTCGAATTCCGCGTGCCGGCGGCGGATGCCAATCCCTATGCGACGCTGGCCTTCTGCCTCGGCGCGGGGCTCTACGGCATCAGGAACCGCATCGACCCCGGCGCGCCGGTCGAGGGCAACGCCTACGCCCGGTCCTGCGATCCGGCGCAGGTTTTCCCCCGCGACCTGGGCGAGGCGGCGGAGCGCCTGGCCGGTAGCGCGCGGGCATGCGAAATCTTCGGGGAGGATTTCGTCAAGACCTATGCCGCCATGCGGCGCGAGGAAAACGCCGCTTACCAGAAGCATCTCAATGAGATCTCCCCATGGGAAATCAACCGCTATCTCGGGATTGTCTAACCGGATGCCGGAGCCCATCCTTGGGCTCGGAGATCGTAATTCTTGGTAGCACACCGTCGAACGTTCGGCCGGGGCGCCACCACCGACCAATTCGCGCAGATAGACAAGTAGCTGGAGCACGTTCGCCGTCGACGGCTGCAATCGGTACGGCGTGAACCGTCGGTAGCCGGTATCTACCATGAGCAGAGCCACACATCTGAATCCCTCCCTGCACTGCAGGACCGGCGCGGCGCCTGTTCTCGTGGCCCGGCCTGGTCGTGGTGCCTAGTTGCGCGGTCCGTCCTTGCAGCTGCCGCGCAAGGATTTGTCGCTGCGCTCCTCGCCTAGCAGGGCTCGGGCCCTCCTTGGCACGATGCGGAAAGCTGGCTTCTCGTCTAACCGGCATCACATACATTCATTGCAAGTTCACCGCCGACCTCGACTCGCGCAGTGCGCAGGCGACCTGCCATGCCTACATCGATCGGCCGCTGATGCCGGTCGCCCGATGAACAATGTGGACTGAGCATCCGACGCTCCGCGGCCGCAGGGACCGGCAGTGTCCGGCTGGGAATCGTCTTCATCGTCGCGTCCTTCGCGCTCTTCTCGCTGCATGACGCCGCCTTCAAGCTCATCGTCATCGATTATTCCGTCTCGCAGGTTCTCTTCGTTCGCGGCGTAATGGTGATCCTCGCTGCCTGGCGATGCGGGCTGCCCAGCCAGGTATCTTTTCAGCCGCGCCCGCAAGCGTCAGGAACCAATGGCGTTCAGACACTCCGCCCGGAACCGGCCGTTGAAAGCTTCGATATAGGCGTTGTCGGCGAGCTTTCCCGGCCGAGTGAAGTTACTTCTTGATCAGATATCAGTTTTATGATCATATCTGATCAGATATCATAAAAATGAGGATCCGACGTGGGCTCGGGCTACCAATCTTCAGGACACATTCGCACTGTTGCCATATTGGGCACAGGGTTGATCGGTTGCAGTTGGGGTGCGTTGTTTGGAGCGGCGGGTTTCAAGATCAATCTTTTCGACAGCAAGGAAGGCGGGGGACGGCGTTTCGAGGAATTCTGGGCCTCGGTGGCAGATACCCTTGTCGAGCTCGGGATCGCGGCAGATGCTTCGGTCCCCGATTGGCAGGAGTTCGACAGTGCCGCGCAGGCAGTAGCCTCGGCCGAGTTCGTACAGGAGTCCATTCCCGAAAGGCTGGAAGCCAAACAGGCGCTTTACTCAGGCATTGAGCCGCATCTTCCAAAAAGCGCGATCGTTGCGACGAGTTCGTCAGGACTCCGTCTGTCGGACCTGCAGGAGGGATGGAGGGATCCCGGCAGGATCATCATCGCCCACCCGTTCAATCCGCCCCATATCATCCCGCTCGTCGAGCTCTACGGCAACGAGCGGACCGATCCCGACGTTCTGGGTGTTGCACGCGAGTTCTACACACGATGCAGGAAACAGACCATCACGCTGAAGCGGGAGGTTATCGGCCATGTCGCAAACCGCCTCCAGGCGGCGCTTTGGCGCGAGGCTATCCACCTTGTCGCCGATAATGTGGTGAGCGTTCGCGACGTCGACACCGCGATCACAGCGGGACCGGGGATGCGGTGGGCTGTCATGGGCCCGCATATGCTGCTCAACCTCGGTGGCGGTGCCGGCGGCCTTCAGGCGTATTGCGAGCAATTCCGGGATAGCTACAGCCTATGGTGGGACGATCTCGGAAAACCCCAGCTCGACAACGACACCATCGCGAAGCTGAAGGCCGGGATCGGTGAGGAGATCGGCTCGCGGGACTACAACGCCCTGAGGGCGGAGCGCGATGCCAAGCTTGTGGCGCTCGCCAGGGCAATCAACACCATCGACAGCTGATTTCTTCCGATTCGATAAGGACGACTGTCAACTCAACGGCAGTGCCTAAACGGAGCCTACATGAAGCGGAAAGTAGTACTCACCTGTGCCGTAACCGGCGATGGCCCTATCCATCCCAAATATCCCGACTACCCGGTCACCGCGGAGCAGATTTCCGATGCGTGTATCGAAGCGGCGGAAGCCGGCGCATCGGTCGTGCACATTCATGGCCGCGATCCCGCCACCGGAAACGGCGACAGATCGCCCGAAGTCTTCCGCAGGATCGTCGAGCTTGTTCGCAAGAAGAACTCCGACATCCTGATCAACCTGACCACGGGAATGGGCGCGACATTCGTTCCGGATCCCGAGAATGAAGGCATCCCGCATCAGACGACCGATGTCGGCACCGCCGCCGAGCGCGTTGGCCACGTCGCGGAATTGAAGCCGGCGATCTGTACCCTCGACGCCACGACAATGAACCTGGAAGGTGGTATCGCGGGCGCTCCGGATTGTGTTTTCATGAATACGCCGGGCAAGCTTCGTGACATGGGAGAGTTGATCCGGAAAGCGGGCGTGAAGCCGGAAATCGAAGTGTTCAACCCCGGGGACATTCTCCTGGCGAGGCGCCTGATCGAGAACGGCCATATTGACCAGCCGCCACTGTTCCAAATCTGCCTCGGCGTGAAATGGTCCGCGCCGGCCGATGCTAAGACGCTGCTCTACATGAAGGATCTGCTGCCCGCCAATGCGATCTGGAGTGCTTTCGGCATATCGCGCTGGCAGATGGAAATCGTCGCGATGTCGACCATCCTGGGCGGACATTGCCGTGTCGGACTTGAGGACAATATCTACCTGGAGCGCGGTGTGTTCGCGACGAACGGCCAGCTCGTCGAGCGCGCTTCCCGCATCATTCGCGATCTCGGATGCGAGGTCGCCACGCCACAGGAAGCACGCGAGATCTTCGGAATGGCAGCAAATGGCTGATGCCTGCGCGGAATCGCCGGTTCGGTTGCTGTCCACGGTCGCACACCAGTGGCATTGCGACCATCTGGGACATCTGAACGTTCGCAATTACGCGGCGATCTTTGACGATGCCATCTTCGTCTTCTGGAATCGCTTCGGTGTCGGGCGCGATGACCGGATCGTGCCCGTCACGGCTGAGCTGAAGATCAGCTTCCAGCGCGAGGCGGCAGCGGGCATGGTGGCGGATGTTCGCTATCGGGTTACTCGCATCGGGAGCAAGTCGGTGGGAATGACCTTCGAGATGACGGACGCTTCAGGCGGTGAAACACTCGCCTCCTGCGAGGTGATCGAGGTGTTTTTCAGTTCCGAGAGCCGGACTAGAGCACGTCCGGAGATCGATGAATCGATTGTGATGTGACGCGACAACAAGCTTCTGATTCAACGTCGGCTTTGACGAAGGTTGATGATGGCGAGAGCGCTGGGCGAGGATCTGCGGTTGCGTGTTTTGAAGGCTGCCGACGAA
>JAFKJW010000037.1 GCA_017305925.1 Hyphomicrobiales bacterium | reverse complement strand
ATATCCGCACCGCCCGCTCCAAGGGGCTTACGGAATGGACGATCGTCTTCCGCCATCTGCTGCGCAACGCGATCGGCCCCATCATCACGCTGATCGGTCTCGATCTCGGCGTGTTCCTCGGCGGCGTGCTGATCATCGAGAAGGTCTTCGCCTGGCCCGGCATCGGGCTGCAGGCCTGGCAGGGCATCGAGTCGAACGATGTCCCCATGGTGCTCGGAGCCGTGCTCGTCGCCGCCCTCTTCGTGACGATCCTCAACCTGATCGCCGATCTGCTGAACGCCTATATCGATCCAAGGTCGCGCTATGTCTGATGCCGGATTGGACGTACGCGGCCTTCAGACCGTCCTCAGCACGGGTGGTGGCCCCGTGCCCGTCATATCGGACATCTCCTTCACGCTGCGCCCGGGCGAGACGCTGTGCCTCGTCGGCGAATCCGGCTCCGGCAAGAGCATGACCGCGCTGTCGATCGTGCGCCTCCTGCCCGCCGCGGCAAGGGTGAATGCGGGTGAAATCCTTCTGGGCGACATCGACCTGGCGAGGCTCCCCGATTCCGGCATGCGCAGCGTGCGCGGACGGCGCGTCGCGATGGTCTTCCAGGATTCCATGACGTCGCTCAACCCGCTCCTGACCATCGGGCGCCAGCTCACGGAAGGCATGGAGCTGCATCTGGGCCTGTCGCCTGCGGTTGCGCGGGAGCGCGCGGTGGCGCTGCTCGCACAGGTCGGCGTGCCGGCCGCCAGGGAGCGGGTCGAGCAATACCCGCATCAACTGTCCGGCGGCCTGCGCCAGCGGGCAGCCATCGCCATAGCGCTTTCCGCGGAGCCCGAGATCCTGATCGCCGACGAACCCACCACGGCGCTCGACGTCACCACCCAGGCCCAGATCCTCGAACTGCTGGCCCGCGAGCAACAGCGGCGCGGCATGGGCCTGCTCCTGATCACGCACGATGTCGGTGTCGTCGCCCGCATGGCGACGACGGTCGGGGTCATGTATGCCGGGCGCATTGTCGAAAAGGCGCCGTCCGACATGCTCTTCCGCGACCCGCGCCACCCCTATACGCGCGGCCTGCTGAAATCCGTGCCGCGCATGGATACCGACCTGACGGCACCGCTGACCTCCATTCCCGGCACGCCGCCGGCGATCGCCAACCTGCCCGAAGGCTGCTCCTTCAATCCGCGCTGTCCTTCCCGCTTCGATCGCTGCCTGACGGAACGGCCGCCGCTGATCGAGCGCAAGGCCGGGCATCCCGTCGCCTGCCATCTGGAGGATGCCTGATGGACCCGATCTTCGAGGTCGACGACGTATCGGTCGAGTTCAATGTCGGTGCCGGCGCCTTCGCCGGCGGCGCCCAGAAGCTTCTCGCGGTGGATCGCGCGACGCTCCGGATCGAGCGCGGCGAATGCCTCGCCGTCGTCGGCGAATCGGGCTGCGGCAAGACCACGCTCGGCCGCACGCTGATCGGGCTCTACAAGCCGAGCCGCGGGCGGCTGGAATTCGACGGCAAGGACGTCTCGGCGCTCCGCGGCGAGGAGCTGCGCAGCTTCCGCCGGCGCGTGCAGATGGTCTTCCAGGATCCGCACGCTTCGCTCAACCCGCGCATGAAGGTCGGCGAAATCGTCGCCGAGCCGCTCCGGGTGCATCGCGTCGGCACGGCGAAATCCCGCAAGGCGGCCGTGGCCGACCTTCTCGGCCGGGTGGGCCTGCCCGCCGATGCGGCCAATCGCTTTCCGCACGCCTTTTCCGGCGGCCAGCGGCAGCGGATCGGCATAGCGCGTGCCCTGGCGTTGCAGCCGGATGTGATCGTCGCCGACGAACCCGTCTCCGCCCTCGACGTGTCGATCCAGGCCCAGGTCGTCAACCTGCTGAAGGGTCTGCGCGCGCAGCTTGGGCTGACCCTCGTCTTCATCGCGCATGATCTCGCCGTCGTCCGCTACATCGCGACGCGGATCGCCGTCATGTATCTCGGGCAGATCGTCGAGATCGGCCGCACCGAGGACGTGTTCGGCGCGCCGAAGCACCCTTATACGCAGGCGCTGCTTTCCGCCGTTCCCATACCGGACCCGGACGCCGAGCGGATGCGCCGGCGCATCATCCTCAAGGGTGACCTTCCAAGCCCGATCAACCCGCCTTCCGGGTGCCGCTTCCATACACGCTGCGAACACTGCTTCGCGCCATGCCTGACCGTCGAGCCGCGGCTCATTCCGGCCGGCGGGCAGCTTGCGTCCTGCCATCTCTACGACCAGGCGCTGGAGCAGGCGGCATGACGAACGAAAGATCCGTTCCGCGAGACCGGCTGGCCGGCAGGAGGGCTCTGGTGACGGGAGCCGCCCAGGGCATCGGCTTCGCCATCGCGTCGCGCCTCGCGGCCGAAGGTGCGCGCGTCGCCTGCGTCGACATCGACGGCGCGCTGTTGTCGGCGCTGCCTTTCGAGGCGCTTCGCATCGAGGCGGACGTCCGCGACGAAGCGGCGGTGGAACGGGCCGTTCTCCGTGCCGAGGAAGCCTTCGGCGGGCTGGACGCCATCGTCGCCAACGCGGCTGTCGAGCCGCTCGACAGGGATGGAGAGCTTCACCTCCTCGACGCGGCCGTCTTCCGCATGTTCCTGACTTGCAAGCATGGCGTGCGCGCCCTGCTGCGGGCCGGCGGGGGCTCCGTCACGCTGACGGCCTCGCCGACCGGCATTCTGGGAATCGCGCCGTCCGAAACCGGATATTCAAGCTCCAAGGGCGGGGCGATCAGCCTGATGCGCGTCATCGCGTCCGGCTATGCCGAAAGAAGGATCCGCGCGAACTGCGTGCTCCCGGGCGTCACCGACACCCGCGTCAACAGGCCGTTCATGGACGACCCCGCCTTGCGCGCCGAAATGCTCGGCGCCATTCCGATGCGCCGGATCGGCGGCCCCGACGAAGTGGCTGCGGTCGCCGCCTTCCTGACTTCCGACGACGCGTCCTACGTGACCGGCGCGGTCTATGCGGTCGATGGAGGCCTGACGGCGATATGAGCGCATCGTCAAAGAACGTCGAGCCTATGCTCCTCACCGCCGGGCCGCTCACCTGCCTGCTCGACGGCCTGACGCTGAACCATATCGGCTGGAGCGGGATGCCCCTGGTTCGGATGATCTACGCCGCCGTGCGGGACGCGGCGTGGGGCACCGTCGATCCGTCCGCCGAAAACTTCGTGGCGCGGCAGCAGGGCGATCGGTTCCGGCTCGATTTCGACCTTCTTTATCGGGCCGCCGAAATCGACATGTCCGCCCATGTGAGCATGAGCGGCGAAAACAGCGGCGAACTCGTCGTCGTGTTCGACGGCGTGGCCAACCGGGCGTTCGACTACGCGCGCATCGGCCTGTGCGTTCTGCTGCCCTGGCGGACTTATTGTGGGAAGCCCTATGCAGCCGCGCTCGACGGCATCGAGCGCGAAGGCGTCATTCCGCCCGAGATCGCCAAGCAGTATTTCCTGGACGGCTGCTACACCCCTTCCATCCCGCCCTTCACGCGCTTCGAGGCCCGCCCGGCACCCGGCGTCCTGATCGGCATGCAGTTCGAAGGCGACGAATTCGAGATGGAGGACCAGCGCAACTGGACGGATTCGACGCTGAAGATCTATTCGACCCCGCTCCATCTCGGCAATCTGCACCATGCGGCGTCAGGCCATCGCATCCGGCAGGTCGTGAGGATCAGGGCAAGCCTTGAGCGCCCTGTCGCTTCGAATGAGCCGGATGCGATGGTCCGGCTCGAAGTCGGGCCGCGATCCGGTCTCGCGATCCCGCCGGTCGGGACGACATGGCCGCGCGCGGCGCTGCCTTCGGACGATACCAGAAGCCTCGAACAGGCTCCCAACCTGTCCCACCTACGGCTGGATATCGACCTCGCTGCGTCGGAGAACCTCGTCGTTCCGCGCTCGCTGCCCGCCGCTATCGAGCTGGCGCTCTGGGCCGATGCCGCAAGCATCGGACGTTTGCGCGATGTCCTGGCCGCGCTCGGCGGCATGACCATCGCCAGGATCATCGTGAACGACGCCGGTGCCGATGTGACGCCGCCGGACCTGATCCTGTCGGCCAGGGCGATCGCGACCGCGGTGGGCTGCGAGGCGCCGACCGGCGGTGGCAGCGACTTCTGGTTCGCCGAAATCAACCGAAGCGGATACGATTTTTCCGAAATCGACTTCCTGTCTTTCACGATCTCTCCGCAGCTCCATGTCTTCGACAATGAATCGATCATGGAGAGCGCTGCGATACAGGGACTGGTGATCGAAGCGGCCAAGGAGCGGGTGGCAAGCCGCAAGGTCGCCGTCAGCCCGATCACGCTGATCGCGCGCGATGCCGCGAAGGAGCGCGCGCGGCAGGCGCACGAGACCGATCCGCGCCATGGCGACGATTTCCTGATTGCCTGGACCGCCGCGAGCCTTGCGAGCGCGATCGCGGCCGGCCCCCTGTCCCTGACCTACTTCGATCTCTTCGGTTCGAACGGAATCCTGAGGCCTGACAAGCAGGGCAGTTGGTCTCCCACTCCCGTCCTCGAGCTGTTGCGGGCGATAGCGCAACGCACCGGCCAGGCGCACGTCCCGCTCGTCAGCAGCCTGCCGGATGCGGTCCGCGGCTTTGCCATGGGATCCGGCCACGACCTGACGGTGCTCCTCGTCAATTGCGAGGCAAGGACGCGGAAGGTCGAGCTGTCGGGCCTGGCCGCTCCTCCAGTCTCGCAACGGCGTTTCTCGGCCGGGAAGTTATCTCGGCCTGCGGCGTGCGATGCGGCTGGCCAGTCCGGAACCCACCTCGCCGAGCTCGCCGGCCATGAGGTCCTGCTTCTGGAGTGCACGGGGAAGCCATGAACACAAGCAGAAAGATACAGAAACCGGACATCTACAGCCTCCAGAGGCCGGGCGAGAAGGACAGGACCGACCAGGAGCGTCTACCCCTGCTTTCCGACCGCCTGGCCAATGACATCCTCGACATGATCATCGCCAACAATCTGGCGCCCGGCGACCGCCTGCCGACCGAAGGCGCCATCGGCGAACTGTTCCAGGTATCGCGCGGCGTCGTCCGGGAAGCCGTGCGCAGCCTCGCCAGCCGCAACATCGTGGAGACGCGGCGGGGCGCCGGGCCCGTCGTGGCGGCCGTGCCGGCCTCGGCGGTATCGACCTCGCTCAGCCTTTATCTGCGGGGGCGCCAGATCGATCTGTCCTACCGCAACGTGCACGAGGCGCGCGTCGCGATCGAGGTCGAGGTGGCGCAGCTTGCCGCGCAGCGCGCATCGCATGCCGCCGTGGGCCGGATGCGCGACATCTTCGATGAAATGGAGTCGGTGCTGAAGCGCGGGGAGGACATGTCGAAGCTCGATCTCGACTTCCACTACGAGATCGCGAACGCCACCGGCAACGAGGTGTTCAACATGATGCTCGAGCCGCTGGTGAATTCGCTCCTGCTGGTTCGCCAGACGACGCTGGGGCTGCCCAATGCGCCCGAGAGCGCCCATATCGCGCATCGTCATATCCTGGAGGCGATCGCTGCCAGGGATCCAAAAGCCGCCGGAGCCGCGATGCGCCGGCATCTCGTCGAAGTGCTGAATTTCTGGACGCGGTCCGAGGAGATGCATCGGGCGGACGGCCATTCGACCATCAAAGGAAAAGCCGATGAAAAGCAGTCCTAATCTCCGCGTCGGTCTGACAAGGAGCCTGTTCAACGCCGATGGAAGCCCGGCTTTCGATTTCGGGCTGGACGTGCTGCAGGGCCGCTCCGATATCGATTGGGAAGTCATCCCGACGGACGAGGTCGACCTGCCGACGGACCTCGTCGGAAATTACGACGCCATCATCGTCGAACTGCCCGGCGACGTGACGAAGCGCTCCGTCTCGGAGGCGGATCGCCTGAAGCTGGTGGCGAGGGTAGGCGTCGGCTACGATTCCGTCGACGTGCCCGCCCTGACGGACAAGGGCATCCTTCTCACCAACACGCCCGACGGCGTTCGGCGGACCATGGCGACGGCTGCCGTCACGCTCGTCCTCACGCTCAGCCAGTACGTCACCCAGCGCGACCGTTTCAGCCACGAAGGCCGATGGAACGACCGTGGGAAATATGTCGGCGTCGGGCTTGCCGGCCGTGTTCTCGGCCTTGTCGGCCTCGGCAATATCGGCCGCGAGGTGGCGCGGCTCATCGCTCCGTTCGAGATGAAGCGCATCGCCTACGACCCCCATATCAGCGACGAGCAGGCGAGGGCGGTCGGCGTGGCGCGCGCGTCTCTGGACGAAGTGATGCGCACGGCGGACTTCGTCGTCATAACGGCGGCGCTCACGCCCGAAACGCATCACCTGATAAAAGCCGGGCAACTGGCGCTGATGAAGCCGAGCGCCTTCCTCGTCAACATCGCGCGCGGCCCGATCGTCGACCAGGCGGCGCTGACCGAGGCCCTCTCGGACAGGCGGATCGCCGGCGCCGGCCTCGACGTGTTCGAGGTCGAACCCCTGCCCGCCGACGACCCCCTGACCGGGCTCGACAATGTCGTCCTGACCGCACATTCCATCGGCTTCACCGATCATTGCTTCCGGGAATGCGGCGTCAGCGCGATCAATTCGGTCATCGCGCTCGCCGAGGGCCGGCTGCCGCAGAATATCGTCAATCGCGCGGCCCTGGATCACGCAAGATGGAAGGGCTGGGAGATCAAGCAATGACACGCGCCGGAAACATTTCGCTCGAAGACATGAGCAAGCGCTTCGGCGCGATCTATACGGGCGCGCTGACCGACATCCTTTTCGAGATGGGCTACGGCGCCCAGACCCTGCCGCATGCGATCAAGCCCGTCGTCAAGGGCGACAGGATCGCCGCGCCGGCCTTCACGGCGGAGTGGGCACCCTATCTGGGCGGCGGGAAAAGCAGGGCGTGGGAGATGCTGAAATCGGTGCCTGCGGGCCACGCCCTGATCGCGGCGACGAACATCCCGGAGCGCGCGTCACTGGGCGATCTTGCCCTGGCGCTTCTGAAGACGCGGGGCTGCAAGGGCCTTGTGCTCGACGGCGGCTGCCGGGACATCGATATCGGCACGCAGATCGGCATGCCGCGTTTCTGCGCCTTCGCAACGCCGCAGGACGCTTCGCACGGGCGGGGCGAGGTGAAGGAATGGGGCCACCAGATCACCATCGGCGAGGTGAAGATCCGGACCGGCGACTTCATCGTCGCCGACACGGACGGCGTGGTGATCATTCCGATCGAGATCGCGGAAGAGGTTCTCGTCCGCGCGGAAAAACTGGTCGAGGAGGAGACGCGCCTGCGTGATGCGCTGCTGGCAGGAGCCTCGCCGGACGAACTGTTTCCCGACCATTGATCGAAGGAGCGCCTATTCAGCTCCGTTTCCTGCGCAAGCGCGCGACTTCATCGGCCGGCAAGCTGCGCGCCGCGCGGCCTGTCGTGACGAGGGCCAGCTTCGCCGCCTCCTCCAGCTCGTCGGCGGCGAGGAAGGCCGATGCGGTGACCCGATTTGCCCTCTCTACCAGTTGGGCGAAGGCAAACTTTGACGTACGATCAATGGCGACAAACATGTGCAGCTTGCCCTCGGCCGTCTGTACCTCCGCAATATCGATGTGGAAATAGCCGATCGGGTAGCTCTTGAACTTCTCCTTCGGCGCCTTGTCGCCCTCTACGTCGGGCAGCCGGGAGATGCCATGGCGTTGAAGGCAGCGATGCAATGAGGACCGCGTCAGGTGTGGGATCGTCGGCCGCAACGCGTAGAGGCAGTCATCGAGCGGCAACAGCGTGTAGCGCCGGAAGGCGACGATGACCGCTTCCTCCTCGACGGAGAGGACCGTCGATCGTGGCTCCCT
>JAFKJW010000182.1:23673-78671 GCA_017305925.1 Hyphomicrobiales bacterium | reverse complement strand
ACTGGATGCGACAAGCAGCCCAGCGAAGTGTCGAAACCGTTCACAACGCCATCGCAAATGTCCTCGATGCCGTCACCCCAACAGAGTGCAGGAACTACGTCGAAAACGCCGGCTATAAGTCAACATAAATGCGAAATGATCTAGAAAGCCATGCCGCCGTAGCTCGTCTCCGCCAGTTGCAGGCCCATTTGCGCGAACGCCGTCAGCACCTCAGGGCGGTCCGCCGCGGCGACCCGGGCAAGCCCGGCCAGGATTCCGGTCTGGACGGCGCGGCCGACCGGCATCACCTGCGGATTGAGCTCGAGGTCGCCGCCGCGGCCTTCCTCCAGGCCGGCGGCCAGCGCCACCCAGCCCGCGGGGCTCCGCTGGCGGGCAAGGCGCCAGCTCGTGAAAACATGCGGCGCAAGCCGCGCCGGCTCGCCGAGCCTCTGCCGGACGAGAGCGAGCAGCTCGAGATCGTATCCGTCGAGAAGCTGCGCGAGCTGGTCGAGGCATTCATGACCCCACCAGATGGCGGTGCGGTCCGGCAGCAGGTAGGCGCAAAAGGATATCGCCTCCTCCGGAACCGGCCCGGCGAGCAGCATCCTGCAGAAATCGACGGAGGACTGGCGGGTCGGCACGGCCGTGATGTCCTCGGCCGCGCTGGCGCATGCGGCGAAGAGATCCTGCGCGGTCTGGTAGCGAAGCGCAATCCGTGCCACTTGGCGCGTCCCCTTGGGAAAGCACTCAATCCCCGGGAAAAAGAACGGTCAAGTCCCTTCGGAGAGCAGGCACGGCCCGGCAAACGGAACGACGCGAAATCTCCGAAAAAATGCCGGTGGCGGCCGGTTTGAAAATGCAGGGCGATCGCTTGAAGGCTACGGCGCTTGCGTTGCCTCGCTGTCCTGCCGGACATCTCGCCTGCACGGCGTCCGGCAGGACAGAGAGGCGCGAAGGAAATGAAGCCAGGGAAACGTTCAAGTGATCACCCGGCTCGAAAATACAGGGCCGATTGACACAAAACCGCCCGAGGATTACGTTGGGGTAATTTCCGCAATTTCCTGAGCACTGGATCACGACCATGCGGATCGGCCTGTTAGTTCTCATCCCGGCATTGGGACTGTCTACGGCCTCCTTTGCCGAGCCTCTTCAGAAATCGGAAGACATCGTCAAGTTCTTCGCCAACCAGGCACAGCTCGGCGCCTCGCGTGCCATCTGTGTCGGCACGGAGGACGAGTGCAAGGCGAAGACGGCAGCGGCAGCTCCGGCCGAAAAGACCGGACTCGACATGCTTGTCAATTTCGACCTCAACTCCGCCGCGCTCTCGCCCGATGCCAAGGCCAAGCTGACGGAGTTCTCCAAGGCGCTCCGGGACAACCGGCTGAGCGCGCTGAGCTTCGTCGTCGAGGGCTACACGGATGCCTCCGGCACGCGGCAGTACAATGACGAGCTGTCGCGGCGGCGGGCCGAGTCGGTGACGGCGTTCCTCCTCGCCAACGGCATCGACTCCTCCCGGCTGAACGCGGTGGGCTTCGGTCCGTCGAACCCGCGTGTCGCCAATCCTTACGACCCGGTGAACCGGCGGGTCGAGATGCGGATCAAGACGCAGTAGCGTCGCCGCGCGGGTTCATCCGCGGCGCGCCGGCCCGCGAGGCCCGTCCTGTCCGGCGGGCTCAGGTCGAGTCCGAAACCGAGGCGACCAGACCTTCCAGCGCCCGCTTGTACGCCATGAATTCCGGCGAGGTCTCCTGCACCGTCATGGCGACGGGCGGCGCGGGCGACGGAGAGCCGGACGAGGACGGTACGTAGCCTTTCCGGTTCATCTTACGCTCGGCCCAGTCCACCACATAGCTTGCCGTCTTGCCCGTCAGGAACGGGTTGGCCTGGATGACGCCCGAGCCGAGCAGGTCCCCGAGCATCGACGATCCGGAGGCGGCGAGCACCTGGTGGGCGCCCTCCATTCCGAGGAAATGGCACAGATAGAGCCGGCCCGCCGTGATCTTGTGGCCGCGCGCCTTGAGGTAAGCCTCGCCCTCGCGCGCAAGATTGCGGACCATCTCGCGCGAGATCGTCGGATCGAAGCGCAGGGCGAGCAGATCGGCCTGCGAGAGCGAGCGCGCCAGATCCGGACGATAGGTGTTCATCATCCTGACCCAGGTGGAGCTGATGAACTGCCCGAGGCCGGTGGCGGAGGAGCGCGGGTTCTTGGCGTGCGAACTGCCGCCGCTCTCCACATGGATGATCCGGTCGGTCAGCGTCTCGACGGCCGCTTCGTCAGCGTCCGAACTCGCGATCGGCGCGGGCGCCGGAGTCTCCGCCGCCGCCACTTGCGGGACGATCGTCGTCACATTGCCGAGCGGATCGACCGCCTCGCCGTTTACATAGAGCTCGAAATGGAGGTGCGGGCCGGTCGAGAGGCCCGTGGTCCCGATATAGCCGATGATGTCGCCGGCTTTCACCGTCTTGCCCGTGCCGTCCGCGATGGCGAAGCGCTGCAGATGGGCGTAGCGCGTCTCCCGCCCGCCGCTATGCGCGATGCGCACCACGTTGCCGTAGCCGTGGCCGTCGCCCTGGAAGACGATCTGGCCGTCGAAGGCGGCGGCGACCGGCGTGCCGGCCGGAGCGGCCCAGTCGACGCCCTTGTGCACGCGGACCACGCCGAGGATCGGATGCTTGCGCGGCCCGAAGGTCGAGGTCAGGACGCCGCTCACCGGCGTCACCATGCCGTTGGCCGCGGAAAGCGAGCGGACCTGGTCGTTGCCGGTGACGCAGGCATACTGGCCGTCGCCCTGCCGGTAGACGAAGCAGTCGATCCGGCTGTCGCGCCCCACGATCCCCACATAGAGGACGCGGCCCGAGCCGTCCTCGGCGCTGCGCGGCGTCTGCGAGTAGATCAGCACCAGTCGCTGGTCGTAGCTGGCGAAGGCGTTGAGGTCCTGTCCGCGCGACAGGTACATGATGGCCTCGCCGACGACGCCGGTCGGCACGTCGTTGCGCGCCGCCGTCGAGTAGATCGCGTCGAGCAGCCGGTACTGCCGCTTGGCGGATATCTCCTGCGAGGCGCCGGCATAGTTGAAGAGATCCTCGCGGACCCAGGGGTCGGCCGCCTGGACGAAGCTGCCGTCGGGGCCACGCGCCAGCGTCCCGATATAGCTGTCGCGCGAATAGACCGACACCTGCACGAGGCTCGCGACGGCCGCCTCGCGCGACGGCCGGAATCCGCGCATGGCGACAACATAGCCCGCCTCGAGGCCGTCCTTGCCGAAGACCTTCTTGAGGGCCTCGGCGGCAAGCCTGCCGTCCTCGGCCGGGAAGCGTGCATCGGCCGCCACGCCGTCCAGGCCGCGGGCGCCGTATATCCTGACGAAATAATCATGCGTCGCCTCGTAGCGCTCGTGCTCGCCGGCCACGGTCGCGACGCTGGTGTTGTTCTCGATCGCCGTCTTGCGAAAGGCCGGTAGCCCGGCTTCGCCGCCGTCGACCGATCCGCCCCAGCCGGCGTCCTCCTCGTCTTCCGGCGCGCCCGCCGCGGGCGCCGACGGTTGCGCCGCGCTGTCCTGCTCCGCCGAGGGCTGAAGCTCGACATCGAGGTCGTCGTCGCCGCTTCCGGCCGGGCCGGAGCCCTGCGGCTCCGGGCCGGCCGCGTCGGCCCCGGCAGGCGGCGCGGGGGTCCGCCTCTGCGCCTGAAAGAAGGCGAAGTCCTCCTGCGTCGAGGGGATGGTCGTCATGAAGCTTTCGGTGGCGCTCAGCATCACGTCGGACAGGACCGAGATCTGCGGGGAGATGCCCTCCGCAGGCAGGTCGGCGGGCCGCCCGACCTGCCTGAGCCGCGAGATCGCGCCGCTCCCTTCGCCGAGATTGATCCACATCGGGTCGCCGGCCAGGTCGACGATGGCCGGCACGTAGACCGGCGCGTCGGCAGGCAGATCCACCGTGCCCTCGGCGGCCTGGAGGTCCTCGTCGATGTCGTTCGCCGGCAGTTCGTGGCGGAAGACATAGAGGCCGCCGCCGGCTGCGAGGATCGACAGCACGCCGAGGACGCCGAGCGCCCTGCCGAGGAGCGCGCGGCGGCGGCGGGCGATGTTGGCCTGCCGGCGCAGCCTGAAACCGGGGTCGACGGCATGGTTCATTCCGTCTTCCCGGTCAGGAAGAAGGTCCAGCGCTCCTGGTCCAGCGTGTCGACCTCGAGGAACTTCGCCGCGATCAGGCCCCGCTGCCAGCAGTCGTTGATGCCGCGCAGCGAGAAGCGGCGGCGCTCGACGCACATCTCGGTCGAACCTGCGAGCATCGGGTGGCCGAAGACGTCCGTGGCGTAGACATAGATGTAGCGGTTGGCCAGTTCGTCCTGGATGACGTTGACGCACTGGTTCGCGCCGATGGTCCACCAGCCGTCCGTCTGGAAGATGGCGTCGACCTCCTGCCCGATGGCCAGGTTGACCACGTCCAGCGTCTGGTTGCAGACGGCGAATTCGGCGCGGGCCGCATTCGGCATGAGACAGGCGCCGCCGGCGGCCGCGAGGAAGATGCCGGCGGCGCGGGCCAGTTCCCGGATGCGGAGCGTCTTGAGCCGGAGAGGCCGGGCCGCGGTCGTCGGCATGGACGTCACCCGCCGAGGCGGAAATATTTCGCGGTCGCCGAGAAAGCGCCGCCCCTTTCCCGGATTTCGGAGAGCATTTTGGGCAGCGCGTCGGCAGCCTTTGCCGGAGCGGAGAGCTCGGCGGAGCGCAGGGCCTGCGGCCCGGTGACGACCAGCACGATCTGCGGCACGCCCTTGGTGCGGCTTCTGTCGGAATCGCCGAGACCGATCGGAATGTTGAAGCTCGCCTGGTTGGCGGCGACGACGACCCTGTCGTCCAGATTGAACATCATGCCCTTGTGGTCGATCAGGAGCATGCTGGACTTGAGGCCCGGCGCTGCCCTCAGCACGCCGCTCAGCGCGCCGCCATCGGGGATCGACGTATAGTCGAGCAGCAAGGTCGGCTTCGCCGCGCCGTTCGCTTCGAGCGACCTCAGGAAACCGGTGACGTCGCATTGGCCGGGATCGATCAGGCGGACGTCGATCGAAGGTTCGAGGTTGAACTTCGCCTGGAAGGCGCTTTCCAGCTCCACGAAGGGATCGACGGCGGTCCCGAAACCTTCGATCTCGATGGAATCGTCTGTCGCGGCGATCGCGGACGCATAGAAGCAGTCGCCGCCGCGGTAGCCTTCGAGCCATGAAATCCGCTGGGCGACCGCGTCCATCGCGCCGCCCTGCGGGATCTCCGGCTTGGGGACGTTCAGCGCCACGACCTCTCCCGAATCGGTCTCCGGCGCCGGGCCGCTCGCGGCTTCGGTCTCCTGCGCGCGCGCCGCGGTGTTGGCGGCCTCCGCCTGCGCGGCTTCCTGCGGGGCCTTCGGGGCGTCCGCCACGGCCTCCGGCGCCCGTTCTTCGGTTGCTGCCGAAGCCGCGCCGGAGTTGGCGGCCGTGACCGGGGCGGCGTCCTCTTCGCCCTGCACCGTCTCGTCGGCGGGCTGCGCCGCGAGCCTCGGCGTTTCCGTGGCCGTGCTTCCGGCGGACGGCTCGGCCGAAACGGCCGGCGTGTCTTCCGCCTTTGGTTCCAAGACGTCCGCCGCGACCGCCTGCTCGACATCCGTCACCTTCTCGGCCGCTGCCTGCTGTCCCGCCACGGGTTCGGCGGAGACGGGCGAGCCCTGCTCGACGGCTTCCGGCTTGGCTGCGGCGGCGGCCCCTGAGGTCTCCGGCTGGATCGCGGCGCCTTGTTGCGCAGATTGCGCCTCGGGCTTGATATCCTCCGCGGCCGGCGTCGCCGTCTCCTTGCCGGGCACGAGGGTGGCCTTGGAATCCCTTTCCGCGAGCTTGGCCAGCGCATCGGCGAGCCGGTCCGCCGCCGTGTCCTGCTCGGGCTTTACGGCAGGCTCCGGGTTTGCCGGCTGTTCCGGTTGGACCGCCGCCTCGTCGGCTTTCGCCGTCTGATCGGCGGCGACGGTTTCGGCCGCCTGCGGCGGCGCCTGCTCGTCCTTCGCAGGCTGGTCCGGTGCGGGCGTCAGCGCCGCCGGAGCGCCGTCGGCGGCGGGGGGCTTCGGGGCCGACAGATCGATCAGCCCGCCGAAATAGGCGCCGGCCGCGCCGACCATGACGGCAAGCGTCGCGACCGCGGCGACCATCGTCCCCGTCCGGCGCTTCGTCTTCGCGGGCGGCGTCGCACCGGCGGCGGAAGGCGCCTCCTGCGGGCGGGCGCCGGAGAGATAGCTCGGCCGCACATGCTCGACGAACCGGGGGCCTCCTGTCGGCGCCGGTGCGGAAGATGCTTCGGCTTCATATGCGCCGCCCGGCGGCTCCCAGGCCCGGCGCTGGACGGGCGGCGGGCGGGTGCCCTCGGCCTCGACGCCGCCGTCGCGCGTCATGCGCGCGATCTCGGCCATGCTCTCCGGCCGGTCCGCGGGCTGCGGCTGGAGCATGGCCTCCAGAAGCGGACGGAACGCGCCGTCGATGTCGGAGAGGTCCGGCACCCGCCTGCGCTTCTCCACCACGTCGAGCTGCGAGCCGCTCATGTCGATCGGTTTGCCGCGCAGCGCGGCGGCCAGCACGAGGCCGAGGCTGTAGATGTCGGATTGCGGGCTGACCTGCCCGCCGAAGAGCCCGAGCTGCTCGGGCGACACGTAATTGTACTTTCCGGCGAACCGGCCGTCGATCAGCGTGCCGCCGCCGACGGTTTCCGAGCGCGCGATGCCGAAATCGATGATCTTGGCGCGCTCCACGCGTCCGTCGGGCAGGATGATGTTGTCGGGCGAGAGATCGCGGTGGATCGCACCGGCCTCGTGCACGGCGCCGAGGCCGGAGGCGAGGCGGTGGCAGAGCCGGCAGACCTCGCCGGTCGGCATCGGGCCGCGCCGCAGCACGTCGAAAAGCGATTCCCCCTTGACGAACTCCATCGCCAGATAGGGGCGGCCGATGCCCGGATCGATGGTGAAGACGTGATAGCGCACCACCGCCTCGTGCGAGAGGTGGTTGAGGATCGAGGCTTCCTTGCGGAAGAGCGCGAGGATCGTCTGATCGTTCGCGAATTCGGGCAGGACGATCTTGATGGCGACGCTGTCGCCGGTCTGGATGTTGTGGCCGCGATAGACCTCGCCCATGCCGCCGGACGCGAGGCGCTCGTCGAGCTCGTAAATGCCGCTGAGCTGGGTGCCGACGCCGGCGGCGGCGAATTGCGGACCGAGGATGCGGGTCTTGTCGTCGCTCATGGAGCCCAAGCCTTCATGCCCGTGGCGCTGCCGTTGCGCGAATCCCCGATTCTGACGAGGACGATCGTCACATTGTCGGTTCCGCCGCGTGCCAGCACTTTCGACAGCAGATCCTCGCACCCGCCTTGCGGCGATAATGCGGCTGCCGCGGCGATTTCCGCGTCGCTGACATGCGCCGTGAGGCCGTCGCTCGCCAGAATGAATACGTCGCCGGGTAGAAGCTCGCCCTGCTGGAAGTCGACGGCGATCTCGTCGCTGACGCCGATGGCGCGGGTGATCACGTTGCGGCGTGGCCAGTTGCGCGCTTCCTCCGCCGTGATCATGCCCCTGTCGAGGAGATCCTGCACCTCGGTGTGGTCCTTCGAGACCTGCGTGATGGCGCCCCGGCGCACCAGGTAGATGCGGCTGTCGCCCGACCACAGGCAGGCAAAATTCCCGTCGCGCGCCAGAAGCGCCACCACCGTGGAGCCGATCGTCACGCCGCGCATCAGGGAGAGCTTGCGGATCTCCGCATGCGCCTTGCCCAGCCGGTCCTCGAAACGGGCCCGCAGGTCCGGGGCGGAGCTGGCGAAGCCGATCGTCGCCAGATGATGGATGATGCTCGCCGAGGCGATCTCGCCCGCCTCGTGCCCGCCCATGCCGTCGGCGACGGCCCACAGGCCGAGGCGGGGCTCGACGATGTAGCTGTCCTCGTTGAGCTCGCGCACGCAGCCACGGTGGCTGACGCCGTAGCTCTCGAACGGAAGTCTGCGCTCGTTCACCTCGCCATCACGCGCCTCTCGGGCGCCCTCCCGCGCAGCGCGGCCCAAGCGCCTGCCGGCGGCAGTCTGCCACAGGTGGAGCTTTTAGGACATGGGAATCTGGGCGCCTCGCGGCTGTCGCGTGCCGCGGCCGAGGCGTTCAAAACGTCTGCGGACATGTGAAGGCTGCAAGCGCCGGCAGAAGCAGCGGGATCGTGTCCGGCGCGCCCGGCACCGAATAGGTGACGTCGCGCCCGCCGATGACGAAGCGCAACCCGGTGCTGTCGCCGCCCGGAACGACCTGCGCCCTGTCGAGCAGCCGCTTGAGCGCCCACGCGCCCTCGAAGCGCAGCGCCGATTCCCGGCCGGGCAGCTCCGGGGTCAGGCTGAGGCTCGCCAGCGGGGAACCGCCGTCGCCGGGCCATGGCAGCGTGCCCGCCACATTGCCGCTCTGGTAGCTTTGCAGGACCTTCCCGTCGGCGTTGAGGAGCGCCATGTCGATATCGCTCTGCAACGAGACAGGCGTCAGCGTCAGCTCGATGGCGGGAAGCGGCCGGCCCATCGCGAAGAAGGCGTTGCGTATCGCGGCAGCCGTCTGGAACGACTTGAGCGCGGCCTTCGAGAGGTCGCGGCCGAGGCGCGAATCCTTCTTCCATTCCCACTCCTTGCCGCTTGTGTCGACGAGCGATGCGAGGTTCTGCGCATAGAAGCGGTCCATCATGCCGCCGGGCGCGAAGAGCCGCGCGAAATCCGCGATGGAGACGTCCTCGGCGCTGTCGGGGGAGAAGGGGAAGCGGCCGGCGATGATCCCCGCGCAGGGCTGGGTGACCGTTTCGTCGAGCTGCTTGTCCAACGAGGCGAGCGATGTCTGGACGACGTCTCCCTCGAAATCGTCGGCCACCGCACTCGCCATCCTGTTCAGTGCCTTGGGCAGGCGGGTGGCGTTGGCGCGCAGCGTGGCGATCTGCACCTGCAGGTTGGAGCCGAGGCGCTCGGCCTGCGCCGGCATCGCAGCGGCGAGCTTCAGGCTCTGGTAGATATCGCGGAAGTTCTGCACCAGCACGTCGATCGGGCGCTGGCCGGCGGCGCCGGCGACGAGAAGCTGATAGGGCCGGAACTGCGCGGCGATGTTGACCCGCGGATCGCGGGCCTGCGTGCCCGTGAACAGCGCGCCTGCCCGGGCCTGGGATTTCCGCGACGCGATCTGGATGCCGATCCTGGACAGGCCCCGGGCCTCGGCCTCGGCGGTTTTCTCGTCGAGGGGTTCGGCGGAAGCGTCCGCCGGCTCGCGGGAAAGCGCGGTCTCCTCCGCGACGGCTTGAAAGAGCGCCGCGACCGGCGAGGTCGAGGAGGCGGCCGCCGCCAGCGCCGGATAGTCGGGCTTGCCGTCCGCCATGTTGCGGAACTTCAGCCGGGCGAGCAGGTCGTTCCAGGCCGATGCGAAGTCCTGCCCGTAGCGCTCCAGGAGTTGCGGGCCGAGCACCGCGAGATCCTGGTCGAAGCCGACCTGCTCGGCCCCGCCGCCGAGCACCCAGCGGTCCTCCACCAGCCTCTGGGCGATCTGCGAAAGCTGGGCGAGGTAGTAGTCGTTGAAGCCGGCATAGGTGTAGAGCCCCGGGACGCGCAGCGACGCGAGTTCGCCCCCGCCGACCGGCTCGAACACGAAGGCGGCGTCCGGGCCGGCGCGCTCGGCGACCGAGAAATCCTTCAGCTCCGCCGCGCCGGGAGACGACGCGATGATCGCCGCGGCGCGGTCGGCGACGTTCAGCCGGCCGACGGAGCGCTGTGCCGCCTCCACCAGCCGCATGTCGGCCTTGTAGGTCGGGTCGTAGGCGGCGCCGAGATCGAGCAGCGCGCCGAGGTGCTTTTCCAGCTCGGCCCGTCCCGCCCGGTTGTTGGCGCCGGGATAGCGGTTGTTTTCCCAGTCCTTCCGGAACCAGGCCGTCACCAGCCCGTCGTCGACCTTCGGCGCGGCGCCTCCCAGCATCATATAGACCTTGAGCGGCTGGTAGAGCGCCGTCGGCTCCGCCATCCTGCGCTGCATGGCCTGCTCCACCTCGAGCAGCAGCCGCGGCCGCAGCAGCCGCTCCAGCCCGAGGCGGTAGGCGGACTGCCCTGCCGACAGCAGCCGCTCGCGCTGGCCGAGGCCGAGCGTCTGCATGACGGGAGTCGCCGCCTCGCGGCTCGAATAGCCCGCCGGCAGGTTGCGCAGCGCGTCCAGCGCCTCGATGACGGTTTCCAGATCCGGGGTCGAGACCGTGGTATTGGCCAAGAGCGCCGCCGCGCTGCCGCGATATTGCGCCGCCGCCTGCCGCGTGTCCGCGACCAGCAGCCGGTTCTGCGCGAAGCTCAGGCCGATCGCCCCGAGGCCGGCTGCGGCCGCCAGCATGACCGCGCCGAGGCCGGCGCCGCGAACCAGCGCCGCGCGCCGCTCGACCGCCGCGTCCCTCGAAACCCAGCCGGCCTCCTCGAATGCCACCTTCGCCAGCAGGTCGTGCAGGAAGAAGCTCTTGCCGGAACCGGAGAGATGTTCTTCGGCCTGCCTGCCGAAACCCCGGCCGAGCGCGCCGAGGACCTGGTCGATGGGCGTTCCCTCCTGTGTTCCCGAGGAAAAGTAGAAACCGCGCATGGTGGCGTCCGCGCGCGGGCGGGCGGGATCGAACACGTCGTCGAGGAAGGCGGCGAGGCGCTCCTTCAGCGCCTCCATCTGGGCGCAGAACGCGAAGAGCGCGACGCGGTCGGCCGGGTCGGCTTCCTCCTGCAACCGGTCGGGAACTTCGGCGGCGAGCCGCTCGATCAGCGCATCGAATTCCTGGCGTACCGCGCCGACCATGTTCTGGGTGCGGCCGGAGGTCTGGAACGTGGCGCCCCAGACCTCGCGGCGGCGGACCTCGTCGAAGCTGCCGAAATACTGCATGAAGCCCGAGACGAGATCGGCTTTCGTGAACAGGACGTAGACCGGAAAGGCGATCCTCAGGATCTGACGGATCTCGTCCAGCCGGTTGCGGATCTCGATGGCGTGGGCAGCCCGCCCGGCCGCGTCGAGCGTCATCATGTCGGCGAGGCTGATGCCGAGGATGACCCCGTTGATCGGCTGGCGGGCGCGGTATTTCTTCAGGAGGGTCAGGAAGGCGATCCAGCTCCGCTTGTCCTTCTCCGCATCGGAATCCTGCGTCACGTAGCGCCCCGCCGTGTCGATCAGCACCGCGCCGTCCGTGAACCACCAGTCGCAGTTTCGCGTGCCGCCGACCCCGGCGACGGGCTCAGCCGGTCCCGTTCCGGCCAGCGGAAAGTTCAGGCCCGAATTGACCAGCGCGGTGGTCTTTCCCGCCCCTGGCGGGCCGATGATCACGTACCACGGCACCTCGTAGAGGAAATCGCGCCTGCCGCTACCGCGCCTCAGAGCCGCGAGAGCCGCCTTCATCCGCTCTTCCAGAACGGGCGCGTCGATATCCTCGTCGGCCGCCGCGGCGACGGCGGCCTCGAGTGCCCGTGCCGCTCTTCGCCTCAGCCAGAAGCGGACGGCATAATAGGCGGCGGGCAGCGCGACCGAGACGGCGATGATGGTGATGCGGATCCACGCCGGTTCGAGCGGCCGGGCATCGTCGAAGCCGATCAGCGGCCCGGCGTACCACACCGCCGCCGCAAAGCCGGCGAGCGCCAGGAGGCTGAAGGCGCGGACGGCCCAGATCATGGCGTCGCATCCGCCTTGTCGGCCGCGGGCTCGTCCTCGCGGGCGATCAGGATGTCCACCCGCCTGTTCTTCGCGCGGCCGTCCGCCGTGGCGTTGTCGGCGATCGGCTCGTCCTCGCCCTTGCCCTCGGCGAAGATGCGCGTGGCGTCCTTGAGATGCGGCGCCAGCACCGCCGCGACGGCCTTGGCGCGCGCCTGCGACAGGTCGAAGTTGGACTTGAACGGAGAGGATTTCCTCGGCTTTACGGTGTCGGTATGGCCGACGATGTGGATCGCGCCCGCCTCCGGGTCGAGCGCCGCCGCGATGCGCGCCGCAATCGGCTCAAAGTCCTTTGTGGCCTTGGCGCCGCCCGTGGCGAAGATCTGCCGGTTGTCGATTTCGATCATCACGAAATCGCCCTTGCTGCCGACGCTCAGGCGGCCGGCCGCGATGTCGTCGCCGAGCAGGGACCGGATGCGTTCGAGCCGCGGCGGTGCCACGGGTTCCTGCGGCTCGGTTTGCGGTGCCGCGGCCGCCGGCTTCGCGGGCTCCGCGACAGGGACGATCCCGGCGCGCTGGATCGTGACCGGAGCGGCGGGATTGAGCGCCAGAAGCTCCGTCGCCGCCGCCTCGCCGTCCGCGGTCACGGCTGTCCGCAGCGCGAAGAACGTGCCGCCTATGACGGCTGCTGCCGCCGCCGCCACGCCCCAGAGGGGAACGCGTCTGCGCCTTTGCGGCCGCGCCGAGGGCGCGCCCTGCCAGCGGGGCGAGATGTCCTGCGGCGGTCGCGCACGGAAATAGCGCAGTGTCTCGTAGACGTCGGTCCTTATGCGCTGGAGGTCGTCCGCCGATGCGCCCGCGTTGCGGTACTGGCCCAGGAAACCGAGCGACAGGCAGGCATGCATCAGTTCCAGGACGTCTGAGCGCCCCTCCGGAGCGGCAAGCACGCTGTTCAGGGCCTCGAAGAAACCCGTCCCGGAATCGGCGGCGCCGAAGAATCGCGCCAGCATCGCATGCCGGCTCCAGCCTGCATGGCCGGGCAAGTGCCCGGCAATGTCGTCCGCCATCGCGCAGAGCACGTATTTGGCGATGCCGGCGTCCCGCGGAGAGACGGCGTCGGACTTGATGACCTTGAGTTCGAACGCCTCGATCGCCGCCGCCACCTGGTCCGCGAGCGCCGCGACATCCTGCCGAGCGGGCTGGAGACGCAGGCCGCCGAGGAGCATCAGCAAAGGCGCGGCCGCCGAGAGGAGAGGATTGGCGGACCCGTACCGGATGCCGTCGAGCCGGGCGGGGGAAACGCCGGAAGGAGCCGCGTTCCGAGATGCGCTGTCGGCAACCGGGGGCGCGGCCATGAAGACCGTCTCGGAAGCTGAAGACGGCCCGGCGGGCCAGGCGGCGCCGCCGGGAACGAAGACGGTCGCCGAATCCTCCATCGCCGGCGCGGGAGCCCCGGCCGGACGCGGCGCCACTGGGCTGCGGATGACCGTCCTGCCGGAAATGTCGTCGTCAGGCTCTTTGCGGGTCATGACGATCCGTTCCAGGCTCTTGCCCGTCGAAGCCTGCTCCGGCGGCTGGCGCCGGCCCGCTCGAGACTCGCGCCCGGATCGTGGCCGCCGCGCTGGCCATGCCCCCGTCTGTGCCTTCGCGGCGCCTGCTGTCCCGAAACCGGTTCCTTCCGGGCGAACATGCTTCAGAAGATGCCGCCGATCCCGATGCCTCCGCTGATGTCGGGAGGCGGCGCTGCCGGCCTGCGGTTCGCCTGCGACTTCTGGGCACGCTTGCCGGCCTTTGCCGCCTTGCCGGAGGGCTGGTCGCCGTCCGATGCCAGCCTTACCTTTTTTGTCTCGGGCTTCGCCTTGATGATGACGGGCTGCTTGCAAACCCGCCCCGACTGCAGGAAGAGGTCGCTAAGCAGTTCGACGGTCGGCTCCGTCGAGGAGACCGCCATCTTTCGGTTGCGATAGTAGTCCGTGAGCGCGCGGACGGAGCCCTTGCCCCAGTCGCCGTCGACATCCATCCGGTAGCAGCCGAGCCGGCGCAGTTCGGTCTGGACGTTGCGCGCCAGCCCGTCTGTCGCGGCCGCGGCGGCGCCGTCGCCCGATCCGCCGACGATCAGCGTCTGCAGGCCGGACACCACGCTCTGGCGCGCGCCCTCGATGCTCTCCTCCGTGGTGAGGCTCGCCACCTGCGTCCCGCCGGTCGCCGGCTTGGGCGCCGCCGTCTCGTCGGCCATGTCGATCGAGCGGAGCGTCTGGCCGACGATCAGCACGGCGGTCTGCAGGTCGTTCGAAGCCAGCTCGATCTGCAGCTTCTGCTTGGCCACCGGGTCGGCGAGGATGCGCGACAGGCTGGCGCTGAGCTTGGCGGGGTCGAGCGTCTGCTCTTCCGTGAAATAGAACTGCTCGCGCAGGTTCGACTGGTCCCACGGCACCTGCCGGCCGACGGTCAGCGCCTCGGTCTCGTTGCGCACCCGGATCATCATGTCGGAGATGCTGAGGCCCGGGATCTCGATGTTCTTGGCGAGCGCCGTGGTGAAGGGGCTGTTGTCGCCCGCGCCGTCGACGGTGACGTTGCCGGGCTGGGTGGCGAAGGCCACGAAGCTGTTCTCGCCGACCTCGACCTGAGCCAGACCGTTGCCGGCGCCATCGGTTCCCGCCAGCGGATTGTTGCGGCAGGCGTCGAGGAAGATGAAGGTCTGCCGGTCGCGGCTGGCGAAGCGGGCGATCACGTCGTTGAGCTTGATCGAACTGGCCTTCAGCGCGTCCAGCGAATCCGGGTCGGTGTCGGTGGGCAGCAGGTAGTTCTCGCCCTGGATCTGGACGCCGTGCCCGGCATAGAAGATCAGCACCGCGCTCATCCGGGGCAGCTTCGCCGCCGCGTCGGAGAAGAGCTTTTCGAGGCCGGCGCGGGAGAGATCCGTTCCCGTCATGACGTCGAAGTTCAGGCGGCTCAGGCTTTCCGACAGCTTGTTGGCGTCGTTCACGGCATTCGCCAGATGCGGCAGCTTCCCGCTTCCGTAGCTCGAATTGCCGATAACGATGGCCAGCCGGTTATGGGGGGCCGGGCTCTGGGTCTCCTCCACGGCGGCGCGTGCCGAGACGGCTCCGGCGAGCACGGCGATCGCGATGAAAATCCGCATGAGGAGGCTGCGATGAAGGGTCATGTCAGCTACGCCCGCTCGGACCGCTTCGCGGCCATCGCCCGCGAAGACCTGGAGGCTGATCGTCGAATTGCGCACGTCCACCGTACGCAGCGTCAGCTCGGGAATTTTTACAACAATAATCTTGGCAAAGATAGGGAGAGCCCGTCGGATGCGGTTGGCCTCCGCGGATCGCCGCGGACACGACCTCCTCCGGGCGGTCGGCGACGAAATGCGCGCGCCCGTGATTTTTTCGCCACACTCGACGCCATATGGCCGCCGGACCTTTAGCGCCCGTCCGCGCCGTGGCCAGTTTTCGGACGGGAAAGCTTTCTGTCCTGATTTCATGGACATAGGACAATCGGCCTCGCGGCGGCGCGGGTTCGCGTTTTTCCGTGCCAGCCCGCGCCCTTGCACATCGGCCCGGACGGCGCCGCGCGCCGCAGAATGTATCATCGGCCGGCCGCCGGTGTTATATTTTGAGCTGCCGTTGCGTCGTCCGTGGGATCGGTGACGTGCGGCGCTGCGCTTCGGCTCGTTCGCAGGGGGATCGATGACAGGCAAATATCGCACGTTGTGCCTCGGTCACGCGTCGGCGCTCGCCATCGCCGCGTGGGCGGTCCTCGCGCCCTCCGGCGCGCTCGCCTGCAGCGCCGTGTCGAGCACCCGGGACGGAGCCCCGGCGGTGGATATCACCTGCCCGGCAGGCGATCCTTCCGCGGCGCCGTTCCAGACGAGCTACAGCTCCGATCCCTCGAGCCCGGCAGGCTATGACGGCAACGGAGCCGACCTGCTGAATATGACTGGCGGCGCGATTCTCGACACGAATGGGGCCGCGCCCGTCCTCGTCGACGGCAGCTATCCGCTGGATCCGAGCACCGGCGAGGTCAATCTCCTCGGCGGCAACGATATCGTGACGATGTCCGCCGGCACGATCGGCGATGCCGCCGCGCCGCTCGATCTCAATCTCGGCGACGGCGACAACCGGTTCACCTCCACCGGCGGGACGATCAACGGATGGCTGGTCTCCGGCGACGGCGCCGACACGCTGTCGATCGGCGGGACGACGGTCATCAATGGTCCGGTCTTCACGAATGGCGGCAACGATGACGTCACCGTCGGCGGCAACGCGAGCATCGCCGGTGACGACGGCGAGGATTCGGTGGATCTCGGCGACGGCGACGACCGTTTCCTGATGACGGGCGGGTCGCTCGGGAACGGATTGAGCGGCGGCGCGGGCAACGACACGCTCACCATCCAGGGCGGCACGATCGCCACCTATGTGAACCTCGGGGCCGGCAACGACGCGATCGTCGTGAGCGGCGGCGCCTCCATCGGCGGCGACATCCTCGGCGACAGCGGCGACGACACGATCACCATCGACGGCGGCAATGTCGCGGGCTACGTCTCCGGCAATGACGGAAACGACACCGTCATCATGCTCGGCGGCGCGATCGGCGTGGCCGCCGCGCCGACCGGCATCGATCTCGGCGCCGGCGCGGACACGCTGCGCATGAGCGGCGGCACGGTGTTCGGACCGGTCTACGGCATGGGCGGCGGCAACACCTTCGAGATCAGTGGCGGCACGATTGACGGCTCGCTGTTCGCCGGCAGCCAGAACGACACGGTGACGGTTTCGGGCACGGCCCGTATCGGCGTCGCGGGTTCGGGACAGGATGCGGTCGGCCTTGAGGATGGCGACGACGTCTTCAGGATGACCGGCGGCACGCTGCTGGGCTCGGTGAGCGGCGGGGCCGGCGACGACAGCGTCTCCGTCGCGGGCGGCACCATAAATGGCAATATAGAGGCCGAGCATGTGCATCTGTCCGGCGGCCGGATAACCGGCGATATCTCCGGCATCAGCCCCGACACCCTGGTCATCGATACTGTCGGCACGGTCGACACGCTCGACCTGAGGAACGGCGTGGTCTTCAGCGGCACCAGCGCCAACGCGCGCATAACCGATGTCGATCTTGCGGCAGGCGGCAGCAAGACGCAGAATTTCGCCGGCTTCGACACCGTCGCGCTGAACAATTCCACGCTCGCCTTCGCGCCGGGATCGAACCAGCAGATCGCGACGCTGACCATGATCAACGGTTCGACGCTCTTCGTCAGCGGCAATGTCGGCATGGCCGGCGCGATCAACGCGACCAATTCGACGATCAACATGACCAACGGCGTGGCCGGCGACGTCTTCACGCTCGGCGGCCTGGCACTCGGCAACTCGACCATAGGGCTCGACCTCGACCAGCAGACGCACCAGGCCGACCGGATCGTGGCGGCCGCCTTCAGCGCGACCGGCGCCAACGTGATCAACGTCAACCTCATCGGCACGCCGAACTTCAGCGGCGTGACGGAAATCCCGATCATCGTGTCGACCAACGGACCGGTCGCCGGGACGTTCACCATCGCCGGCATTCCCGGCACGGTCAGCTCGCTCTACGATTTCCAGGCGGTGCAAGGCCCGGACGGCGGCCTGATCATCCGCGCGACGCCGGGCAATTCCGGCGCCGCGACCGCTCCCGACAGCGCCGTGAACGCCAGCATCGTCAACGCCGTCGTCGAGGCGCTCTACGGCGTCAACCGCGATGCGCTGGATGCGGACCTCGCGCTCGCGAACGGCGGATCGAGGATCGCCGTCACGCCGTCCTTCGGCATCTTCGCCTCGGGCCAGTTCGCGCGGACGGAGCACGACGGCTACGACGTCTATGACGGTGTCACCCGCAGCACCGGTCCGGACTTCAGCGCCAACGATTTTTCGGCGGCGATCAGCCTCGACTTCAATGCGGCGAAGCACTTCAACCTGGACACCAAATACGGGCTCAATCTCGGTCTGTTCGGCGGCTACGCCTCGACCGACGTGAGCCTCAGCCCGTTTCTCGGCTTCACGGACGGCGGCACGGGCAGCAACAAGAGTGGCATGTTCGGCGGCTACGTGCTGGCCCGCCAGGGCACCAACTATGTGCTCGTCTCCGCATCCGCCTTCCTCGGCAGGAGCAACGTCCGCAACGGCATCCTGAACTCGACCGGCAAATACGACACGGAAGGCTACGCCGCCACCGCCTCGGCGGGCCACATCTTCATGATCGGCGACCGCACCCGCTTCGATCTGCGCGGCGGCCTGCTCGCCGTGAGCTTCACCGGCGACGGCTACACCGACAGCGCCGGCAATCAGTTCGGCGACAGCCGCATCGGCTTCGGCGCGGTGCAGTTCGCGCCGGGTATCTATGGCGACTACCAGCTCTCCAACGACATGATCCTGAGCCCCTATGCGCGCATGGAGCTGCAGCAGCGTTTCGGCGCGACCAACACGACGGTGATCGGCGCGCGCCGGATCGAGTTCGACGATTCCGACTTCTCGACCGCGCTTTCCGCCGGCTTCAACCTGAAAATGTCGCAGGCGACCACGCTGAGCGGCGAGGTGCGCGGCAAGCTGTCGTCCGACAGCTCCACCATCGGCGGCAAGCTGGGACTGAAAGTGGCCTTCTGAGGCGCACCGCCTCGGCGGGGTGGCTTTCGAAGTTCTGCGGGCGACGGTCAGTCGGCGGTGTCGAACCCGTCGCCCATGTCGGCCGGCCCGGCGGGCAGGTTCGAGGCGGATGGCACGCTTTCCGGCTGGCTCGGGGCCTGGGATGCGCCGGAGGCCGGCGGGGAAGCCGCTCCGACGCCCGGCAGATCGCCGTCCTCCAGGATGGCGGGTGCGGCGGTTTCGATCGGCCGCGGGGCGGCGATCACCGGAGCGGGGCGTGCGCCCAGGCCGGGGAGAAACCGCTCGATCAGCGCCTCGACATGGGCGTCGCGTTCCCGGCCGGATTTACCGCCCATCACGACCACGATCAGGCGCTTGCCGCGCCGGCTGACCGACGTGACGATGTTGAAGCCGGAGGCGCGGATATAGCCGGTCTTGATGCCGTCCACCCCTTCGACGCGCCCCAGCAGATGGTTGTGCCCCCGGATCTCGCGGCCGTGGAAGGCGAAGCTGCGCGCCGAGAACCGCCCGAAATGCTGGGGGAAGCGGCGCCTCAGCGCGATGCCGAGCGTGGCCATGTCGCGCGCCGTGACCCGCTGGTCCGGGTCGGGCAGGCCCGAGGCGTTGCGGAAGGTGCTGTTCGCCATGCCGATCGAGTGGGCCCTTGCCGTCATGAGCTCCGCGAAGCGGTCCTCGCTGCCGCCGCCCAGATATTCGCCGACCGCGCAGGCGGCGTCGTTGGCGGATTTCACCGCGATCGCATTGATGGCGGAATCGACGTCGATGGTGGTGCCGGCCTTCAGCCCGAGCTTGCTCGGCGCCTGGGATGCGCAATGGCGCGACACCGGAAGCTCGCTGGCGAGCGACAGCCGCCCCGACGACAGGTTCTCGAACACCATGTAGAGCGTCATCATCTTGGTGAGCGATGCCGGATAGCGGTAGGCGCTCGCGTTCACCTGATAGAGGGTCTTGCCGCTGGTGGCGTCGACGACCAGCGCCGCGTAGTTCTCCGTTTCGAGCGGCGGCGGCACCGTCGTCTGCAGGACGTCGCTCGGCGTCGTGCTGCAACCCGCCAGAAAGAGGCCGAAGGCCAGAAGGACAAGCGCCTTCACACTGGTGCCGTGAGGAAGAACCGACCGCCGCACACTTCAATCCCGCGCCGTCAAAAGCCGCGGCGAGTCCCCCGCCGGCCAAGCTGGCCGCTATTTAGCCCATCGAACCTTGCGCGTCCATTGCGCCGCCTTGCCGCGTACCGCTTGCCCGACCGGCATCGGTTGCGCTAGCTCGGAGCACGAAGACGGAGGACGGACATGGAAAAGCTTGCGATCGCCGCCCGCGGCATTGCGCTCGAACTCGATCTTTCCATCGGCCATATTGCCGATCTGGTCATCGAGGCGGAAGGCCGCCGGCTGCGGCCGCTGCACCGCGCGCCGTGGATCGATGAGGCCGCGACGGCGGTGGCCGACTGGTCGCCGGGCACCAAGGGTCTCTCCGGCGACTTCCTCTGCGCACCCTTCTCGGCGAGCGACGTGGAGCCGGCGCCGCTGCACGGATGGCCGGCGAACAGCCCCTGGGACGTCATCGAGAATGCGGCCATGCCGGGCGGCTGGCGCGCCCGGCTGCGCCTGCGGCGCACCGTCATGGGCGCGACGCTCGAGAAGGTCCTGATCCTGCGCGACGGCCATCCGTTCCTCTATCAGGAGCATGCCTTCATCGGCGGCGAGGGCGAGCTTTCGGCCGCCCATCACCCCATGACCGCGATGCGCGCCGGCGGCCGGATCGCCTTCTCGCCGAAAAGGCTGGCCATGACGCCGGACGCCTCGCTGGAGCCCGACCCGACGCGCGGGCGCTATGCACTGGCTTATCCGGGGCGCACCGAGGACCTGTCGCGGTTCCCGCGGGCCGATGGCGGGAGCTACGACCTCACGGCCTATCCGGCGGACGGGCGCGAGGAGGATTTCGTCATCCTGGTCGAGGCGCCGCATGACGGCCCCGGCTGGACGGCCGTGGCGCGCGAGGCGGAGAAGGATCTGTTCCTGGTCCTCAAGAATCCCGCGGAACTGCCCGTCACCATGCTGTGGCTCAGCAATGGCGGCCGCGATTATGCGCCGTGGAACGGCCGCCACAGCGGCGTGCTGGGCGTCGAGGACGGGCGCACCGCAGTCGGCCATGCCGCCTCGCTCGGCGACAACGAGCTGAAGCGCATGGGCGTGCCGACCGCCTTCCGGCTTTCGCCCGGCGGCGCGGTGCGCTTCCGCCATGTGCTGGGCGCGCTTCCGCTGCCGGCCGCCGCCGCACCGGCCGACATCCTCGCCGCGGACGGACGCATCACCGCGAGGCTTGCCGACGGAACGTCCGTATCGGGCGCCTTCGATGACAAGTTCCTGGCCTCGGAGTAGCCGCGGCGGCTTCAGTTGGCCGAGGAGCGCCTTGGCTGCCGCGACGCCGCTGCCGCGTCGCCGGCAATCCACGCCACGCCGTTGTACCGGCCGGCAAGCGGAGCAGGCCGGTCGGGGGCGATCCGCATGGACAGGGCGCCGCCATTGTCATTGGCGGCGCGTGAGGCCCGGTATGCGCCCTTCGGTGCGGCCGGACGAGGCAGCACGCCGCTCCAGCGGGGCGTGACGTCGTGGGCCGCCGGGGAGCCGCGAAGCAGTCGCGCAAGGATGCGCCCCAGCAGGCCGAGCGCCCGCATCCTGCGGGCATGGGTGAGGAGTGAAATCAGCAAGCCAGCCCCCGCTGTGCATAACGACGCGTCCACAGGCGGTCTCTCCGGACCGTCCGCATGCAGGCTAATGGAATGGCGGTGCGAAATCGAGAGCGTTTCCGGGAACTTTTCCGCGAGCGGAACGGCATTGCCGGCTTGCTCTCAAGCGTGCTTCGCGGAATAAGGCGTTCGTCGCGCGCGAGGCCGAAATCATGCATGTCCTGACCATCAGACGCCCGGACGACTGGCACCTGCACCTGCGCGACGGCGCCGTGCTGAACGGTGTGTTGCCGCATTCCTCGCAAAATTTCGCACGCGCCCTCATCATGCCGAATCTCGTGCCGCCGGTGGTCGGCGCCGCCGATGCCGCCGCCTACCGTGCGCGCATCCTGGCCGCCCTGCCGGAAGGCCATGCGTTCGAGCCGATGATGACGCTCTACCTGACCGAGACGACCGAGCCCGACGATGTCGAGGCCGGCTTCCGGGACGGTCTCGTGCAGGCCGTAAAGCTTTATCCGGCCGGCGCCACGACGAATTCGCAGAGCGGCGTGCGCGACATCGGCAAGGTGTCGGCGGTGCTGGAGCGGATGGCGGCGATCGGGCTGCCGCTCTGCGTGCATGGCGAGGTCACCGATCCGGCGGTCGACATCTTCGACCGGGAGGCGGTGTTCGTCGAGCGCGTTCTGGCGCCGCTGCGCAGGCGCCTGCCGGAACTGAAGATCGTCATGGAGCACGTGACCACGTCTGACGGCGTTGATTTCGTCCGCGCCCAGGCCGCCAACACGGCGGCCACGATCACCACCCATCACCTCATCATCAACCGCAACGCGCTCCTGGTTGGCGGCATCCGACCCCATTACTACTGCCTGCCGATCGCCAAGCGCGAGAGCCATCGCCAGGCGCTGCGCAAGGCGGCGACGTCGGGCGACGCGCGCTTCTTCCTCGGCACGGACTCCGCGCCGCATGCCGATCCGGCCAAGGAATGCGCCTGCGGCTGCGCGGGCATTTTTACGGCGATCAACACGATGGGCTGCCTCGCCGAGGTCTTCGAGCAGGAAGGCGCGCTGGACAGGCTGGAGGCCTTCGTCGCGCTGTCCGGCGCGGCCTTCTACGGACGCCGGCCGAATGAAGAACGCATCACGCTGACACGCCAGGACGAGCCCGTCCGGTTTCCGGAAAAGATCTGGACGGAGGCAGGTGCGGTGACGGTGTTCGACCCGCAGATGCCGATCCACTGGTCGGTGCGCGACGCCTGACAGGCCGCTCCGGGCGTACCCGGAGCCCGGTGGACCCTCACACCGGCTCCCAGCCGTCGTGCCGACCGGCGCGGAAGATGGCGTCGATGACCTTCTGGTTGAGAATGGAGTCCTCCAGCGTGAAGACGCGTTCCTCCCCGCCTTGCGCAGCCCGTGCGAACGCCTCGACCTCCAGCCGGTATTGCCGCGTGCCCGGGAAGCGGAACACCGTCGCCTCGGTATGGTCGCGGTTGTGCAGCTCGATGCGGTGGTGCTCGTAGTCGCCGGCGTTGAAGGGACCGTGCACCTCGATGAAGCCTTCCTCCCCGTGGAACACCATGAACTGCCGGAGCGCCATCTGGGTCGAGCAATAGAAGGTGAGGTCGAAACCGCCGAAATCGGCCTTCACGGTCGAATAGATGTCGGTGCCGAAGGTCTTGTCGTGCTCGACCTGCGCCTGGACCCGCCGCGGCTCGCTGCCCGTGACGAAGCGCGTCGACACGGTCGGATAGACGCCGATGTCCGGCAGCGCGCCGCCGCCCAGCGCGACCTGGTTGCGCATGTTGCCGGGATCGACATTGTAGTAGGTGAAGGCGCCCTGCACATGGCGCAGCCGTCCGATCGCGCCGCCCTGCACGAGCTCGCGGACCTTGTGCCATTGCGGATGATGGACGACCATGAACGCTTCGCTGATCAGCACCTTCCTGCGGTCGCGGATCTCGATCAACGGCCGGATGTCCTCGGCGTCGAGCGCCAGCGGCTTCTCCACCAGCACATGCTTGCCGGCTTCGGCCGCCCTGGCGGTCCATTCGATGTGCTGGGAGGTCGGCAGCGGGATGTAGACCCCGTCGATGACGTCCGACGCCAGCATGTCCTCATAGGAGCCGAACGCGTGCGGCGCGCCGAACCTGTCGGCCAGCGCCCGCGCCTTGCCGAGGTCGCGGCTGGCGATGGCCGCCAGCACGCCGTTCTCCGCGTCGGCGATGGCCGGCAGGAGCTGCTCGCGGCCGATCTTGGCGGTCGACAGTACACCCCAACGAAACATGGTCTTCTCCCTGATGTTGCGCGAAACTAGCGACGCCTGCGGCGAAAGGGAAGCGGAACGGACTCAGTCGCGCCAGCGAAAGAAATCGACGAAGGCGCGCAGCGCCGGGCGCATCTGGCGGCGGCTCGGATAATAGACGAAAAAGCCGTCGAACGAGGGGCACCAGTCCTCCAGGACCCGCACCAGACGCCCTGCGGCGAGATGGTCGCGAACGTAATCCTCGAAGACCAGGGCGAGGCCTGCGCCGTCGAGCGCGGCCTGGACGATCGTCCTGTCCTCGTCGAGGATGAGCGGCCCGGAAATGGCGATTTCCAGTGCCTCGCCGTCTTTCTCGAACTCCCAGCGATAGATCGCGCCGCTCCTGAAGCGGAAGCGGAGGCACCGGTGGCCGGCCAGATCGCGGGGATGCCGGGGAACGGGCAACCTTGAAAAGCAGGATGGCGCCGCCACCACCGCGCCGCGCAATTGCGGCCCGACGCGCACCGCGACCATGTCGCGCTGCAGGCTTTCACCGAGGCGGATGCCGGCATCGAAGCCGCCTTCCACCATGTCGGTGAAGCGGTCGTCGATGACGATCTCCAGCACGATGTCGGGATAGGCGGCGCTGAACGCGCCGAGCCGCGGAGCCAGCGCGAGCTGGGCGCCGGTGCGCGGCACGGTCAGCCGGAGATTGCCGGCCGGCCGGTCGCGCGCCTCCACCGCCTGTTCCAGCGCAAGCTCGATCTCCGAAAGGGCCGGCCGCAGCCGCTCCAGCAGCGCGGCTCCCGCCTCGGTCGGCGCGACGCTGCGGGTGGTGCGCGCCAGAAGCCTGACGCCGAGCGAGGCTTCGAGGCTCGAAACCGCATGGCTGATCGCCGACGGCGCGATCCCGAGCTCCCGGGCGGCACCGCGGAAGCCGCCCTGGCTGGCCACCGCGGCGAAGATGCTCAATTGCGCAAGCTGGCTTCGGTTCATTGATCTATCCCATCGAACAGCGGGTTCTATCCGGAAGGCATTATCGAACACGATGCAAGGCGCTATCTCCTCGTCGGACATGACAAGGAGATCCACGATGAAGACCCGCAGGCTGGGAACCGAACTGACCGTCAACCCCGTTGGGCTCGGTTGCATGGGAATGAGCTTCGCCTATGGCGGCCAGGCCGAGAAGGATTCGATCGCCACGCTGCGCCGCGCCGTCGAGATCGGGGTCGATTTCTTCGACACGGCCGAGGTCTACGGGCCCTACGAGAACGAAATCCTGCTCGGCAAGGCGCTGGGGCCGTTGCGCGGCAAGGTGAAGATAGCCACCAAATTCGGCTTCAGGATCAGCGCCGAGGGTTCCGGAGCCGAGCGCATGGTGGGGGTCGACAGCCGCCCTGAGCACGTCAAGGCGGTGGCGGAAGCGTCCCTGAAGCGCCTCGGCACGGATGTGATCGACCTTTATTATCAGCATCGGGTCGATCCGTCGGTGCCGATTGAGGACACGGTGGGCGCCATGGCCGACTTGGTGCGCGAGGGAAAGGTGCGCACCCTCGGCCTCTCCGAGGCGAGCGCCGCCACCATTCGAAGGGCGCATGCGGTGCATCCGATCGCCGCCGTCCAGAGCGAGTATTCGCTGTGGAGCCGGGAGCCCGAGGATGCGGTCTTTGCCGTG
The DNA here is from genome assembly GCA_017305925.1 of Hyphomicrobiales bacterium. Taxonomy (GTDB): domain Bacteria; phylum Pseudomonadota; class Alphaproteobacteria; order Rhizobiales; family Rhizobiaceae; genus Arvimicrobium. Next base: position 53,803 of record JAFKJW010000182.1, on the reverse strand, counting down.
TGCCGCGAGCTCGGCATCGGCTTCGTTCCCTACAGCCCGCTCGGCCGGGGCCTGCTGACCGGCGCGATCGGCAGGTCCGGACAATTGTCCGCGAACGACTGGCGCAACACCCTGCCGCGCTTCCAGACGGAAGCCATGCAGGCGAACGCGCCGGTGGTTGCCGCGCTCGAAGCGCTGGCCGCGGAGAAGGGCGTGACGGCCGCGCAGCTTGCCCTGGCATGGGTGCTGCACCAGGGCGATTCCATCGTGCCCATCCCGGGCGCGCGCAAGATCGGCCACCTGGAGCAGAACGTCGCCGCGGCCGGCATCGCGCTCACGCCCGAGGACGTAGTGCGTATCGGCGACGCCGCTTCCCCCGACAAGGTGACGGGCAAGCGCTACACCGAAGCGGCGCTGGCGCTCACCAACGGATGAGGAAGCAGGCGGCAGGCGGGCGTCTTTCCTGCCTGCCGCCGATTTTTATCCGCGCAGCACGCCGCCGGTCTGCTTCCTGACATTCTCGACGATCCTGCCGGCGAGCCCCTCGAAATCCTCGTCGGTCAAGGTCCTCTCGACCGGCTGGATCGACACTTCGATGGCGATCGACTTCTTGTCCTCGCCGAGCGCCGCGCCCTCGAACACGTCGAACACGGAGACGCCGGTGATCAGCCGCTTGTCGGCGGCCAGCGCCGCGCGTGTCAGCGTGCCGGCCTCGACCTGCCTGTCCACCACGAAGGCGAAATCGCGCTTGACCGCCTGGAATTGCGACAGGTCCAGCCTCGGCTTGGTCCGCGTCGGCCGCGCCTTCGGCTCGGGAACGGCGTCCACGAACACCTCGAAGCCGCAGAGCGCGCCGGAAACGTCGAGCCCTTCCAGTGTCTTCGGATGGAACTCGCCGAACGTGCCGAGCACCACCTTCGGGCCGAGCTTGATCGTGCCCGAGCGGCCCGGATGATACCAGCCCGGCCCGCCCGCCTCGATCTGCAGTTTGTCGACCGGCGCTCCGCAGGCCTCCAGCACGGCGAGCGCGTCCGCCTTGGCGTCGTAGACGCCGACGGCCCGCGCATTGCCTGCCCAGTTGCGTCCGGAGCCTTCGAGCTTCGCCGTGCCGCGCCGTACGCCGGCGGCGGCGCGGCGCTGCCTGTCCGGCGTGTCGCCCTCATAGGTGCCCGACACCTCGAACAGCGCGACGTCGCCGAAGCCGCGGTCGGCATTGCGCTGCGCGGCGGCGAGCAGGCCGGGCAGCAGGGAGGGCCGCATGTCGGACATGTCGGCGGCGATCGGGTTGGCGAGCTTCAGCGCTGCATCGCCGCCGCCGAACAGTTCGGCGTGTCTTGCCGGGATGAAGGACCACGTCACGGCCTCCATCATGCCGCGCACGGCGAGCGCCCGCCTGGCCGCGCGGGTGCGCACCTGCAGCGTGGTGAGGATCCTGCCGTTCACCGCATCGCGTCCGGCGAGCGGCTGCGGCACGAGGTGCTCGACGCCATGGATGCGCATGACCTCCTCGACGAGATCGGCCTTGCCGTCGACGTCGGGCCGCCAGGACGGCACCGCGACCTCGACGGTGTCGCCCGTTCCCTTCGGCACGAAGCCGAGGCGGGTGAGGATGGCGAGGCTTTCCTCGGCCGGCACGTCGAGGCCGGTGAGGCGCTTCACCTCCGAGGTCGGGAAGGCGACGATCTTCGGCGTGTATCCGGCATAGCCGACCACCTCGTTTTCGCTCGGCGTGCCGCCGCAGAGATCGAGGACCATCCGCGTCGCGAGTTCGAGGCCCGGCACCATGAATTCCGGATCGACGCCGCGCTCGAAACGGTAGCGCGCGTCGGTGACGATGCCGAGCGCCCGGCCGGTGCGGGCAGTCGTGATCGGGTCCCAGAGCGCCGATTCGATCAGCACGTCCGTGGTGGTCTCGTCGCAGCCGGAGTGCTCGCCGCCCATGATGCCGGCGATGGACTCCACGCCGTTCTCGTCGGCGATGGCGCACATTTCGGGCGTCAGCGTGTATTCCCGGCCATCCAGCGCCATAACCTTCTCGCCGTCGCGGGCGCGGCGGACGGTCAGGTTGCCCGTCACCTTGGCGGCGTCGAAGACGTGCAGCGGCCGCCCGCGGTCGAAGGTGATGTAGTTGGTGACGTCGACCAGCGCGTTGATCGGCCTCAGCCCGATGGCGATGAGCCGCTGCTGGAGCCATCCCGGCGACGGCCCGTTCCTCACGCCGCGCACGAGCCTGAGCGCGAAGCCCGGGCAGAGCTCGGGCGCCTCGATGGACACCTTGACGGGACAGGCGCCCTTGCCGGCCACCGGCTCGACCGGCGCGGTCTTCAGCCGGCCGAGGTCGCTTGCTGCGAGATCGCGCGCGATGCCGTGGACGCCGGTGGCGTCGGGATGGTTGGGCGTCAGGTTGATCTCGATCACCGGATCGTCGAGATGCGCCCAGGCGGCGAAGCTCGTGCCGACCGGCGCGTCGGCCGGCAGGTCTATGATGCCGTTGTGCTCGTCCGAAAGCTGGAGCTCGCGCTCGGAGCACATCATCCCGTGGCTCTCGACGCCGCGGATTTTCCCGACCGCGAGCGTCACGTCGATGCCGGGCACATAGGTGCCGGGCGCCGCGAACGCGCCGACCAGCCCGGCCCGCGCATTCGGCGCGCCGCAGACCACCTGCACGGGCGCCCCGCCATTGCCGATGTCGACGGAGAGCACGCGCAGCCGGTCGGCGTCGGGGTGTTGCACGGCGCTCAGCACCCTTGCGATGACGAAAGGCTTCAGGCTTGCCTTGTCGTCGACACGCTCGACCTCCAGCCCGATCGCCGTCAGCCGCGCGACGATCTCGTCGAGGGGGGTGTCGGTATCGAGATGGTCTTTCAGCCAGGAGAGGGTGAATTTCATCACATTTTCCTTAGAGGCGATGGACCACTAACCTCTCCCTCGTCGGGATGGTTCAGCGGAGCCAAACGTATAATCTGTTCGCTAGAAAGCTTAGTTTTCTCGAAGGTATCCGCTCGCATAGATTTGATCATCTCAGCGAAGGCGCGCCGGCGCTCTACGGGGATTCCTCCCTTATCTTGTATAAGAAGAACGTATCGTCCCGCTTTTTCAACAACGTCATCCGGTGCAAAAAGAAATACAGATAATCTAGCCAATTGAAATCGATCGTGCATTACGTCGCTCGACGGGTCACGATGTATTTCTTCTGATGCATTGTATAACCCATGAAGGAAGGCTTCGTAGGCTATTTGCTTTTTCTCTCTCAGCTTGTCACGGCGGTCAATTGATCGCTGCCAAGCATAGGTCATGGCTGCACCGACAATAGACAGAGCGGCGGCGACCAATGGCATCCACTCGCTCATTTGCTAAGTTCCGATGCAGTTGGATCAATCGCCCTAGGTGATTTCCAACCAAGCAACATGGACTTGATAGAAATTCCCTCGTCAATGGCCGGCCACCAAATGCCCTCATACAGCAATTCCACGACTGAGCGCTTTTCCGCAGACACGTTTCTCAAGTACGGATACCACCAAATCGGCGTTCTGATCTGCCGACCGTCAGCAAGAACTGCGTAGACGAATTCATCGTCGCACCATGCCTCTACTGGCCGGGCGTCGTCCGTTTCGAAATATTTTCCGTAGTCTACCCTTGGCACAGGCATTTTCTAGCTCGACAACCCCCCGAACAGCGTCGGCATGTCGAGCGGCCTGAACCCGTAGTGCTCCAGCCAGCGCACATCCGCGTCGAAGAAGGCGCGGAGATCCGGCATGCCGTATTTCAGCATGGCGATGCGGTCGATGCCCATGCCCCAGGCAAAGCCCTGGTATTCGTCCGGGTCGAGCCCGCCGGCGCGCAGCACGTTGGGGTGCACCATGCCGCAGCCGAGGATCTCCATCCAGTCGTTGCCCTCGCCGAAGCGCACCTCGCCCGGCCGCGAGCGGTCGCACTGGATGTCGACCTCCAGGCTGGGCTCGGTGAACGGAAAGAAGCTCGGCCGGAACCGCATCGTCACGCTCGGCACCTCGAAGAAGGCCTTGCAGAACTCCTCCAGCACCCACTTCATGTTGGCGACATTGGCGGTCCTGTCGACCACCAGCCCCTCGACCTGATGGAACATCGGTGAGTGGGTGGCGTCGGAATCCTGCCGGTAGGTCTTGCCCGGGATGACGATGCGGATCGGCGGCTTCTGCGCCTCCATGGTGCGGATCTGCACGGGCGACGTGTGCGTGCGCAGCAGCTTCGCCTCGCCGTCGGCGTCCTTGCCGAAGAAGAACGTGTCGTGCATCTCGCGGGCCGGATGGCCGTCGGGGAAGTTGAGCGCGGTGAAGTTGTAGTAGTCGGTCTCGATGTCCGGCCCCTCGGCGATGGCGAAGCCGAGGTCGCCGAAGATCGCCGCGATCTCGTCGATCACCTGGCTGATCGGATGGATGCGGCCGCGCTCGGCCGGCGACCGGCGTACCGGCAGCGTGACGTCCACTTTCTCGGCCCTCAGCCGCGCTTCGATCGCCGCGTCCCTTAGCCCGGCCTTGCGGGCGGCGAGCGCCTCGGAGATGCGGGTCTTCAGCCCGTTGATCGCCGGGCCCTTGACCTGCCGCTCCTCCGGGCTCATCGCGCCGAGCGTCTTGAGGAGCTCGGAGACCGAGCCCTTCTTGCCGAGCGCGGCGACGCGCACGGCCTCGATGGCAGCCTCGTCCGCGGCGGCGGCGATGGCTGTCAGAAGGGAAGATTCGAGCGAACCGATATCCATATTTGTGCCCGTCATGTGTTGCCGGCAGGTGCGTCCTTCGAGGCTCACCCTTCGGGTTCGCACCTCAGGATGAGGACGGTTTGCGCATCGAACCCACTGTGTCGTGGGCTCGACAAACCACTTTCCTCATCCTGAGGTGCGAACCCGAAGGGTGAGCCTCGAAGGACGCACTCCAAACAAAAACCCGCGCCAGCCATACCAGCGCGGGTTTCCCAAAATCAGATTTCCGAATGCTTGGGAAGCCGCTAGCTCAGGCTACGGCGCTCTCAAACGCGTTCGGGGTGGTGTCCTTCAGGTATTCCAGCGCCTTCTTGGCCTGGCCGACGACCGCGGCGAAAGCCTGCGGCTCGTGGATCGCCATGTCGGACAGCACCTTGCGGTCGATCTCGATGCCGGCCTTGTTGATGCCGTCGATGAAGCGGGCATAGGTCAGGCCGTGCTCGCGCACCGCGGCGTTGATGCGCTGTACCCACAGCGCCCGGAAGTTGCGCTTGCGCGCCTTGCGGTCGCGATACGCATACTGCATCGACTTCTCGACCGCCTGCTTGGCGGTGCGGATGGTGTTCTTGCGGCGGCCGTAAAAGCCCTTGGCGGCTTTCAGGACCTTCTTGTGCTTGGCGTGGGCGGTGACGCCTCTCTTTACGCGTGCCATGTCATGATCTCCTTAAACGCTGTCAGCCGGGCCGGGTCTTCTAGAGACCGCCGCCATTCGGCAGGAAGTTCTTGATGACCTTCTCGCCGTCTGCCTTGGCGAGAACCATCGTTCCGCGAGCGTCGCGGATGAACTTGTTGGAGCGCTTGATCATGCCATGGCGCTTGCCGGCGGCGGCGGACAGGACCTTGCCGGTGCCGGTGATCTTGAACCGCTTCTTGGCGGCCGATTTGGTCTTCATCTTGGGCATTTTGCTTACCTTTCTTTTGCGCTCACGCCGGCTTGCTTGCGCAAGCGGCTCCGCGAGGACGCCGAACGATCGACGGCGGCCATCCAGGGAGAACCTCGGCGGCCGCTTCCCGCTTTGCTCAAATCATGAGCTGAGCTTTTCAAGCATCAAGAACCGCCACGGCATGCCCTGCCGGACGGTTCCACTGAACGGGACGGCTGTTAGATTTGGCGGCCGCAAGAGTCAAGGGAAATACGCCGGAAAGCGTATGTCTCTAGGGCAGATGCAGCACGATGGGCAGCAGGCCGCTGTTCTGGACGTGCTCGATGGTCTCGAAGAACGGGATGGCGATGACGAAGACAAGCCCGTCGAGCAGCGTCGAATAGATCCGGCGCGGCTGCACCGTCACGGTCTGGTCGTCGCGGAACAGCGCGAAGTTCGGCCAGAAGCGCGGCACCCTGGCGCGATAGTCCGCATAGGCCGCGCCGAAATGCTCTGCGAGGTGGATTTCCTCGCGGCGGATGACGATCAGGAAGGCGAGCGCGGTGAAGACGCCGAACGCCAGCCCGACGACCATGCTGCCGGTCTGGCAGCCGACGCCCGCCGCACCGATGGCCGAGAACACGTAGAGCGGGTTGCGGGTGATCGAATAGGGACCGGCCTCGACGATCTCCTGCGCCTTGCGGCCGCCGATATAGAGCGTGCACCAGACGCGCCCGACGATCGCCGCGAAGATCAGCGCGGTGCCTACCGCCTCCACATATTCGTGCAGTTCGGGATGGTTCGGCTCCGAGCCGAGGAAAAGCAGGGCCGTGATCGCGACGAGGATGGCAACCGCCAGCACGACCCGGCGCAGCGACTGGAAGCTGTCGAGCGGCAGGTTGTCGAGGGTCTTCAGGATGTTCATGAGCGATATCCGGCTTTCAGCCTTCGCCGTTTCCGCGGGACGGGCGAACGTGGTCCGCGGCTCCGGCCATGCCCGCCCCGTTGCGGGCCGGTCGCCGCCGCGCCCGGTCCGGTGCCGCGGCTCAGCGCGGCGCCAGCACCATCATCATCTGCCGGCCTTCCAGCTTCGGCTCCGCCTCGACCTTGGCGATCGTCGCGGTTTCCTCGCGCACCTTGTTGAGAAGCTGCATGCCGAGCTCCATATGCGCCATCTCGCGGCCGCGGAAGCGCAGCGTCAACTTGACCTTGTCGCCCTCCTCGAAGAACCGGCGCACCGCCCTCATCTTCACGTCGTAGTCGTGCGAATCGATGTTGGGGCGCATCTTGATCTCCTTGATCTCGATGACCTTCTGGTTCTTGCGTGCCTCGGCGGCCTTCTTCTGGTTGGCATATTTCAGCTTGCCGAGGTCGAGGATCTTGACGACGGGCGGATCGGCGTTCGGAGAGATTTCGACGAGGTCGAGGCCGGCCTCTTCGGCAAGGAGCAGGGCATCGTTGATCGAAACGTTGCCGCGATTTTGTCCGTCTGCGTCGATGAGTTGAACCCGGGGGGCCCGGATGTCGCGGTTCGAGCGCGGTCCGTCCTTGGTGGGCGCCGCTGCCTTGAATGGTCTGCGAATGGTCGTTGTCTCCTGGCTGTTTCGCACGAAAATGCCGCTCGCGCCTATGTCGGCACGAACGGGCGCGTGTCAATAGCACACCGTCATGAAGAAATCACCTGACGCCCGCCGATTTTCGCAACGGTTTCCGGCCTCGCGCGCGTTCGATGCTTTGCCTGCGCGGCCGAGGCATGCCAAAAGGGCGGCCCGTTCGCCGACACGCGGAGTTGCCCTTGTCCGCCCTTCCTGCCCGGTTCTTCGACCATGACGGTGTCCCGATCGCCTATCGCCTGCGTCCGGGGCGCAAGCCCGGCCTCGTCTGGCTGGGCGGCTTCCGCTCCGACATGCTCGGCACCAAGGCCGAGGCGCTCGACGCCTGGGCCGAAAGGAGCGGCCACGCCTGTCTGCGGCATGATTATTCGGGACATGGGGAATCGGGCGGGGTCTTCCGGGAGGGCACGATCTCGAAATGGCTGGACGAGAGCCTCGACGCCTTCCGGCGCTTCACGGAAGGACCGCAGATCCTCGTCGGCTCCTCCATGGGCGCCTGGATCGCGCTGCGCATGGCGCAGGAGCTGTGCAAGGCCAGCTCAGGCCGTGTCGCCGGGCTGGTGCTTCTCGCGCCGGCGCCCGATTTCACCGCCGACCTCATCGAGCCGCATCTCGACGCCGCGCAGCGACGCGATCTCGACGACAAGGGTTTCTTCGAGCGCCCCTCGGACTATGCGGGCGAGCCTTACGTCTACACGCGTGCGCTCCTGGAGGACGGAGCGCGGAACTGCGTGATGACGGGGCCGATCGACACCCACTGTCCCGTCCACATCATCCAGGGCCTCGACGATCCCGACGTTCCGCATACCCATGCGCTGAAGCTCGCCAGCCACCTGCCGGCCGACGACGTGACGCTGTCGCTGGTGCCCGGCGGCGACCATCGCCTGTCGCGCCCCGAGGACATCGCCATGCTGACCGCCGCCGTCGAGGCGATGGTCGAGAGGGCGGGGAGGACATGAGACTGCGCTCACCCCCCTCTGTCCCGCCGGGCATCCTCCCCTCAAGCGGGGAGATCAGCAGCTTTGACACCTTCGTTTCCGCTTCGACACCGGAGATTGTCGGCGGTGTGAGGCGAAGGCCGATCTCCCCGCTTGAGGGGAGGATGTCCGGCAGGACGGAGGGGGGTTCGGCATCATCCACGTGCAGGTGGAGCGCGGCCTGACCATGCGCATATCCATTCCCGTCTCCGCCTTCGTGGCGGCGATCGTCGGCTTCGGCGGCACGCTCGCCATCGTCATCGCCGCGGCCAATGCGGTCGGCGCCACCCAGGTCGAGACGGCGAGCTGGGTAACCGCGCTCTGCCTCGCCATGGCGGTGGAGACCGCGTGGCTGTCCTGGCTTACGCGCATGCCGGTCATCACCGCATGGTCGACGCCGGGCGTGGCGCTCATCGCCGCCTCCAGCGGCTTCACCATGCCGGAAGCCGTCGGCGCCTTCATCGTCGCCGGCGTGCTGCTGGTGACCACCGGCCTGTTTCGTCCGCTGACGCGGCTGATCGCGAAAATCCCGGCCTCGGTCGCCTCCGGCATGCTGGCGGGAATCGTCGTCATCTTCGCCATGAACGCGGCGAAAACGGTTCCCGCCGATCCGTGGCTGATCCTGCCGCTGGTCGCCGCCTTCTTCCTGATCCGGCTGTTCAATCCGGCCCTGTCGGTGCTGGTCGTGCTCATCGGGGGAGGGTTGGCGGCGTTCCTGACCGGCCGGGTCGGCGGCCTGCCCGTCCCGGAACTGTCGACGCTGACCCTGATCTGGCCGGTCTTCACGGCGAAGGCCGCCATCGGCCTCGCTTTGCCGCTCTATCTCGTCACCATGGCATCGCAGAATCTGTCCGGCCTGGCGGTGCTGAAGGCGGATGGCTACGAGCCGCCGCCCGGCCCGCTCATCGGCGTCACCGGGCTGGTTTCCGTGCTGACGGCGCCCTTCGGCGCGTCCACCAGCAACCTTTCGGCGATCTCGGCCGCCATCTGCACCGGGCCGGACGTGCATCCCGACCCGGCCGAGCGCTGGAAGACGGGGCCTTTCTACGCGCTGGCCTATCTGGTGTTCGCAGCCTTCGGCGCCTCGCTGGTGGCGATCTTCGCCGTACTGCCGCAAAGCCTGATCGTGCTGGTGGCGGGGCTGGCGCTGCTCGGCTCGCTCGCCAACGCGCTGTCGATCGCGCTGCGGGACGAGGCCGGACGCATGGCCGCGACCGTCACCTTCGCCGTCACCGCGTCGGGCCTGGCTCTGTTCGGTGTCGGTTCCGCCTTCTGGGGCCTTGTCGCCGGGCTTGCGGTGGCCGGTCTCGACGCGCTCAAAAAGAAATAGCGTGGACAAGGGCTTGTCCGGTTTTGCCGGATGCATCCTTGAATCGCCGCATGGCCCTTCCCATCTCGATTCCATGCAGCCAGGTCGGCTGCTCGGGAACCGAAGGAACTTTGAAACATGAACGCATCTGCTTTGATCCGTCCGGCCTGGACGCCGGCGACCATTGCGCTGATGGTGATCGGCTTCATGGTGTTCTGGCCGCTGGGCTTCGCCATGCTTGCCTACATCATCTGGGGCGACCGGCTTGACGGCTTCAAGCGCGACGTGAACCGGGCGACCGACGGCATCTTCGCCGGCTGCCGCCGCGGTGCCGACAAGGCGCAGCGCTGGGGCCATGGCGGCGGCGGCCGTACCGGCAACGTCGCCTTCGACGAGTGGCGCGAGCGCGAGCTGGAGCGACTTGCCGAGGAGCGCCGCAAGCTCGACGAGGCGCTGACCGAGTTCGACGACTATGCGCGCGAACTGCGCCGCGCCAAGGACCAGGAAGAGTTCGACCGCTTCATGGCCCACCGCAACAAGCCGACGGCGCCCACGACGACCGTCAAGCCGGAGACGCCGCCCCGCAAGGGCAAGGGCTCCAACCTGCTCGACGACGTCTGATCCTGACCGGCAGGCGAAAAACAGCGTTACGGCGTCGCCGCGAGGCGGCGCCGTTTTCACGTCGGAGGCCGCTTCGTCATGGAGCGAGTTCCGGCCTGCGCGTTTCAAGCGAATCGTCTACGTTTCCCTCATGTCATTCGGCTTTTTCCGAATCCCGGCCAGACGGGCGCCGCAACCGGTCCAGGAGCGCGAGCACGACGTGGCCGGCCGCCGCCTGCCGCTGCGCATCGTGGAGAACGACCGCGCGCGGCGCATGACGCTGCGCATCGACGCCGGCGGGCAGGGCCTGCGCGTCACCGTGCCGCCCGGGCTGGCGCGCGGCGAGGTGGACCGCTTCCTGTCGCGCCACCAAGGCTGGCTGGAGCAGCGGCTCGCCAAGGTGCCCGATCGGCCGCAGGTGCGCCCCGGCATCCGCATACCGGTCCGCGGCACTCCGCATCTCATCGTGCACGAGCCGGCGAAGCGCGGCACCGTCAGCCTCGATGTGCAGGACGGTATCAGGGTGCTGGTCGTCCATGGCGACCGGCGGCATCTGCCGCGCCGCATCGCCGATTTCCTCAAGCGCGAGGCCAGGCGCGACATCGAGGCGCTGGTGGCGAAGCATACCGAGGCGGTCGGCCGCAAGGCCAGGGCGATCCGCTTCCGCGACACGACCAGCCGCTGGGGCTCCTGCACGAGCGAGGGCAACCTCTCCTTCTCCTGGCGCATCCTGATGGCGCCGGCTCCGGTCATCGACTATCTGGTCGCCCACGAGGTCGCTCATCTGAGAGAGATGAACCACGGCCCGAAATTCTGGAAGCTCTGCAAGGAGCTCTGCCCCGACACCGAACGCTGCAAGGCCTGGCTGAAGCGCAACGGCTCCGCCTTGCAGGCGATCAGCTTCGAGTGACATGCGGCCTCGACTCCGGCCGCCGGCCGGCATAGGTACGGCCTCATGGACATCAAGATCTGCGGCTTGAAGACCGACGAGGCGCTGGCGGCCGCGCTGGCCGAGGGCGCCACCCATGTCGGCTTCATCTTCTTCCCGAAAAGCCCGCGCAACATCCTGCCGGAGGATGCCGGGCGGCTGCGCGCCGCCGCGCGCGGCAGGGCCGGGGCCGTCGCGGTGACGGTCGACGCCGGCGACGATTTCCTCGACCGCATCGTGGCCGCCATGCAGCCCGACCTGCTGCAACTGCACGGCAGGGAGACCCCGGAACGCGTCGCCGCGGTGAAGGCGCGCCACGGCCTGCCGGTGATGAAGGCGCTGCCGGTCGGCACGGCCGCCGATCTGGACGGGATCGCGCCCTACCGGGGCGTCGCGGACCGTTTTCTCTTCGACGCCAGGCCGCCGGCCGGCTCCGAGCTGCCGGGCGGCAACGGCGTGTCCTTCGACTGGACGATCCTCGCCGGGGTGCCGCGAGGCGTCGACTACCTGCTTTCCGGCGGCCTGAACGCGGGAAATGCCGCCGACGCCATACGGCTTGCCCGTCCGCCGGGGCTCGACGTCTCCTCGGGCGTGGAAAGCGCGCCGGGCGTGAAGGATGTCGGCCTGATCGAGGCCTTCTTCCGGGCCGTTGCCGCCGCGCGATAGGCGGTGCGCTTCAGGTCGGCGGCGTGCCGTTCTCCGCGAGCACCGCGCCGGTGAGATAGAGCGATCCGCCGATCAGGATGCGCGGGGGCGCCTCGCGCGCGTCCCAGGTGTCGCGCAGCAGCATCAACGCGTTGGCGACCGAGTCGATCGGCTCGGCCGAAAGGCCCGCTTCCGTCGCACGTATCGCCAGCTCTTCCTTGGGCACGCTGGCGTCGCTCATGGCGACGGGGACGGTGAAGACATGCCGCGCCATGCCTTGGAAGGCGCGGAAATAGCCCGTCTGGTCCTTGGTGTTGATCATGCCCGAAATGAGGAACAGCGGGCGCGGCTGGCGCTCCTCCTGTTCGGCGAGCGCTTCCGCCACGACCAGTCCGGCGCCCGGGTTGTGGCCGCCGTCGACCCATATCTCGGCGCCCGGCGGCGCCAGCTCGACCAGCCTGCCCGAGGTGAGCCGCTGCATGCGGCCGGGCCAGGAGACCTTCTGCATGGCTTCGTCGGCGGCCCTGTGGGACGCGCCGAAGCCCGCCACCCGCACGCCGGCGATCGCCGCGGCGGCGTTGGCGAACTGGTGGCGCCCGGCGAGCCTGGGCAGGGAGAGGTCCATCAGTCCGGTCTCGTCCTGATAGACCAGCCGGCCGTTCTCCTCATGGGCGAGGAAATCCTGCCCGTAGAGCTGCATGGGACAGCCGAGGCGCTCCGCCGTCTCGATCAGAACGTCGCGCGCCTCCTCGAACTCCTGAGCACCGATGACGACGGGCCGGCCCGGCTTCATGATGCCGGCCTTTTCCGCCGCGATCAGCTCGACGCGGTCGCCGAGATAGGCCTGGTGGTCCGGCGAGATCGGCATGACGATGGCGACGGCCGGGCTCTTCACGACGTTGGTCGCGTCGAAGCGGCCGCCGAGCCCGACTTCCAGCACCACGGCGTCGGCCGGATGCTCCGAGAACAGGATGAAACCCACGGCGGTCAGAATCTCGAAGACGGTGATCGGCTGTCCTCCGTTCGCTTCTGCGGCACGGCCGATCGCCTCTGCGAAGACGGCGTCGGCGACGAGGCGGCCGCCGCCCTTGGCGCCCAGACGGTAGCGCTCGGACCACGACACCAGATGCGGGGACGTATGAACGTGCACCGACAGGCCCTGCGCTTCCAGAAGCGCGCGGCAGAAGGCGGCCGCCGAGCCCTTGCCGTTCGTGCCGGCGATATGGATGACGGGCGGCAGCCGGTCCTGCGGATTGCCGAGCCGGTCGAGCAGGCGCAGGACGCGGTCCAGCGAAAGGTCGAAGCCTTTCGGGTGAAGGGTCAGGAGGCGCTGGATCTCGCGCTCGGCCAGAAGCTGGGTCATCGCGGTGGATTAGGCGCTGCGGTTCTCGCGGGCAATCGTCTTTCGCGCCGTCGCGTGACGGGTTCAGGCGGATGGACGCGTCTCGGCGCCGATGACGGCCGGCGGCAGGATCTCCGGCTCGATGCCCTTGTCCTCCCCCGGCGCCTTCAGGAGCAGCCTGAGCAGCCGGGCGATCGTCGCGCGCATGTCGAGGCGCGACACCACCATGTCCACCATGCCGTGCTCCATCAGATATTCAGCGCGCTGGAAGCCTTCGGGCAGCTTCTCCCGGATGGTCTGCTCGATGACGCGCGGCCCGGCGAAGCCGATCAGCGCGCCCGGCTCGGCGATATGCACGTCGCCCAGCATGGCGTAGGAGGCTGTCACGCCGCCCGTGGTCGGGTTGGTGAGCACGACGATGTAGGGCAGGCCCGCTTCCTTGAGGCGGTCGACCGCGACCGTCGTGCGCGGGAGCTGCATCAGCGAGAGGATGCCTTCCTGCATGCGCGCCCCGCCGGAGGCGGCGAACAGCACCATCGGCCGCTTCTGCTCCTGCGCCGTCTCGAAGGCCTTGATGATGGCCTCGCCGGCGGCGACGCCGAGCGAGCCGGCAATGAAGTTGAAATCCTGCACCGTGGCGACGATCGGCAGGCCCTCGATCGTTCCGAGCCCGGTCAGGATCGCGTCGTCCAGCCCGGTCTTGGCCTTGGCCTCCTTCAGCCGGTCGACATAGCGCTTCTCGTCGCGGAATTTCAGCGGGTCGACGGCGGCCTTCGGATTCTCCAGCGCGGTGTAGCGGCCTTCGTCGAAGAAATGCTTCAGCCGCTCCTTCGCGGTGATCTTCATGTGATGGCCGGAGGAGGGGATAACCCACTGGTTCCCCTCCAGATCCTTGTGGAACACCATCTCGCCGCTCTCCGGATCCTTGATCCAGAGGTTTTCCGGGATGTCGCGGCGGCCGAGCATCGAATTGATCTTCGGCCGGACGTAGTTGGTGATCCAGTTCATCGCTCAAGATCCTCGAGGGTGCCAGCGGCAATGTAGGCGCTTTATGAGGCCGGTTGAAGGCGCGCCGCGCGCACGCCCCGGGCAAGGCCGTCGACGAGCGCCGAAACGGCCTCGGCCGGGTCCGCCGCCGCTTTGCCGTCCGGACCGAGCGCGTTCGCCACCGCGTTGACGATCGCCGTGCCGACCACCACGCCGTCGGCGGACGCGCCGATGGCGCGCGCCTGCTCCGCGGTCTTGACGCCGAAGCCGACGCAGACCGGCAGGCCGGTGTGACCCTTGATGCGCTTCACCGCCTCTTCCACCTTGGCGGTGTCGGCGAGTGCCGCCCCGGTAATGCCGGTCATCGAGACGTAGTAGACGAAGCCCGACGTGTTCTCGAGCACCTTCGGCAGGCGCCTGTCGTCCGTCGTCGGCGTCGCCAGGCGGATGAAGTTGATGCCGGCCTCGACGGCCGGGATGCAGAGCTCGCCGTCCATCTCCGGCGGCAGGTCGACGACGATCAGGCCGTCCACGCCGGCCGCCCTGGCGTCGGCCAGGAAGCGCTCGACGCCGTAGATGTAGATCGGGTTGTAGTAGCCCATCATGACGATCGGCGTTTCGTCGTCGCCCTTGCGGAACTCGGCCGCCATGGCCAGCGTCTTCGCCAGCGTCTGGCCGGCCTTCAGTGCGCGCAGCCCTGCCGCCTGGATCGCCGGGCCGTCGGCCATCGGGTCGGAGAAGGGCATGCCGAGCTCGATCACGTCGCTGCCTGCCTTCGGCAGCGCCTTCATGATCGACAGCGAGGTGGCGTAGTCGGGATCGCCGCCCATGAAATAGGTGACGAGCGCCGGCCGGCCTTCGGCCCTGAGCTTGGCGAAACGGCGGTCAATGCGGGTGGTCATGGATGCTCCTCGAGCAAGGGTTCAATCGCCGGCGCGCCCGTCGCGAACCCTTACAACCTCGATGCGACCGTTAGCGATTCGATAGACGAATGAAAAGGGCGTACGCACCACGGGAAGAGCACGATAACCCTCGTCCTCCGTACGATGCCCGATTTCGGGGTTGTCTTTCAAGCTGGCCAAGGCGTGCTTGTAAGCACGTTCCGCACCGCGGGCGCCCTCGGGAAACACTGTGTCGTATGCCGGAACCATGCGAGATCACGGCGGGCACTCGCCAGGAAGGCGATCCTCATGGTTGCTGTTCAGGGAAGATATCCGGCTCGGGAGGGGGTAATTTGTTGTCGGTTCCCCAGCTTTCGACCCAACGCGTCATCGCCTCCTCGGAGATGAAGATTCCCTTTTCCGCTTCGATCATTCGCTGGCGCATGATCGCGCGATCGCGTTCCTGAAAATCGAGATAATTCTCGATGGCGCGTTCGGCCAGATCGTCCGCCGATACTTTCTGCCGGCGTGCCTCGCTCTCCAGCTTTTCCTTGAGCTTGGCATCCACGCGCAGCGACAGGGGCACTTCACCCATGGTCAGCGTCCTGATTGATCGGGAAGAAGGTAGCATGGCAGCGCGCTTCGGACAAAGACCGCCTGTCAGATCTCCATGCCCATCATCTTCGCCACGGTATGCACGTCCTTGTCGCCGCGTCCCGACAGGTTGACGATGACGATCTGGTCTTTCGCCATCTTCGGCGCCACCTTCATCGCGTGGGCGACGGCATGCGCCGATTCCAGTGCCGGGATGATGCCTTCCACCTTGGTCGTGAGCTGGAACGCTTCCAGGGCCTCGTCGTCGAGGATCGGCACATACTCGACGCGGCCCGAGTCGCGCAGCCAGCTGTGCTCGGGCCCGACGCCGGGATAGTCGAGTCCGGCCGAGATCGAATGGCCGTCGAGGATCTGGCCGTCCTCGTTCTGCAGGAGATAGGTGCGGTTGCCGTGGAGCACGCCGGGCCTGCCGGCGTTCATCGAGGCACAGTGCTCGACGCCTTGCAGCCCGCGTCCGCCCGCCTCGATGCCGACGATCCGCACGCCGCGGTCGTCGAGGAAGGGGTGGAACATGCCGATGGCGTTGGAGCCGCCGCCGACCGCGGCGATGACGAGGTCGGGCAGGCGGCCCTCCTGCTCGAGGATCTGGGCGCGCGCCTCCGATCCGATCACCGACTGGAAGTCGCGGACCATCTCCGGATAGGGATGCGGGCCCGCCGCCGTGCCGATCAGGTAGTAGGTGTCCTCGACATTCGTCACCCAGTCGCGCAGGGCCTCGTTCATGGCGTCCTTCAGCGTGCCGTGGCCGGCGCTGACGGGCCGGACCTCCGCGCCGAGCAGCTTCATGCGGAAGACGTTCGGCATCTGCCGCTCCACGTCGGTGGCGCCCATATAGACGACGCAAGGGTAGCCGAAGCGCGCCGAGACCGTCGCGGAGGCGACGCCGTGCTGGCCGGCGCCGGTCTCGGCGATGATGCGCTTCTTGCCCATGCGCTTGGCGAGCAGGATCTGGCCGAGGCAGTTGTTGATCTTGTGCGAGCCGGTGTGGTTGAGGTCCTCGCGCTTGAAATAGACCTTCGCGCCGCCGAGATGTTTTGTGAGGCCTTCCGCGAAATAGAGCTTCGAGGGCCGTCCCGCATAGAAGGTGGAGAGCGCGGAGAGTTCCGCCTTGAAGGCCGGATCGGTCTTGGCCTTGTCCCACTCCTTCTCGAGGTCGAGGATCAGCGGCATCAGCGTCTCGGCGACGAAGCGGCCTCCGAACATGCCGAACATGCCCTGTTCGTCGGGTCCGGTACGGAAGGAGTTGGGTTCGATCGGCTTGTTCATGGCTGTTCCGGTCGTTGCTGGGCGCGGCATCGGCCGATGCCCGCACAAAGGCTGCGGACGCTTAAGCCTTTCCGGGGCTGGATGCAAACCGCCGCTTCGCCGGAGAGGCGCGGAACGGCTATTTCAACTCGATCTCGATGAAGGCGTAGTCGCCGTCGGTCGCGTTGATCACGTCGTGCTCGACGCCTTCCCCGCGGAAATAGGGCGCTCCCTTCTTCATCTCGGCGGTGCTCTCGCCGTCGGTCGTCACCAGCTTCAGCCTGCCGTCCATGATGGGCACCACCACATAGTCGTGGCCATGTCTGTGCCAGCCGGTGTTGTCGCCGCGGTGAAAGTCCCAGCGGGTTACGATCACCCGGTCGTTCTCGATCAGGGTGGTCGGCCGTGCGGTGCCCTTGTCGTGCGTCATTGCGATGGTCTCCCGTGTGCGGTCATTAAAGTCCGATGTTCGCCCCGGGGCAAGGACGCCGCTGTTTCCTCGCGTCTTTTCCTGTCCTATGAAGCTGCCGCAATCGGGAGAATGGATCATGGATCAAACGCCGCTCTGGTCGCCGTCGGAGGAACGGGTCGCCGCCTCGCGCCTGGCCGGATTCATGGCGGACGCGCAGCGGCAGACGGGAAAGGCCTTCTCCGCCTTCCGCGACCTGCATGCGTGGTCGGTGGAGGACCGTGCGGCCTTCTGGGCGCTCGTTTGGGACTATTGCGGCATCGTCGGTGAGAAGGGAGAACGCGTGCTCGCCGATGGCGACCGGATGCCCGGCGCGGCGTTCTTCCCGGAGGCGCGGCTGAACTACGCCGAAAACATGCTGAAGAAGCGCGGCGGCGCCGACGCGATGGTTTTTCGGGGCGAGGACAAGGTGGAGAGGCGGCTCTCCTGGGACGAGCTCTCCGCGCTGGTGTCGCGGCTCCAGCAGCTTTTCCGCGAGCTTGGCGTCGGGCAGGGCGACCGCGTCGCCGCGATGATGCCGAACCTTCCGGAAGCCATCGCCTGCATGCTAGCGGCGTCGTCCATCGGCGCGGTCTGGTCCTCCTGTTCGCCGGATTTCGGCGAGCAGGGCGCGCTCGACCGCTTCGGCCAGATCGAGCCGGTGCTCTTCATCGCGCCCGACGGCTACTGGTACAACGGCAAGGCTCTCGACATTTCCGAAAAGGTCGCCGCGGTGGTGGCGAAGCTGCCTTCCGTCCGCAAGGTGCTGGTCGTGGACTATCTCGGCAAGGCCGGGCAGGCGGCGTCCCGCATCCCGAACGGACAGGCGCTGGACGCAGCGCTCGCGCCCTTCCGGGCGAGGGAACCCGAATTCGAGCGGCTGCCCTTCTCGCATCCGCTCTATATCCTCTTTTCGTCGGGCACGACCGGCATCCCGAAATGCATCGTCCATTCGGCCGGCGGCTCGCTGATCCAGCACATGAAGGAGCACCAGCTCCATGGCGACATCCGTGACGGCGACCGGCTTTTCTACTTCACCACCTGCGGCTGGATGATGTGGAACTGGCTGGCCTCGGGCCTCGCCAGCGGCGCAACGCTTTTGCTTTATGACGGCTCGCCCTTCCACCCGGACGGCAATGTGCTGTTCGACTTTGCGCAAGCCGAGAAGATGACCTATTTCGGCACGTCGGCGAAGTTTATCGACACGCTGCGCAAAAGCGGGCTGAGGCCGGTCGACACGCACGACCTCTCCGGCCTGCGCACCATCTCCTCGACCGGCTCGCCGCTGTCGCCGGAAGGTTTCGCCTTCGTCTATTCCGGCATCAAGGCCGACATTCATCTGGCCTCGATCTCGGGCGGCACCGACATCGTGTCCTGCTTCGTGCTCGGCGTGCCGACCGAGCCGGTCTGGGCCGGCGAGATCCAGGGGGCGGGGCTCGGCATGGCCGTCGACGTCTGGAACGACGAGGGAAAGCCGGTCCGCCTGGAAAAGGGCGAGCTCGTCTGCACGAAGGCCTTTCCGTCGATGCCGGTCGGCTTCTGGAACGATGCGGACGGGCGCAAGTACCACGGCGCCTATTTCGAGCGCTTCGACAATGTCTGGTGCCATGGCGACTTCGCCGAATGGACCGTCCATGGCGGCATGATCATCCACGGCCGCTCCGACGCCACGCTCAATCCGGGCGGCGTGCGCATCGGCACGGCGGAGATCTACAACCAGGTCGAGAAAATGCCGGAGATCGCCGAGGCGCTCTGCATCGGGCAGGATTTCGACGGTGACGTGCGCGTCGTGCTGTTCGTCCGCCTGGCGCCCGGTGTCGCGCTGGACGGGGAGCTTGAGAAGCGGATCAGGGCACGGATCCGTGCAGGCGCCAGCCCCCGGCACGTGCCGGCCAAAATCGTCGCCGTCGCCGACATACCGCGCACGAAGTCGGGCAAGATCGTCGAGCTGGCCGTGCGCGAGGTCGTGCATGGCCGCGAGGTGAAGAACAGGGAGGCGCTCGCCAATCCGGAGGCGCTGGAGCTCTACCGGGATCTCGCCGAGCTGAAGGCCTGATCCTCTGGCGGGATCGTCGAGCCTCAGACGGAAACGCCCGCCGGACATGTCCGGCGGGCGCTCTCGGGAAAGTGAACTGGCTCGGGAAAGTGAACTGGAAGAACAGGCCGTCAGGCGACGGCGCCGCTGATCCAGTGCGACAACGCCGTCTTCGGCGCGGCGCCGACCTTCATGTCGGCCACTTCGCCGCCCTTGAAGATCATCAGCGTGGGGATGGAGCGCACGCCGAACTGGGCCGCCAGCTCCGGATTCTCGTCGATGTTCAGCTTGGCGATCTTCACCTTGCCGCCGAGCTCCGCGGAGATGTCCTCCAGCGCCGGCGCGATCATCTTGCAGGGGCCGCACCATTCCGCCCAGAAATCGACGACGACCGGCTCCTTGGCGTCCAGCACGGCGGTCTTGAAGCTGTTCTTGTCGACCTTCACGGTGCTCATGGGGGAATTCCTTTCGGTTGCTGTGCGCAATATGTGGTGCCGTGCGGCACGCCGTTCAAGCCGATCTTGTGTCATGCTCCGGTGAGTCGGACAAGGGCGGCCGCAAGCACGTCCTCGGGCACGGCGATCAGCCGCGGCGCCTGCGTGTAGAGCAGCCCCGCCGTGATCCGGCGGCCCGGATAGAGCGGCTTCAGGAGCGCGGCATAGAGGGCGAGCTGGAGGACATGGGCGGCCGGCGCCTCGGCGAGCGTGGCGGGCGGGTGCCGGTTCGTCTTGTAGTCGACGATCTGCACGCCGTCCTCCAGCACGGCGAGCCGGTCGATCGTGCCCGAGACGGCCCGCTCCCTGCCATGGACGGCCAGCGTCCCCATCACGGAGACCTCGGCCCTGGAGCCGGGGGCGAAAAGCATCCCGAAGTCGGGTGATTCCAGGATTTTCATGACCGCCGCAAGGGCGCTCTCCCGCTCTCCGGGCGGCCAGTCCGCGCCGATCCGCGCCAGATAGCCGGCCGCCGTTCCGGCGCGCTCTCCGGGCGCCATGCCGGGCAACATCTGCAGCAGGACATGGGTCGCCGAGCCGCGCGCCAAGGCAAGGTCGGGCGCATCCCCGTCGAGCACGGGCGAGCGTCCGGAAACGGGATCGTCGGTGGAAGCCGCCTCCTCGATCAGCAGCGACGCGCCCGATGGCGAGAGCGGGCGCGGAAGCTTCTCGTCCCGCGGCAGCCTGTCCAGCAGGCCTGCGGGAAGCGGCGCTTCCCGCACCTTCTCCTCGCGCTGCTCTTCCTCCTCGGGCGAAGGTGCGGGCGGGGTGATCCGATAGCGCAGCCGCGTCTCGCCTGCCTCGCCATGCGGCACCTCGGCCGTTTCGGGCTGCGCGGCGAGCGCGTTCCAGACGAGCGAAAGCCAGCTTCCCGCGTCCGGCCGCCGCACGCCGTGATAGCCGCAGACGATCAGCCGGTCCTCGGCGCGCGTCATGCCGACATAGAGAAGGCGGCGGTATTCCTCGTCGGCCGCAGCCTTGATGCCCTGCTGGATGGCACGGGCGGCACTGTTCGCCACGTCCGCGCCGGGGTTCCACAGATACCCGCCGACGAAAGTCCCGTCTTGGCGGAGCTCGAAGGGCAGCAGGCTCGGCATGTGCTGCGCCGTGACGGAGGCGCCGCCGCTGTCCACCAGGAAGACGATGGGCGCCTCCAGGCCCTTGGAGGCATGCACGGTCATGATGCGCACCTCGTCGCGCGCCTGGTCCTGCTCGCGCTTCACCTCGAAACCGCTTCGCTCCAGGGTCGCGAGGAAAGCTTCGAGGCCCGGCAGGCCGGTGCGCTCCTCGGCCAGGCAGAAGCTCAGGAACTCGTCCAGGATCTCAGCCACCTCGTGGCCGAGCCGCCCGATCATCCGGCGGCGCACGCCGTCGCGCCCGAGCATGGCCGAATAGAACTCGAAGGGCGGCTTGAAGGCCGCCTCGTCCGTCCATCGCTCCATGAGGCCGACGATGGCGGCGAGCGCCGGGTCGGCCTGCGCGCGCGACCGCAGCGCGGCGAAGAGCGATTTTCCCTCGCGCTTCCAGGCCAGCGCGAAGAGTGCTTCTTCCGAAATGTCGAAGATCGGGCTGCGCAGCACGGCGGCGAGCGACAGGTCGTCGTCCGGCTGCAAGAGCACGCGGCCGAGGGCGGCGAGATCCTGCACGGCGATATGGGCGTGCAGCAGCAGGCGGTCGGCGCCGGCCACCGGTATGTCGCGGTTCTTCAGGCTTCGCGACAGCGCATGCATGAAACTGTCGCGCTTGCGCACCAGCACCAGTATGTCGCCGGCGCTGACGCGCTTGCCGCTGCCCTCGATCACCTCGCCGGACCGGATCCATCGTTCCACCGTCGCCGCGACGGCCTCGGCGAGGCGTATGGCCGGCGCGCTGGCGTGGTCGATCGGCTCGGCCCAGTCCTCGGGCTCCTCGACCTGCGCCTTGCCGATCGACGGCCAGACCTCGACGGAGCCCGGCGCCAGCCCGCGGATGGCGCGGTGCTCGATCGGCTCCCTGTCGCGGGTCAGGCCGGCGCGCGCCGCATCGTCGCGGAAGACGGCGTCCACGGCCGCGAGGACGTCGGCGGTGGAGCGGAACGACCAGTTGAGCCGCACGTCGGAAAAGCGCCGCGCCGCGCCGCGCACGCGCAGCGCGAAATGGTGCTTCGTCTCCGCGAAGGATTCGGGCCGCGCGCCCTGGAAGGAATAGATGGACTGCTTCTCGTCGCCCACCGCGAAGACGGTGCGGGCCGCCTCGCGGGCGCCCGAGCCGGCGAAGAACTCCTCGGCGAGGCTTTTGACCACGGCCCACTGGTCGGGGCTCGTGTCCTGCGCCTCGTCGAGCAGGATGTGGTCGATGCCCTTGTCGAGGCGATACTGGACCCAGGCGCCGGCATCCTGGCGCGACAGGAGCCGCAGCGTGCGCTGGATGAGGTCGTTGAAGTCGAGCAGGCCGCGCCCGCTCTTGGCGCGCTCGTAGCGGCCGACGATCCAGTCTGCGAGATCGAGCGCGGCGCGCGTCGCCTCCAGCATGCGCATGAGCGCCAGCCTGTCGGCCGCGGCGGCGATCGCGCCTGCCGCTTCCATATAGCGCTCCGGAAGGTCGGGCAAACGCGCCAGCAGCGCCTTGCTGAACAGCCATGCCGGGTTGTAGAGGCCGCCGTCGGCCTTGAGGAAACCGGCCTGCAGCAGCGCCAGGCGGCGCAGCGGATCGTGTTCGGCGAAAGCCGGCGATGCGTAAGGCAGGACGCCGTCCATCACCCGGGCAGCACTGGCCGCGACGGCCGCCGCCTCGAAGGCACGGAAGTACTCGTATGGAAAACCGGGCGGCGGCCAGACGGCAGCGGCGACCGTCTCCGCCGTCTCCTCCGCGCCGAACCCGAAGGCTTCCATCAGCCGGCGGTAGGGCGGCCCGTCGACTTTCACCGCGTCGAGGAAGGCCCGCAACCCGTCGCGCTTGGAAACGATCTCGGAAAGCAGCCGCTCCAGCCCGTGCTCACCGCCATGGTCGAGCACCGTGGCGAAGGCTGCAGCGAGTTCCGGATTGTCGCCGCCGGCCGCGCCCGTCAGCATCTCGCGCCTTATGTCGGCCACCAGCGCAGCTTCCGCCTTGGCATCGAGCAGCTCGAAATGCGCCGCGATGTTGGCCTCCAGCGGAAACTGGTGCAGCACGGATTCGCAGAAGGCGTGGATGGTCTGGATCTTCAGGCCGCCCGGCGTGTCGAGCGCGCGCGCGAAGAGCCGCCTCGCCTCGGCAAGCCGGGCCTTGCCGGGCGGTGTGCCTTCCAGGTCGAGAATTTCCGATGCAAGCGTCTCGTCCGGCATCGCGGTCCAGGCCGACAGCGTGCGGAAGACGCGGTTGGACATGTTGGCCGCCGCCGCGCGCGTATAGGTGAGGCAGAGGATGCGCGACGGCTCCGCCCCTTGCAGCAGGAGACGGATGACGCGCTGCGCCAGCACATGCGTCTTGCCGGAGCCCGCATTGGCCGAGACCCAGACGGAGCCGGCGGGATCGGCTGCCCGCGCCTGGTCGGCGCGCGTCTCGTCCGGAACGACCAGCGGCCGCTTCACGGCGCCTCGCTTTCGTCGTCGCCGCCGGCGGACCATTCGAGCACGCGGGCGAGATGGTCGTAGTCGCCCGACACCTCGCCTTCGCGGAACGGCAGGGCGCGGGAGAGGTAGCCGGTTTCCGGCTTGTTGTAGCGGCCGAGCAGATCCTCCAGCCGGCGCCAGGCATCGTCCGCGAGATCGGCGGCGGGGCGGGGCGCCTTTCCGGAGTCGAGGATCGATTCGTGCAGCACCTGTCCGTTGGGGCGCAGGCGCACGAAGGCGAGGTCGGCCAGATCCGGCTTGCCGAGTCGGCCGAAGGCGCCGCGCCGCAGAAGCGCGCCTTCGAGCGCGAGCTGCGGCGACACCAGCGTATGCGCCTGCCGCTTCGACGGCGAGGAGCCGGTCTTGTAGTCCAGTATGTCGGCTGCGCCGCCATGCAGCAGGTCGATGCGGTCGGCGCGGCCTGAGAGCGTCGCGCCGGTCGCGCCGACCGGCAGCGGATCGGCGGACGCCTCGGCGTGCCGCGACCGGATGTGGACCGCGCGGCCTTTCTCCCATGCGAGGATCTCCGGCGTCATGCGCAGGAAGCGCGGCCACCACACGGCATGGATGTCGGCCGGCAGCGCGAGCTGGTCGAAAGCGCGCCGGCCCGCATCGACCAGCGCCTCCAGCGCATCGGCTCCGCCGGCGTCGGCGCCGCTTTCCGTGAAGCGGTGCAGGATCTCGTGGAACAGCGTGCCGCGGTCGGCCGCGCCCGGATCGGCGATCAGCGGATCGAGTGCGTGCAGCGACAGGATGCGGCGTGCATAGATCGCGTAAGGGTCGCGCCGCAGCGTCTCGATCTCCGTGACCGAGAAGCGTTTCGGGCGCGCCTCCAGCGGCGGCGTCGGCCTCGGGCGCGGCGCGAAGGGCTGCTTCGCCCCGGCGTCGAGCATCTCCGCCCAGCGCAGGAAGACGGCGCCGCGTGCCCTGGCGGCCTTGGCCGCGTCGTCACCGGCATAGGTCAGCAGCCTTTGCAGCCAGCGCGAGGCGACGGCCGGGGCGTCGCCTGAGCGCGCGGAGCGGCTCAGCACCACCGCGCCGGTGCCCATCGCCATGGCGAAGTCGTGTGCGGCAAGGCCGATGCGGCGCTCCGGCGGCTCCAGCGCCATGCCGGCCTTCATGAAGCGCGACATGAAGCGGTCGGCGCGGGCGGCGGCCGGCCAGACGCCTTCGTTGAGGCCGCCGATCACCAGGAGGTCGACGGCCTGCAGACGCGCCTCCAGCGCCCCCCATATGGCGACGCGGCTTTCCGCGCCAGGCCGTGGCTTGACCACCTCCGTGGCGATCAGGGCGGCCAGCACGTCCGGCCACTCCCGGGGTTCCACGCCGAAGGGCGCGTCCGCCGCGACGAGCTGGCGCAGGAAGAGCGCCAGCCGTTCGCCGGCGTCGCCGCGATAGAGCGCCGCGACCCCGCCGTCGGTCGCGCGCCCGGCGGCCTCGAACGCCGTCACGGTGGCGCGGGCGAGCGCCGGAACGGTCGCCTGCCCGGCTTGGCGCAGGAGCGCGAGCGGCGCGAGCGCGGCGCTGAGCGCCGCCAGGGCCGCACGCGCCGCCTCGATGCGGCCCGCCGTCAGCCGCGCCAGCCAGAAGGGCGGTCGTGATGCGGTCGACAGGGCTTCCAGCCGCCGCTCGAACAGCGGACCGAGTTCCATGATGTCGGGCCTGCCCGTGCCGCCGCGCAGCGCGACGAGTTCGATCGTCTCGGCGGCATGGCGCACCAGCGGCCGTTCCAGCCCGAGCGTGAGCAGCGGGTGCTTCAGCACCGCGACGATCGGCACGGGGTCGCCCGGCGTCGCGGCGGCCTCCGCCAAGAGCCGCAGCAGCTCCGCCGGGACGGTGCGCGCCAGCGGCGTTCCGCCCGAATCGTCGGCGACGACGCCGAGCCGCAACAGCTCCGTGGAGACGCGGCGGGCGAGGTTGCGGTCGGGCGTCACCAGGGCGACCCGCGCCTCCGGCCTGCGGGCCGCCTGCTTCAGCGCGATGGCGATCGCGGCGGCCTCAGCGCGCTCGTTGGGAGCCTCGATCAGGGCGATCCCGTCGAGCAGGGCGGCACCCGAGGCGCCCGCCCGCCCGTCCGTCCACGCATCCGTGGTCGCGGCGGGCCGCATGGCCTCGCTCACGGTCGTGCGCCGCGCCGCCAGGCGCGCGTCCGGCGTGCAGATCTCCCCGACGTCCTCGCGCCGCGCTCCAAGCGCGCGCAACAGCTTCGCCAGGCCGTATTGCGGATGCCCGAAAACCGCGGGCTCCGGCTCCGCTTCGTTCAGCGTGGCCCAGGAGCGGTCGTCCATCGTCCGGTCCAGTCCCGGCAGCACGACCGCGCCGTTGTCGAGCCGGGCGATCGTCGCCAGCAGGTCGCACGTCGCCGGGATCGAGCCTGTCGACCCGGCCGCGATAACCGGACCCGCCGGCGGGGTCTTTTTCAGCCGCTCCGCCTCCAGCCGGATCAGCCGGCTCCGGTGCGCCGCCGGGTTGGAGCGGTTCCGCGCCTCCAGGATCGCCGGCCATTCTCCGACGACGATGTCGAGGAAATCGAGGATGATCTGCCATCAGCCGGCGAGATCGCGCTCGACGAGGCTGCTGAGCTTCGTCCAGTCCGCGTCCTCCGTCTCGACCTCGTCCATGAGGGCGCAGAGGTCGCGGGCATGCCAGATCGCGTCGGCGGCCGAGGCGGGAACGATCACCTCCTCCCGGTAGCGTTCGGCCAGATGCGCGGGCAGGCGGCGCTTCCACGCCCGCACGAGCTCGGCCAGAAGCAAGAGCCGGTCGAGCGGCGGCACCGGCGGCGGCAGGTCGAGCGTGCCCTGGAACCCGTCCTCGAAAAGCGCGGCGTCCTCGTCGAACTCGCCGAGCGCGCGGATGGTCGGCAGGATCGCCGACGAGCGGCCGGAGAGGCCGACGAGGACGCTGCGCAGCTCGCGCGCGGCGCGGCGCGTCGGCAGGTAGATGGTGGCGCCGGCGAGCGCCAGCGGGTCGTTCCGGTCGAACCCCTCGACCAGCCGGCCGTCGAGCAGCGCTTCGGCCAGCGTCTGGAGGAAGGGCACGCCGGGCGGGATGCTGAAAAGGCGCGGCGTCTCCATCATCGCCGGCCGGCGCGGGCCACGGCGGCCTCGGCGGGCGCGATGGCGTCCGGCGTGCCAACGGTGATCCACTGGCCGTCGAGCGGCTTGCCGAACAGGCGTCCCTTTCCGATCGCCGCGTCGAAATAGGCATTGAGGGAGGCCGGCGAGACGGGCTTGCCGGTGAACAGGCCGGGATCGAGGATCGCCGCGCCGGCATAGATCAGGCCTGCGGGGTCGCCCCTGGCGCGCGACAGGCGGCCGGCGCCGTCGATGAGGAAATCGGTGCCGCCGCTGTGTCCCGTCGCGGATCGCAGGTCTGAGAGCATCAGCAGAATATCCATTCTCGACGCATCCCATTCAAGGGCGAGCGCGTCGAGATTGGGAATATCCCGGTCGATCCAGAAGGTGTCGGCATTGAGCAGGTAGAAGGGATCGGGCCCCAGTTCGCCGAGCGCCTTGACGATGCCGCCGGCCGAGTCCAGCAGGCCGTCGCGCTCGTCGGAGACGACGACGCGGGGCGCAACCCGGCCCGCGACATGGTCGATGATCTGGTCGGGGAGGTGGTGGACGTTGACCACCGCCTTCTCCACGTCGCTTGCCGCGAGCAGGTCGAGGCTCCAGTCGAGCAGCGCCTTGCCTGCCACGCGCACAAGCGGCTTGGGCAGCGTGTCGGTGATCGGGCGCATGCGCGTTCCGAGACCCGCGGCGAGCACCATCGCGGTCGTGGGCTTTCGGAGCGGGGTCATGCCGGGTCTCCGTCCAGCACGCCGTGGCGCCTGTAGAGCGCGGCCAGCGCGGCCAGCGCGGGGTGCCGGCAGGCGCGTCCCAGATAGTCGCGGATACGCGGCAGGTGCTTCAGATAGTGCGGCTTGCCGTCCCTTTCGTCGAGCCGCACGAAGATGCCGAGGATCTTCGAATTGCGCTGCGCGGCGGTGATCGCGTAGGCTTCGGCGAATCCGTCCGCATCGAACGCGCCCTGCGCCTTGCGCGCATCGGCATAGGCCGCCGCGACCCGCCGCTCCAGCTCAGGGGGAATGGTGACGCGCGCGTCCATGGCGAGCGAGGCCACGTCATAGGCCGTCGGCCCGATCAGCGCGTCCTGGAAATCGATGACGCCGAGCCGGTCATGGCCGGCGCGGTCGGCGCGCCAGATGAGGTTCGGCGAATGATAGTCGCGCTGCACGATGCCGGTCTCGGCCCGTTCCAGCCGGTCGAAAAGCCCGTCCCACACCGCCGCGAATTCACGGCGCAACCCCGCGTCGGCCGGCTTTCCCGTGAAGCGGGGAATGTACCATTCCAGCAAAAGCTCCACCTCGATCGCCAGCGCACCCCGATCGAAGGGCGGAATGTCGTGGAAGAGGCCTGGCGCCACCGGAGCGCGCCGCGTCCAAGGCTTTCGGTGAAACGCGGCGAGCAACTCCGCCGCGGCTTCGTAGCGCTCCGCGATCGGCCGCCCCTCGGCATCCACGATGCCTTCCGATCCGAGGTTCTCGATCAGCAGGAAGCCGCGGTCGAGGTCCTGTGCGTAGATTTCCGGAACGCTCAGACCGGCGGCGGCGAGCGCCCTGTCCATGCCGACGAAGGCGGCCACCGTGCGCGAGGTGTGCGCGATCTCGGCATAGGTCTTGCCGTCCTTGACGGGCTTGCCCAGCGCGAGCGGCGGCGAATTCATCAGGATGCGCGGGCGTGAACCGGGCAGCGCGACCGTCTCGTAACCGCGGGCCGAGGCGTCGCCCGTCAGATGCCGGCGGACCGCCCCGCCCCAGCCGGCCGAGACGAGAAAATCGCGCAGGCCAAGCGAGCGCTCGACGCGCGCCATGGGCGCGCCTTGCCCGGCGACGACGGCGCGCCGGCCGTCGCCCTCGTGGGTGAGCGTGACATGCAGCGTGTCCGGCGGCAGCGTATCGGCGCGCTCCGGCCACTCGATCACGGCCGCGCCGCGTTCCAGCGCCTCGTCCAGGCCGAGCTCGCGCAATTCGTCGGGGGAGGCGGTGCGGTAGAGGTCGAAATGGTGGATCGGGAGCCGCAGCTCGTAGGCCTGCACGAGCGTGAAGGTGGGGCTGACGACTTCCAGGTCGGGATCCTCGGCGACGGCGCGAATCAGGCCGCGCGCCAGGCTCGTCTTGCCGGCGCCGAGGTCGCCGGAGAGCGCCAGCACGTCGCCGGGCCTGAGCGCCTGGGCCAGATCCTCGCCCAGTTGCGCGGTCGCCGCCTCGTCCGGCAGGAAACGCTCGATCAAGCGCGCCCCTACTCGGCCGCGTCGCGCATGTTCGCCGGCGAGTCCGGGAAGAAGCAGGCCACGGTGGTCCCGTGTCCTTCGGCTGACTCGATGCGGACATGGCCGCCATGCAGTTCCACGAAGCTCTTGACGATGGAGAGCCCCAGCCCCGCGCCGCGCCGCCGGCCGCCATTGGCGCGCCCCTCGAACCGGCGGAAGGCGATGTCGAGCACCTCCGGCCCCATGCCCGGGCCGTCGTCCCGCACCGCGAACTCCACGCCGTCCGGGGCGCGGCGGCAGGTCAGCCTGACCGTGCTGCCCTCGGGCGCGTAGTTGGCCGCGTTGGAAAGCAGGTTGGCGAGGACCTGCCGGATGCGGTTCTCGTCGCCCAGCATGGTGGCCGGCGCGGCGGAAATATCGGCGGGAAGCAGGATGCCATGCTCGGCGAACCGGTCCGCCACCATTTCGGAGGCCGAAGCGATCGCCTGCGCGACCTGCACCTCACCGACATCGAGCCGGATGATGCCGGCGTCCACCGTGGCGAGGTCGAGAATGTCGTTGACAAGCGTCAGCAGCACCGACGAGGAGGAGAAGATGTGGCCGACATATTCCTTCTGCCGCTCGGTCAGCGGGCCGGGCGCGCCGCTGTCGAGCAGCTCGGTGAAGCCGATGATGTTGGTGAGCGGCGACCGCAGCTCGTAGGAGACCCGCTGGACGAAGTCGCTCTTCAACTGGTCGGCCTTCTGCAGCGCGTCGTTCTTTTCCTGCAGCGCGCGCTCGACGTTGACGCTGTCGGTGACGTCGATGAAGGTCAGCATCACCTGGCCGTTCGGCAGGTTGATCAGCGCATAGCGCAGCACCGTGCCGTCCTTGAGCTCGACCTGGCCCTGCCGGTCGCGGCGCTCGTCGTCGAAGCCCGTGATCGAGGCGACGAAGCCGTCCCAGGGGCGCTCCAGCGAGCGGTCGTTGCAGAGGTCGCGCAGCGCCGAGACGTGGGTGCGTTCGGTGATCGTCCCGGCCGGAAGCCCCCAGAGGCGCGAGAAGGCCGGATTGGCCAGCCGCGTCCGGCCGTCCGGCCCGAACACGGCGACGCCTTCCGTCAGGCTGTCCAGCGTTTCGCTCTGGACCCGGATGGCTGTGTTGTACCGGCTTTCGAGGTCGATCTTCTCGGTGAGGTTCTCGAAGACCCAGGTGACGCCGCCCTTCGGCTGCGGATTGGCGAGGACGCGCAATGTGCGGCCGTCGGGCAGGTACCACAGGTGCTCGGCCGGGTCGACGGCGCGGTAGACTCCCAGCAGCGTGTCCTTCCAGCGCCGCCATTCGGGCTGTTCGGCCAGCTTGCCCTCGCCGCGCAGCCGGTCGAGAAGCAGCGCATGGTCCGGGGCGCTTTCGAGGAACTTCGGATCGAGATCCCACAGCTTCTGGAAGGCGTTGTTGTAGAAGTGCAGCTTCTGGTCCGCGTCGAACTTCGCCACTGCGGTGGTGAGCTGATCGAGCGTCTCGGAATGGTTGCGCACGATCCGCGCATAGTCCTCGCGCATCGATTCGGCGGCGCTGACGTCGAGCGCCATGCCGGCCGAGCCTTCCG
>JAFKJW010000182.1:15157-23640 GCA_017305925.1 Hyphomicrobiales bacterium | reverse complement strand
CGACGGTGGACACCGTCTGCTCGAAGACCTTCCCGGTCTGATGATGGGAGGCCATCGTCTCGCGGGTCTGGGTGGTGAGCAGTTCCTTGCCGTCGCGGACCGCCTCCTCCGGGCTCTCCGCCTCGACGGCCTGCGCATAGGCGCGGTTTACCCACCGCAGGCGTCCGTCCGCGGCGCGCACCCAGAAGGGAATGCCGAGCGCATCGGCAAGTCCGAGCAGGTTCTCGTGGTCGGCGCCGAGCCGCTGGTTTTCGAGCTTGAGGCGGGCTTCCGTCCGCTGCGTCTCCGAGAGCGACACGAACCGCACGATGGCATGGCCCGGCGTCTTGCGTCCGCGGACTTCCAGCGGCGCGCCGTTCTGGCTTTCGATGACGCGGTCGAAGGGCACGCCCTTCTCGCGGAGATCCGCGATCGCATGCTCCAGCACCGAGGCCGAGCGCGGCACGAGCCAGCGCCCGAATGCCAGGAACGACGCGCGCTCCTCAGGCGCGCCCGCTTCCGAGGGCAAGGTTCCGATCAGTTCGGGCCGGGGCTGGTCGGCGCTCCAGATCACCAGGCGCTGGTCGCGCAGGTTGAGAAGCGCCTCGTTGCGCATCAGCGTCGCGTTGAGCTCCGCGATCTTGCCGCGCAGCATCACGTTCTCGGCCGTGATCCGCGCCCGTTGCCGGATCAGCCAGACCGCCGACAAAAGAGCGGCGCCGGTGACGCCGACGAACACCGCGAGCTGGATGACCTCGAAGGCTCCGAGGTTGAGGTTCAGCAGCTGGATGCCGTCGGCATCCTGGGCGCGGGCGTCGCCGGCCGCATAGCCGAAGACGGCCAGGCTGGACACGGCGAGCGCCGCACGGCGGCGAAGCGCCGGCAGCAGCTTGCCCCCGTCCGCCGAATGCGCGCCCCCGCAGGTGCCGGGCACGGCCCCGTCCGCCGCGCACGGGTTTTCCCCCGGCATGCCTTGTTCCTCTCGCCGCTAGAATTCCAAGACCACCAGTTCCGTCCGTCCGGTACTCCCCGGCCGTGCGGGCGGAAACATCGCGAATCACCTCACCATACCATCGTCGGCGAATCGGCGGGAAGGCGCTTTCGCAAAAAGAAGCGCCGGGCAATTGTCAATTGCCCGGCGCCAATATCTTGTGTGAAATATCGGGTGGATCAATACCTGTAGTGTTCTGCCTTGAACGGACCCTGCGCTGCGACTCCGAGATAGGCGGCCTGCTCGTCCGAGAGGCTGGTGAGCCTCGCGCCGAGCTTGTCGAGATGCAGGCGCGCGACCTTCTCGTCGAGGTGTTTCGGCAGGATGTAGACCTTGTTCTCGTACTGGCCGGGCTTCGTGAAGAGCTCGATCTGGGCCAGCGTCTGGTTGGTGAACGAGGCCGACATCACGAAGCTCGGATGGCCGGTGGCGTTGCCGAGATTGAGCAGCCGGCCCTCGGAAAGCAGGATCATCCGCTTGCCGTCCGGGAAGGTGATCATGTCGACCTGCGGCTTGATGTTGGTCCATTTGAGGTTGCGCAGCGACGCGACCTGAATCTCGTTGTCGAAATGGCCGATATTGCCGACGATCGCCATGTCCTTCAGCGAGCGCATGTGATCGAGGGTGACGACGTCCTTGTTGCCGGTGGTGGTGATGACGATGTCGGCGGTCGGCGCGGCATCTTCCAGCGTCACCACCTCGAAGCCGTCCATGGCCGCCTGCAAGGCGCAGATCGGGTCGATTTCCGTGACCTTGACGCGCGCGCCGGCGCCCTGGAGCGAGGCGGCGGAGCCCTTGCCCACGTCGCCATAGCCGCACACGACCGCGACCTTGCCGGCCATCATCACGTCGGTGCCGCGGCGGATGCCGTCGACCAGCGATTCCTTGCAGCCGTACTTGTTGTCGAACTTCGACTTGGTGACGCTGTCGTTGACGTTGATCGCGGGGAAGGGAAGCAGCCCCTTCTTCTGGAGCTGGTAGAGGCGGTTGACGCCCGTGGTCGTCTCCTCCGTCACGCCGCGGATCGCGTCGCGCTGCCTGGTGAAGAAGCCCGGCGTCGCCGCCATGCGCTTCTTGATCTGCGCGAACAGGATCTCTTCCTCTTCCGAACCCGGCCTGGACAGCACGTCCTCGCCGGCTTCGGCGCGCGCGCCGGTGAGGATGTACATGGTGGCGTCACCGCCGTCGTCCAGGATCATGTTGGACAGGCCGCCATCGGCCCACTGGAAGATCTGGTCGGTATAGGTCCAGTAGTCCTCCAGCGACTCGCCCTTCACCGCGAAGACCGGGATGCCGGCGGCCGCGATCGCGGCGGCGGCATGGTCCTGGGTGGAGAAGATGTTGCACGACGCCCAGCGCACCTCGGCGCCCAGCGCCTTCAGCGTCTCGATCAGCACCGCGGTCTGGATGGTCATGTGCAGCGAGCCGGTGATGCGCGCGCCCTTCAGCGGCTTGGCGGCGCCGAACTCCTCGCGGCAGGCCATCAGGCCGGGCATCTCGGTCTCGGCGATCTCGATTTCCTTGCGGCCCCAGTCGGCGAGCTTGATGTCGGCGACGACGTAATCCTTGCGGTCTGCCACGGCGGATCTCCAATAGTCGTGGGTTCACGGCGCGCCAGGGCGCCCCCGGCGGAAGGCCGGAATTGGCGCCTGCCTACCAGAACGGGGCGCTGTCGACAATACAACATAAAGAAATCCTTATGCGTGCATGTCGGCGGGCCGCGATGGGCTTCCGTTCGTCCTACAGCTTCCGGTAGAGGAAATAGCGGTCCTCGGGCACCGACGGGGGCAGCGGCATCGCTTGCAGCGCGCCGTGCCGCAGCGGCAGGCCGCTCGCCGCGATCCCGCCGGCACACAGCAGGCCGGCGGTCAGGCCGGGCAGCCAGCGCAGGGTCTCGGCGTCCCTGTCGTCGTAGCCAGTCCCGATGTCGGCATGGACGAGCGCCGCGCCGATCCCCACGAAAGCTCTGGCGGTTTCGGCGATCTCGCCGAGCACCAGATCCTCCGCCGGCGGCGCCGAGGAGGCGTGCGCGGCGAGCTTCCTGTCGAAGGCCACGATGCGGCGGCCCGGCATCTTCTCCCGAAGGTGATCGTATGTCCGCCCGTTGCCGAGGCCGAGCTCGATCACCGCGCCCGGCACGTCCGCGAGCTGCATGGCGACCGCGTTGAGGCAGTCCCGCTGCGCCGTCATGCGGCGTATGAAGCTGTCCAGCCGGCTCATCGGAGCATTTCCTTTCCCGGCCGCGCGGCGCGCGATCCCGCCGGCCGACCCTCAGAGCCGCGCATAGGTTCTGTACCAGCCGACGAAGTCGGCGATCCCGTCCCGCAGCGTGACGCGCGGCTGGAAATCGAGGTCGCGGGCGGCAAGGCGGATGTCGGCGAAGGTGAGCTCGACGTCGCCCGGCGGCCGAGCGAGGATGCGGTCCGTCGCGGCGACGACGCACTTGGCGATGTCGTCGACATGCGTGCAGTCGCTCCGCATCCTGCCGTCGTTGAAGACGGAGATCGGCCGGCCGCGCAGGATGGCGTCCGTGAAGAGCCATGGTGCCATGTCCGGCCTGCCGTAGCGGCCATAGACCGTGAAGAAGCGCAGGCCGGTCGCGGCGACGCCGTGGATGTCGCGGTAGGCGTGCGCGAGCAGCTCGCCGGCGCGCTTCGTCGCCGCATAGACGGAAATCGGCGTGTCGGCGCGCGCGGCTTCCGAAAAGGGCGCAGCCTCGCCGGCGCCATAGACGGAGGAGGAGCTCGCATAGGCGACGGGCGGCCGCTTCGGCAGGCGGGCGGCCAGCTCGAAGACGGCGACCTGGCCGGTCACGTTGGAATCGACATAGGCGTAGGGGTTCTCGGTCGAGTAGCGAACGCCGGCCTGCGCGGCCAGGTGCACGATGACGTCGGTATCGGCGGCCTGGGCGCCCAGCTCCTCCGCGAGCCCGCGGCCGGCGATGTCGATCCTGCGGAACGTGAATCCGTGGAATTTCTGCAATTCCGCGAGGCGGTCCCGCTTCAGCGATACGGGATAGTAGTCGTTCAGATTGTCGATGCCGACGACGCTGTCGCCGCGCGCCAGAAGATGCCGGGCGGTATGGAAGCCGATGAAGCCGGCGGCGCCTGTCAGCAGGATTTTCATGGAGCGGGAAAGCCGGTTGCGATGGCCGAAGCCTGATCGGACGGCATGTGGCAAAATTTGACGGCAGTGTCCACTCGAAGCCCGTCGCCGGCGGTCGGAGGCGCTATCTGTACGGGTCGGCCGCGTCGCGCAGCCCGTCTCCCAGGAAGTTGAAGGCGAGGATGACGAGGATCACCGGCACCATCGGGAACAGCAGCCACGGATAGAAGGCGATGACGCTGACGCTGCGCGCCTCGGTCAGCAGGATGCCCCAGCTCGTGATCGGCGGTCTCAGGCCGAGTCCCAGGAAGCTCAGCGCCGTCTCGCCGAGGATCATGCCGGGGATCGATATGGTCGCGGTGGCGATCAGGTGGGACATGAACCCGGGAATCATGTGCCGCCCGATGATGCGGGCAGGCGTTGCGCCCATCAGTTGCGCGGCGAGCACATAATCCTCCTCGCGCAGCGCGAGCAGCTTGGACCGCACGGCGCGCGCCAGC
Source organism: Hyphomicrobiales bacterium (assembly GCA_017305925.1). Taxonomy (GTDB): domain Bacteria; phylum Pseudomonadota; class Alphaproteobacteria; order Rhizobiales; family Rhizobiaceae; genus Arvimicrobium. The sequence continues at coordinate 19,065 of JAFKJW010000182.1, read as the reverse complement.
CCGGTCCAGTCCAGCAGGCCGAGGATGATGGTGATGGCGAAATAGATGACGATGGGATTCCAGGTGACGGGCATGATCGCCGCCAGCGCCATCCAGAGCGGGATGCTCGGGATCGATTGCAGCACCTCGATGACGCGCTGCACCACGAGGTCGAAGACGCCGCCGTGATAGCCGGCGAGCCCGCCTATGACGATGCCGAGCAGGAAGCTGAAGCTGATGCCGATGAGGCCGATGGTGAGCGAGACGCGCGCCCCGTAGAGGATGCGCGACAGCACGTCGCGTCCCAGCCGGTCGGTGCCGAGCAGGAAGAGCTGGCCGCCCTCGGCGGGGCAGGCGAGATGCAGGTCGGCTTCGAAGAGGTTCCAGAATCTGTAGCCGTCGCCGTGGCAGAAGAAGCGGATCGGCTGCACGTCGCTCCTGTTCTCGGTGTAGACGCGGCGCAGCGTGTCCATGTCGAGGGTCATCCGCCGCCCGTAGACGAACGGCCCGACGAACCTGCCCGCGTCGAACAGGTGCACCCGCTGCGGCGGCGCGTAGATGTGGTCGACATTGCGCGTGTGCAGGTTGTAGGGGGCCAGGAACTCCGAGATCAGGATCATGGCGTAAAGGGCGACGATGAACACGCCGGAGGCCAGCGCCAGCCGGTGGCGCTTGAACTTCCACCACATGAGCCTGAGCTGCGAGGCCTCGTAGACGCGCTGCTGCTCCGGCGTCATCGCCTCGACGGACATCGGGTCGAACGGCGCGGTGGAGACATAGTGCTCCAGCGGCGCGCCGGGCGGGGGCAGCGGCAGGTTCATTTGGTGCTGCCGCCCTGCAGGCGGATGCGCGGGTCGAGCAGCGCCAGCGCCAGATCCGAGATCAGCACGCCGATCACCGTCAGGAAGGCGAGAAACATCAGGAAGGAGCCGGCCAGGTACATGTCCTGGCTGCGCAGCGCCTTGATGAGCATCGGGCCGGTGGTCTCCAGGGACAGCACGATCGCCGTGATCTCGGCACCGGAGATGATGGCCGGCAGGATCGAGCCGATGTCGGACACGAAGAAGTTGAGAGCCATGCGCAGCGGATATTTCACCAGCGCGCGGAAGGGATGCAGGCCCTTGGCGCGCGCCGTCACCACATATTGCTTCTGCAGTTCGTCCAGCAGGTTCGCCCGCAGGCGGCGGATCATGCCCGCCGTTCCCGCCGTGCCGACGATGATGACGGGGATCCAGAGATGGCTGAGGATGGACTCGGCCTTGGCCCAGCTCATCGGCTTGTCGAGGAAGTCCTGGTCCATCAGGTGGCCGATCGACGTGCCGAACCAGATGTTGGCGAAATACATCAGGATCAGCGCCAGCATGAAGTTGGGAATCGCGATGCCGATGAGGCCGAGGAAAGTCAGCCCGTAGTCGCCCCAGCTATACTGGTGCGTGGCCGAGTACATGCCGATCGGAAAGGCGATCAGCCAAGTGAAGACGATGGTGAAGAAGGAGACGAGCACGGTCAGCCAGAGCCGGTCGCCGACCACGTCGGACACCGGCAGCTCGTATTCGAAGGAATAGCCGAAGTCGCCGTGCAGCATTCCCCCGACCCAGTAGAAGTAGCGGATATAGGCCGGCTTGTCGAAACCGTATTCCTGCCGGAGCTGGTTGATGCGGTCCATGTCGGCGTTCTCGCCCTGGGCGCGCAGCTCCGCGACATAGCTCTCGAAATAGTCGCCCGGCGGCAGCTCGATGATGGTGAAGACGAGCGCCGAGATCAGCACGAGCGTCGGCACCATGATCGACAGCCGCCATATCACGTAGCGCAGCATGGTCAGCCCTCGCCGGCGAGCCAGAACGCATCCGGATGATAGACGCCCAGATAGCAGGTCGGATTGAAGCTGTAGAGGCCCTTTTCAGGGATGTTGCGCAGGCGCGTGCTGGCGAGGATCGGCTGGAGCGTGGCGTTGACGACGCCGATGGAGAAGACCTGGTCCGTGTAGAGTGCGAGCATGGACGCCCATGCCGCGGCGCGCTCCTGCGTGGTGGTGGCGTGCCGCCATTTGCGCAGGAGGTCGAGCAGCGTGATCGCCTCCGGCATGTCGGGAGGCGTCCCCTGCTGTCCGTTCGACAGGTAGTGCAGGCCCCAGACGGGCCATTGGAGCTGCATGTCGCCGGTCGGAGCGAGGTCGGCGGGGCTCATGTCCGCCGTGGGCACGCCGTTGTCCGCGCCGGACCACAGCGACATCATGATCTGCCCGCCGACTGCGCGGCTGCGGAAGACGTCGCGCTGCGAGGTGCGGACGAAGGTGCTCAGCCCGACGGCCTTCCAGTAGTCGGAGATCAGCTCCAGCACGTCCGTTTCGAGGATGCTCTCGCCGGGCGTCTCGACGACCAGTTGCGCCGTCCGGCCGTCCGGCAAGAGCCGCATGCCGTCGCCGTCGCGCGCGGCGAGCCCCGCCCTGTCGAGCAGGGCATTGGCCGCGTCGCGGTCGAAGGCGGCCCAGGCCTTTGCATATTGCGGCTTGTAGAGCGGACTCTCCGGCAGCACGGAATCGGCGCTTTCCCGGGCCAGCCCGTAAAACAGCGCGACATTGATCTCGTGCCTGTCGATCGCCAGCGAGAGCGCACGCCGGAAGCGCACGTCGCGCAGCACCTTCACCCATCCCGGATCGAAATAGTTGAGGTTCGCCTGGAGCGCGAAGCGCGAGGTCTGCGTGCGCTTCCACAGATGGACCTTGACGGGGTAGCGCTTCTCGGCCGCCTTCAGCAGCGTGTAGTCGGCGAAGTCGAGGCCGAGCGCCTGGAGATCGCTTTCGCCCGCCTGCGTCTTGGCGACGATGATCTCCGAGGCGCTGACGCCGAGGATCACCTGGTCGATATAGGGAAGCTGCTGGCCGGTCTGGTCGACCCGGTGGAAGAAGGGGTTGCGCTCGAAGACGAAGCGCTCGGCCGGCGGCGCGGTGCGGTTGCGCCAGGGGTCGAGCGTCGGCAGGTCGGGGTTCTCCGGGCGGTACTGGCGCGCCATGCGCAGGTGGAGCGTCGTCCACTTCCTCGCCTTGTTGTCGGCGACCAGCTTCTCCAGCGTGTCCGGATCCTGGTACTTCTGGTGGAACTGCTTCATGTAGGCGGCCGGCAGCGCGAGGCCGAGCGGCTGGGCCGACGCGATGTCCGGCAGGAAGTCGGGATTGGGCGCGTCCCAGCTATAGCGGACGGTCAGCGGATCGACGATCTCGAACCTGCCCGGCTTTCCGTCGACCAGCAGGGCGCGCGAGAGCCCGCCTGGAGTCAGATCCTTGTTCAGCCAGACGTCCTCCCAGCAATAGCGGAAGTCCTCCGCCGTGAACGCGCTGCCGTCCGACCATTTATGGCCCTCGCGCAGGTGGAAGGTGAAGATGCGCTCCTCCTCCACCTCGAAGGACTGGAGGATGTCGGGCCGGAACGCGAGCGTCTCGTCGAGCCCGACCAGCCGGGCATAGCCGTAGATCGTCATGATGCGGATGTCGCGCTGGCCGCTGATCAGGGAGTGGATGGCGCCGCCGCAGCGGCCGGTTTCCCGGCCCATGGCGGGAAGGTCGAGCACGAGCGGCGTTTTGGGCAGCCGTTCCGCCAGCGGCGGAAGCGCGCCGCTGGCGACACGTTCGCGCAGGAATTCCGGTTCGCGAGCGCCTTCGGCGCGCCCTGCAACGGGAGGCATTGCCGCGGCCGCCAGGAGGCCGAGCGCGGCGCGCCGCGTCATCATGCCCTGAGATCCGGCAGGCTGGCGTCCTTGCGGGCGAGCACGAAATGGCCGCCGCCGAGATCCGCCGGCGCCAGCGCGCCGCCCTCGCCCCGGAACTGCGGCGCCCACGCCGCGGCATTGGCGACCCCGCTTTTCTGAAGCGTCGTGAAGTCGAGCGGCCGGTCGAGGTCGGGAAAAGGCACCGCCGCGACGAGCGCGCGCGT